>CAZNDS010000039.1:0-10663 GCA_964571865.1 uncultured Ignavibacteriaceae bacterium | reverse complement strand
ACTGAGTCAAATTTTTGTTCATCTCGAATTCTATCAATAAACTTAATATTGATCTCCTCATCGTAAATATTTTCATTGAAATAAAAGATATGCACTTCTAATGTCATTTCGCTGGCACTATTGAAAGTCGGGCGAAAACCAATGTTCATCATCCCGAAATATTTTTTCCCACGGACATCAATCTCTACAAAGTATACTCCCCTTTTGGGTGCAATTTTAGTTCTATTCAAGAGACTTATATTTGCAGTTGGGAATCCAATTTCAGTTCCACGTTTAATTCCCCGCACAACATTACCCCTTAATTCATACTCTCTACCCAAAAATGAATTTGCTCGCTGAATATTTCCTTCTTGCAAAGCCCTTCTGATTTTTGTGCTGCTTACTGAGGTCTCGTCAACGGAGAAAGGTGGAACCTGTGTTACCTTGAAATCATTTTCCTTACCAACCTCATTAAGAGCTTTTGCATTTCCCTCTCGGTTTTTTCCAAACTGATGATCATGTCCAATCACGATTTCCGACATCCCAATTCCGTCAACAAGATATTTCACAATGAAATCTCTGAAATTTAACTGAGAGAACTCTTTAGTAAACTTGAGGACTAAAACATTTTGAACTGAGTGCGGCTGAAAATATTTTAGCTTTTCGTCAAGCGTAGTCAGAATTTGAACATCATGAACGACTCCAAGAACAAGTCTGGGATGAGGTTCAAAGGTTACAATGAAATTTCTTTTTGCCGCATCGACCGATCTGAATAGCAATTCATTAATAATCTTTTGATGTCCGAGATGAACACCGTCAAAAGTACCAACTGTAACAACGGTTTTTGGATCTTTTTTTACTTCAGATATGTCGTGAAATATATTCATCAATTCACTCTATTTACAAATAGGTCTTGGAATTTATCAATATTTATTGCATCGTTAATATCATATTGTCCAATTTTCGTACGCCTCAATTCAAACAAAAATGCACCGCATCCCAATTTTTCTCCGAAATCAGAAGCAATTTTTCTAACATAGGTTCCTTTTGAACAGCTTATTTCAAATGAAACGAATGGCTCCTCATAATCGGTGATTTTGAATTTATCAATTATAATCTTTCGAGGTTCGAGCTTAACTTCTCTACCCTTTCGGGCGAGTTTATATGCACGTCTGCCATCAACCCAAATCGCTGAATAACTTGGTGGGACTTGTTCTATTTCGCCAACAAATCTTTGTGCAATCTTCTCAACCAATTCTTTATCTATATTCTGAGTATCCATCTGTTCGGTTGCTTCATCGATTGATTCAGAATCCATTGTTGGCGTTGTTCTTCCAAGGAACATTTTTCCTGTGTACTCTTTTGTCAAATCAAGATATGAAGATATTGTCTTCGTTTTTGCGCCCGTACAAAGAATCAATAAACCAGTTGCCTTTGGATCGAGCGTTCCAGTATGTCCAACTTTTTTTACTTTAATCGTTTTTCTTATCTTATCCACAACATTGAAAGAAGTCCAATCCAACGGTTTGTCTATCAGAATTACTTCCCCTTTTTGAAAATCGATATTATTGAAATCATACGTCTGATTGGTTATCATTCTTATGAATTTCCTTAATCAAGTTTTCAATGTTTTCAACATAGTCGAGCGTTTCATCAATAAAAAAATTTAGTTCCGGAGTATGTTTGAGATGCAAGCGTGAAGCAAGTTTTGTCCGAACATGTCCCTTCGCATTATTTAAATGATCGAGAGCATTTCCCCGAAGATCTTTATCAAACACACTGATATAAATTTTTGCGTTCCTAAGATCAGGTGAAATTTTCACAGATGTGATCGTAACAAAGCCCAATGCGGGATCGCTAAGATCTTTCAGAAGAATCATGCTGATCTCTTTTTTTATTAGTTCACTAACCTTATCAGTTCTTACCGACATTCTCTAATGTTCTCTTCTTTTCAGTCATTTTATAAGATTCAATTATATCGCCAACTTTTACATCGTTGAAATTTTCAATTTTAATTCCGCATTCTTTTCCATTTTCAACTTCTCTAATATCATCTTTGAATCTTTTTAACGTATCAATATTTCCATCGTAGATTACGATACCTTCACGAATTAATCTAATTTTATTGTTCCGATGAATTTTTCCATCTTGAACATAACAACCTGCAATTGTGCCCACTCTTGAAATTTTAAAGACATCACGAACTTCAACAGTCGAAGTAATTTCTTCAGAAACTTCAGGCGAAAGCATTCCTTCAACGGCGCTCCTTATTTCGTTTATTGCGTTGTAAATAATATTATAAAGCCGAATATCAATTTTTTCTGTTTCGGCTAATTTTCGAGCATTCAAGTTTGGCCTAACATGAAAACCAACAATGATAGCCTGAGAAGCTGCTGCAAGTAAAACATCAGATTCTACAATTGCACCGACTCCTTTATGAATAACGCTCACTTTGACTTCTTCGGTAGAAATTTTCAAAAGTGAATCTGCAAGTGCTTCAACAGAGCCATCGACATCGCCTTTTACAATAATTCTTAAATCTTTAACACCGCCAATTTTAATCTGCTTTGAGATTTCATCAAGTGTTAAATGTTTAACGAGCCGATATTCCTGCTCTCGTTTAATCAGCATTCTTTCTGTGCTAATACTGCGAGCGATTCTATCAGATTCAACTGCAACAAATTCATCTCCTGCCTGAGGCATTTCATCGAAACCGAGAATTTGAACAGGAGTAGATGGTGAAGCGGATTTTAATTTATGTCCTCTCTCGTCGAACATTGCTCGAACTCTTCCTGACGACGCACCTGCAACGAAGGGATCTCCGATATTCAGCGTCCCTTTTTGAACTAAGATAGTTGTAACAACACCTTTTCCTCTATCCAATTCTACTTCAATTACGTGACCGCGAGCTAATCGATTTGAATTGGCTTTCAAATCAAGAACTTCCGCTTCAAGCAGAACTTTTTCAAGAAGCAGGTCGATATTTTTTCCATGCTTTGCAGAAATTTCAACTGATTGATACTTCCCTCCCCATTCTTCGACAAGAACATTTTTATCGGCCAATTGCTGCCGGATTCTTTTCGAATTAGCTGCCTGTTTATCAATCTTATTTATAGCAATAATGATTGGTACACCTGCAGCTTGCGCGTGATTTATTGCTTCGATTGTCTGCGGCATAACGCTGTCATCGGCTGCAACCACAAGAATAACTATATCAGTTATCATTGCGCCGCGTGCACGCATTGCTGTAAATGCTTCGTGACCGGGTGTATCTAAAAAGGCTATTTCTTTTCCGCTTTCGAGAGCGACTTTATATGCACCGATGTGCTGAGTGATTCCGCCAGCTTCGCCGGCAACTACTTGAGAGTTTCGGACATAATCAAGAAGCGAGGTTTTGCCATGATCGACATGGCCCATAATTGTTACAACGGGAGGTCTGGTTTCTAAAAATTCCAGAGAATCTTCTAAGTCTTCAATCTTGGCTGTTATATACTCCTCTTGGAAATCAACATCAAATCCGAAATCATCGGCAACCAATGTAATGGTGTCCTTGTTTAGTCTTTGATTAATTGATACCATCAATCCGAAAGTCATACACTTTGTAATAACTTCTGCAACAGATACATTCATCAAATTTGCTAATTCAGAAACACTCACAAATTCTGAAATACGAAGTATACTTTTCTCTGATAATTCTTTTTCGTGCTGCTGTTTAATTTCTTCCTGCTTTTCTTTTTTCTTTTTCTTCTTTATCGCAGTTCTTGAAGAAGTTGCCGAAACATCCATTGATTCTTTGGTCCTTTTGATAGCTTCATCGACTGCCTTCTCATCAACATCTCTTCCTTTAATCCTTTTAACACGTTTAGCTTTTACAGGATCTTCTTCCTGCTTCATTTTTTTCAGATCTTCACGCAGCCGCTTTTTCTTAGGACGTTTAACTTTCTTCTCATCCTTTTCAGTAGTTGCTTCTTTTGCAGTCTTTTCATCTCCCTTCTGTTCTTTACCGTCGAGAGAGATCTTTCCAACTATTTTCAAACTCTTTTTATTTCGTTTGAGCGCTGCAATCGAAGTGGCTGCGACCTCGGATTTAATTTCTTCTTCAACCACTTCTTTTTTAATCTCTTCATCAGCCGCTTTGATCTCAGTTTCTATTTTGTCTTCAATAACTGGTTCTTCAAGGATTGTCTCAATTTGCTCTTCAATAGCTGTGGGAGTTGATTCGCCGGCTATTTCTGCTGCGATATCACCGGGTAAAATCTCTTCCTCAATAATTTTTTCTTCTGAAGGAGGTAGTTCGGTTTCGGATGGAGTTTGTATCTCAACAATCTGTTGAGTTTCGGGTTCTTCAATCTCAGTTTTTTCAGTGACCGTATAAGTCAGCTCGACAGTCTCTTCTTTTAGATCTTCTTCTTTTTTCTTTCCCTTCTTTTCCTTCTGATCAATTTCTTCATGTTTCTTTTTGAACGCATCCCACTTTTTCTGATGCTTATCGGCAATGTCCTTATCTTTCTTAAAATGACTTATAATGTCTTGATAAACACCTTCATCCACTTTAGATACATGGCTTTTTACTTCCACGCTTTTGTTTGTTAGATAGTCTAGAAGATGTTCTTTCGATATATTTAGCTCGGAAGCTATTTTATAAATTGCGTATTTATCTTTTTTAGTCTCTTTAGACATTATAGTTCCTAATTTGGATTACTCTTCAAAACCTTCTTTTAAGATACTGAATATTTCAGCGACTTTATCTTCATCAAAGCCTTCTATTTCTTTAACCGCATCCATCCCAGCTTTCAAAACATCAATGGCCGTATCATATCCAGCATTAATAAGTTTATCATAAACTTCTTCACCGAGTTCTTGCTTGAAGTCGATCAATTCAATATCAACTTCATATTCTTCGATCGGTTTTTCTTCACGGATGACATCAATGTGAACACCGACTAACTTCATCGCCAGTCTGATATTTTGTCCATTTCGTCCAACAATTAACGAAACTTGATCTGCATCCGCCCAAATAGTGGCTTTCTTTTCTTCTTCGTTGATTTCAATATTTTTAATTTTCGCTGGTGATAATGCACGTCGAATAAATGTTTCTAAATTTTCAGAGTAGTGGACAACGTCAATGTTTTCATTACTTAGTTCACGAACAATTGAATGGATTCTTACACCCTTCATACCGACACATGCACCAACCGCATCAATCCGATCATCATTTGAGATAACAGCAACTTTTGCTCTTTCGCCGGGTTCTCTTGCAATTGATTTTATTTCGACGATACCATCATATATTTCCGGTATTTCAAGCTCAAATAGTTTTGCTAGAAATTTATCATCACTGCGGGAAATGACGATTTTGGGCCCGCGTTGATCTTTGTTGACTTCTTTTATGATTGCACGAACTGTATCTCCCTTACGATATCTTTCCTTTGGAATTTGATCGACTCTTGGCATCACAAGTTCATTTTTATTGTGGTTAACAAGAATGTCTTCACGCCTTATTTGGTAAATATCACCGATCACAATTTCATTAACCAATTGAGAATATTCATTATAAACTATGTCTTTTTCTACTTCTCTCAATCTTTGACTAAGCGTCTGTTTAGCGAGATTGACTAATCTTCGTCCAAAATCATTTAATTTAATTTCTTCCGGAAAGATGTCACCAACTTCAAAATCTTCACCACTTTTTTTCACAGCTTCTTCGAGTGAAATTTGAAGATTCGGGTCTGTAACTTCTTCAACGATTTCTCTTTCTAAAAATATTTCAATCTCACCTTTATCAAGATTGACAACAACTTCAAACTGAGCCTCTTGCCCGTACTTCTTTTTCATCAAGGTGGAAAATATTTCCTCGATAATACCTGCAAGCACGTCCTTATCCATGCTCTTTTCTCTGACCATATGAGCAAAGGATTCAACGATATCGTAATTCATAAAGTGATTTTCCTTTTATTTAAAACTTATTAAAGTCTTGGCGAATACAATATTACTAAACTTAATTTCTTTGACGTTTTGATTTAGCTCGAAAGTCAGCGTGTCTTCATTCACTCCAACCAGCTTCATCTCCTGCGTTTTCTTAACGTCGTTATCCATGAATGTAATAGAGAACTTTTTATTGATATGCTTTTGAAATTGCCTCAAGAACCTCAATGGTTTATCAATTCCTGGTGAAGAGACTTCAATTTGATCATTCTCAGCAATCACGTTTTCTTCAACCAGCGATTTCTCAAGCAATCTGCTTATTGTTGAACAATCTTCGATTGTTAAATTGGTCTCTTTATCAATAAAAAATAGATATTTATCAAATCCTTTTTCTCTGAGATGCTTAAGTTCAATTAGGAAGGCATCATTCTCATCTAAAATCGGAGTTGAAATCTCTTTAATCTTATCTAAACGTACATACATAAAAAAATTGCCCTTTAAGGGCAAATTCAACGTACAATCATACGAAAATTACTTTCGGGATTCAAGGTTATTTTACAATAAGCAGTGCTTTAATTTTTATAGAGTAATACGGTTTAAGAATATTGATCGGGGTTTATTCATCATTGCAAGCAATAAAATTTAACGTATTTGAATGAATTGAGTTTTCGCATATACGTCTTCCATGCGAAAATTGAACTTCAGTAGAAAATCTTTAGTAGCTACTCAATCATAATATGAGTGATAATCCAATAGAAATGACCAAAAATTCGGTGGAATGCCCCCGACTTGCGACACTATTCCTATTAATCTGAGTCTTTAATTCTATCCTTTTCGAAATTGGAAAAATAATGCCCAAGCTTAAACCAATATAAGGTAATGCATTAAATCCATCTGCGGAGAAATAGACTGCAGTTACAAATTGAGAACTCAGATGAAAATATTTAAATAACATTAAATCTGGACCTACACTGTAGTAAGGAATAAAATTTATGAGAAGATTAATTTCGTCTTCACTGTTAAGAGAATAATAAAATCCCGCCTCAAAATGATAACCGGCCTTAATTTCTGAAGAAAATAAATTAAATGGATGATATATTGAATAACGATAGTTTGAATTGACGTATTCAAAGTTTGAATTTTTTTCCTGCAGCATTTTAAATGAAGAATAATTAATGCTAATTTTATCTTCAATTTTTTTCTTCAAAAATGTGTCCTCGACTTCTATTGTTTGTGGAAACAAAATAGAAGTCTGAATTACAACTATAAATGATGAAATAAAAATATTGATTCTGGAATAATTTACCATGATTTGCACAAACCGATATTCATTAAAATGCCTCACCAATTCCAAAATGAATTTGAAATCCTTTGAAGAAGGTTCTATCAAAAATAAATTTTCTGCTGTAAGGATCGTATAATTGCACACCGAAATCGAGCCTGAACGGTGCGAATGAACTGTAATATCGAATCCCAGTTCCAACAGCTACAGCGATTTCATTTAATCGCGGAACCTTGATGTTGTCCCAAGTATTACCAAAATCAACAAATACTGCAGAGCCAAAATCTCCAATTATTCGATTACGTGATTCGATTGAACCCTCAAAAATAAATTGACCTCCTAGTTCATCAATTGTGGCTACTTTTCCTAAGGTATGAACGTAGGTTACAGATGGACCAAGTCCTCTAGCTCTCCACCCGCGCACACTGTTACTTCCGCCTGAATGAAACAATTTATTCTGAGAAATTGATTTTGCTCCATCGAATTTATGCATGTATCCAAGACGCATTTTATATGCAAGTCCACCAAGACTCGGTTTCCATGGATTCGTATAAAATGAAGTAATAAAATTTATCTTATAATACTGAACGTTTTCATCTTTAACAGTGCTAAATAAATTTTTCATGAATGGAAGGAGCCCGGCATATTCAAGCGAAAGTTGAAGATTATATCCCTTTGTTGGAGAGAAAAGATCATTCGCATGGTTAGAAAACAAATCAACTCCAAGTATGATATTCGATTGATGTAAAGCAGATTGGAATTCTTCAACCAATTCGTCAATTAGGTAATCATTAGGTATAGGATAATTCAAATAGGTTAACAATCCAATTATAACCTCGCGAACAAGAGAAGCTCTGAGATCAACATCGATTGATTCATAAGTCAAGTAGGTTTTGTAGTTGTTAAAGAATACATATTGCGGCGATTCGAATGTAAGTCCAAGTTTGGAACCGAGTGTATAATATCTATAGAACTTCTGCTGCTCGACTGCACCAAAAAATTCTAGCTTCCCTGAAATCGATTTACTTAGAAGGTACGGCTGTTCAATTCCGGCAACAATCAATGCACCGCCGAGAACCGAGCTGTCTTTTAATCCTTCTGTTCCAAAAACATTTTTAAAATTTACATTTAATATATCTTGAGATAAAACTTCTGTTCGAACTGTGAATTTTCTAGCTCCGCCAAAAAGATTTTTCCTCGTATAATTCAATCCTAAACCGACATTGAATGTACTTGATTGATTATTCAATAGAACTTCAGGACCTAATTCATTTATTTTACCGATATCAACACTGATATTTAATGGAACCGTTCCATTAAGAGTATCGGAAATAACACTATTAATTAATGCTGACGAAAAAAGTCCTGTTCGATATAATCGTAATTGTGCCTCACTAATCTGAGTATTGTTATACCTTTCACCGCTTTTTATATCAACTAGATCTACCAGGAGTTCATCATCAACAAAATCCTTTCCAATGCCTTGCCTCTCAACTGTTACGTTTGAAATGCTGAAGTATTTGCCAGGATTGAAATATGTCTCTACAGATATAGAATTTGTAACAGTGTCTATAGTTACAATTGTACTTCCCCTTTCCGCCAGCATGAAGCCATAACTCTTCAACTCATTTAAGATCCTAAAAACATCAGCTTCAATCATGTCTCTGGAGAATGGAACATCAACATTAATCGTTCTTTCTTCAATTATTTTATTTAACAGCCACTCACCGATAACTTCTTTTTTCAAACCATAATATTTGTAAGATGAAATTCTGTTCCGGATATTTTCAATTAAAAAATATTTTAAAGCTGCTATTTGTTCTGTTGAATCTAATGAGAAACTCGATTGAATTTCTGCACGAAAGTAGCCGTTGTCTGCGTAAAATGATTTTAATATTCTTAAATCCGTTTGAATAAAAGTTGAATCGAAATAGACTGGTTCTTTTCCCAAATTTGTAAATGAGTTTAAAAACTTCCATAGCCAGTTTGGCGTTTCTTTGGAAAGGATTATACTTTTCAATAAACTTGAGGATGCGAACTCATTTCCTTCGAATTGAATTTCTTTAAGTTCGAATTTTTTTTCCTCATCCTGAGAAAAGGAAAAGTGCGGGAAAACAAAAAGTGCGATAATCAGAATAATTATTCGGTCATTTTTCCTCAGATTAATCAAAACTTACCGCTCCAGGATGAGTTGGGATTCAAATTATTTTGTAACATATGATTCACTCCCCTTATGTGTATAAATTTCAGGAATTATCTTTTGTCCCTCTGTGAAGAGCCAATCTTTCAATAAAATATTTTGAATTTCTTTTAAATTCTCCGAGAGTTCAAGTTTTATTTTCTGATTCTCTTCAATAAAATAGAAGCTGAATAGTTCACCAGTTTTAACCTCAAATAAATATAAAAATAATTCTCCACCGCCTGAGCCGACAAATGACGAACGACTGTTATAAAATAATAACGATCGGTTCGGTTCGTGAAATTCTTTGAGTCCAAAATCTGAAGTTTCTTTAATTCCATCTAGGAAATCAGTGCTGAATTTTATTTCTGCAAGCTGGTCGGAGAATTCAACAAGTGCAAATTTTACACCATAAGTTGTCCGATTTTTTTTCTCAGTTGAAATAACCGCAAGTGACTTTTCCTTTGAGTCAATATAAAAATCCAACGAAGCAAAAAATACATCTTCACCGAGAAGTAAAGAAGCTTCATTCAATAGATCATTTCCTTCAAGTTTTTCAAACTTGGATTCTAATTCCCCTCCGGAAATAATTTTGACCGGGTCTTCTCTTTCAGATTTGCAGCCGAAAAGAAAAACGATTGCAAGACTAATAAATAATAACTTCTGTCCCGATTGGACAAACATTATAAAGCTCCTCTATTTCCCTGTTGTTTACGGCGATACTGCCATTAGTCCAATTCAATATGAAAGGTAAATTTCTAAGGATGAGATCAAATTTACCATTCCCATGAATTTTAATGTTTCCTCCAAGCTTAGTATTCATTGGAGGAGAAGTTCCGTTGTTATATGCTTTTTGAATTAATAAATATTCTTTATTAGAAATTAAATTATTTTTCAATCCATATTCAGCATCCTGAAGTGCTGGATAATTTAAAACTAAAGTTTTTCCGAGACCGGTAGTATTTTTTTTATCGCAAATGATATAGTGTCCTTTTGGAGTGTATCTATCCTCGCTGTCTTGTTTGTGATATTTCGGATTCCCTCCGAAAACGACATCATACGTCTTTACTAAAATCGTATCCGCATAAAGGTGAAGTTTATAGTCAATTTTATTCACAACCAGTTTAGGATGAAAACCTTCCGAGATTTTTTTTTCGTGCAGAACATCTCTCAATTCGACCTCACGCCAGTTGGATACGATGCCATAAATGAACATTCCGAAAACAAAAATGATTATTCCGCCTAAATAATAGATGCTGTTTCGAAACATTTTGATTTACTTTTTCTTCTTTGAGTTG
>CAZNDS010000038.1:0-18179 GCA_964571865.1 uncultured Ignavibacteriaceae bacterium | reverse complement strand
AGCTTTAAGTGCATTAAACATTTCAGAACCTTGCATTGACTTTAGAACGCTGTACAGGCAGAAACATCGATGGGGAACCGGCGGGCTTGATAGCAAATTCGCAGGATACTTTGTCATGGCTTGGGGATTTCTTGCTCATTTACTTTTTATATCTCAAATATTTTTTGGGTCCGTGTTAACGCTATCTCTGATGATCTTAAAAATTTTTAGTGATTTGATTTTTATTCTTATACCTATCAAGCGATTCGGAATTTCTAAGCAGCTGAAATATTTTATTTCATTTGAAATCTATTTCACAATTTATGTTTTAATTCTTCCGGTCCTTGTAGCATTTGATAAAAAGGTCGTTTGGAAAGAACGTAAGTATTAATGCTTCTTCTATGTAATTATTATTTAACCTATCGCTGCAATGCAGATTGCGAATTTTGTCACTTCGGCTCATCCACCGATTTAAATAAAACTGGATTTGCAAAAGATGAGGATGTGTTTCGTAACTTAAATGAAATAAGACAACTTGGTGTCAAATTCATTGATTTTACCGGAGGTGAACCTCTTCTTCACAAAAATGTTCATCGTTATGTTGAGCAGGCTAAAAAATTAAAAATGCAAACAAGTATTACTACAAATTGTCTTCTCTATTCAAAATTTGCCGAGAGACTTGCAGGAAACGTAAATCTCCTCCATTTTTCATTAGACTCGCCAGATGAAGAAGAGCACGACAGGATCAGAAGAGTAAAATGCTATGATGCAGTTATGAATTCTATTCGTATTGCAAAAAGTATCGGTGAGTATCCAGACATTTTATTTACAGTTACTAATGATACTTACAAGAAACTGCCGGCAATGTATGATTTAGCAAAAAAGAATGAATTAGTTTTAATAGTAAATCCGGTGTTTTCTTACTTTGGTAATGATGGACTCTCAATGGAAGCAGTAGATTTCATAGAGGAATTCACTGAGGATAATCCGGATATTTATATTAATTCATCATTCTTGGAGCTGAGAAGAAGAGGCGGAAATGATATAAATAATCCTTTGTGTAAAGCTGTTTCAAGAGTAATTGTAATCTCGCCTGAAAATGAAATAATTTTACCCTGCTATCACTTTGGCTTTAAAAGAATTTTAATTGATCGACCAATTAAGGAAATAAGAATATCGCACGAGCTTCTTGAGTTTAAAAGGAGAGAAGGGAAATTTGATTTTTGCCAGGGCTGCACTGTCAATTGTTACTTCGAGCCATCTTTTGCGTTCCCTACAAATTTGTATGGTGTATTGAGTATCCCGTCGAAGTTTTATTATGGATTCAACAAATTAGTTAAGCAAAAAATTCTTAAATTTGGCAAAAAGATTCTTGGTTAATAATGGTATGTATTATTGAAAAAAGTATTAATAGTTCTCCTGTTGATTTCAAACTCGTTCTCGTTTGCAAAAAGTGAAAATGATGATTTTGAATGCTGCTCGATTGGTGATCATTCCAATACAAACATCAGGCGCTGCGGTTCTCAGGTTAAATTCTTTCCAAGTGAATTAATTTATCAACCAAATTATTCAAATCCGTTTGAAGCAAAAATCGGTTCAAATTTTAATTTAGCCGGAAGGGGTCTACAATTAGATATCGGTGCAGCAAAAGATCTTATACACATTAAAACTGAAAAGAAAAACAGACTTGGAATCGGTGCAGAGTTTTTCACATGGTCGATACTAAGAAGTCAAAGTGACTTTAAATTCCCCGTTGAGGCAATTGATTATTTTTTTGGACTTTACTTTTCGCATCAGATGAGAATTAAAAATATAAATATTTTTAATCGATTTAGGATCAGTCACATTTCCGCTCATTTGGTTGACGGCAGTTATAATAAAGCACATAAAACTTGGAACAATAGTTTGGAACCTTTTGTTTACAGCAGAGAATTTACAGAACTGAGCTCAGCCGTCGAATGGAAAAAACAAAAATTGTATTTGAATATTAACTATCTATTTCATGTGATCCCTGAAGTTAAGAGTAGATGGATTTTCGGGGCTGGAGGTGAATTCTTATTATTTACTGTGAAAAATCTCCGAGCGCAATTGTTTGCAGGACTGGATATTAAATTTCTAAAAAAATATAATGATAATTACGAAAGTGATAAATCAATCTCCGCTGGAATTCATTTCGGAAAATGGAATTCTAAAGGATTACGCATTCTCTATAATTATTATTCCGGAGGGCACCTTAGCGGTGAATATTCTCGCTTCAATCTGAACCGTTCATCAATTGGAGCTTATTTCCTTTTCTAATATGTCTGAGTATTACGAAGTTCAAAAACCCAAAAGTATTTTTAGTAAAATCTTTCAAGGAAGACTTTCATTTCTTATTAACATTTTACTATTCGGAGTTACGTTTTTTACATCTACGGTTGCTGGAGTTTCTTGGATTTTTGGACCTGCTGCAGCAATAGATTTAGATAATTTCCACATTGGTCTGCCTTATTCTGTTGCAATTTTATTTGTTTTGGGTTGTCATGAATTTGGACATTACTTTGCAGCGCGCTTTCACAAAGTTAAAGCAACCCTACCATTCTTTATTCCATTTCCGATGGTCGAAATATTTTTGAATTTTGGGACATTGGGTGCAGTAATTAAAACACAATCTCCTATCAACACACGACGTGCAATGTTTGATATTGGAGTTGCGGGTCCCATCGCGGGATTTTTTGCATGTGTTGCTTTACTAATTTATGGATTTATAAATCTTCCTCCGGCTGAATTCATCTTAACCATTCATCCAGATTATTTTAATCAAACATCGGAGACGAATGCATTAGCGCTAGAGTTTGGATCGAATCTGCTATACTCAGCGATGCAATTTTTATTGACTAATCCATCGGCTGAATTTGTACCACCGATGAGTGAAATTTATCACTATCCATATTTATGCGTTGGATGGTTTGGATTGTTTGTTACAGCCATGAATTTGGTTCCAGTCGGGCAGCTCGATGGCGGACACATATTTTATTCAATGTTTGGAAAGATCGGAAGACTAATTTTCACCGTAAAGTTGCAGATGTAACATTTGCATTATTAATGATTTTAGGAATTTCAGGTTTTGCATCGGAGTTTTTTAGTTTAGACTTTTCAATTGGTTGGAGCGGATGGATATTTTGGGCTTTGATCTTGCGCTTCTTTATTAAGCTTTATCACCCAGAAATTTATGATCCAGTCGGACTCGACCAAAAAAGAAAATTGATTGGTTACTTTGCTATCATTATCTTTATAATATCTTTTACCCCGGTTCCTTTTTACATTAAATTGGTAAGTGAGTGAATAATATAAAAAACATAATCCTTGCAGTTGTATTCTGCTCGATCTTTTTTCAAGCGTGCGAAAAAGAATATTCAGCTGTCTATGATCCAGCACAAAATGTTCCACCTGTTGTAAAGAATGTTCTGGCGCCAGATACGTTAGACGTTCCGGCAACTGATACATTGAAAATTTCCCTCAGCGTTGAAGCGTACGATTCTGATGGGGCAGCAGATTTATCGTCAGTTTTTTTCAATTCGTTTCGGCCTGATGGTTCACCTTCAGCGAGCAATCCATTCCAAATGTTTGACGATGGAAACATTATTGGAAATGGAGATCTAGTCAGAGATGATGGGATATATTCACGAATTATTATTCTCCCTTCCGGCACGCCCAAAGGGAAATATCGATTTGATTTTCAAGCAATAGATAAATCAAACGAATTAAGTAATGTCATTTCTCACTTTATGGTTTTAAAATAAATGATAAAAAAAATAATCCTCATAATTTTGTTTACTTCGTTTGGGT
This sequence comes from uncultured Ignavibacteriaceae bacterium, assembly GCA_964571865.1. Lineage (GTDB taxonomy): Bacteria > Bacteroidota > Ignavibacteria > Ch128b > Ch128b > JAHJVF01. Next base: position 14,372 of record CAZNDS010000038.1, on the reverse strand, counting down.
ACGCTCAGCACGTTCCGTTTGATTTCAGTATTGGAAATCAAAAAAGACTTGGTAAAACAGCAGCAGGTTCTCCAACGCAACTAGGAAATTCGATAACGGATTTAATTACAGTTGGCGATACAATCTTCCTCGGAAGCGGGAAAGGATTGAGCATCTCGTACGATCGGGGTGAAAGTTGGATTAATTTTTACAATCACCCTGAATTCGGTAAAGAAGCTATCTCCGGTTTAGGATATAAAAATGGTTTGATCTGGTCTGCTACTGCGCATTCCATTGAAAAGGATGGTCAAACTCTTCCGGAAGGAAGCGGTTTTCGGTTCTCGGTAAATGGCGGAAATTCATGGACAAAAATTTCTCAGCCAATCGACCATAAGGATAGTAACAAAGTTTATTACGGAAAAAATATCCTTAATGCATTACCGATAACTACAGCAGTGAATAACATCACGTATGATGTAGCAGTAACTAAGGGTGCTGTTTGGATTGCTTCTTTCGCCGGCGGCTTGAGGAGGACAACTGATATGGGTAAAACTTGGCATAGAGTTGTTATACCACCTGATAATTTAAATTCTATAAAACCTGCGGATACACTTTCATTTGATCTATCGCCCGTTAGTGGTTCATTAGGATATCAAAACAATCTCAATCATAGAGTGTTTTCGGTTTTTGCTGAAACAGATTCGATCATTTGGGTTGGAACTGCCGGTGGAATAAATAAATCAACCGATGGAGGAATCAGCTGGAGAAAGTTTTCAAAACAAAATCAAACCACTGGTATAAGTGGAAATTTCGTTGTAGCAATTGGCGGTGCAGTTGTCGGTGGAAAATCGCATATTTATTCGGCGACGTGGAAAGCAGAAGATCTCTCGGAAGAATATGCAATAAGTTTTACATCGGATGGCGGCGAAACCTGGACGCAGTCAATTAAAACTCAACGCTTTCACAATTTTGGTTTTTACAATCATATCGCTTACGCCGCAGGAAGTGAAGGGCTTTACAGAACAGAGAATTCAGGTGCGAATTGGATCAAAGCCCCAGCAATTGTCGATTCAATTACGAAACAAAGAATTCATACAAATACTTTTTACTCAACAGCAAGTCAAGGAAATACGATCTGGATTGGTTCTAACAGCGGACTAGCCAAAACCTCCGAAACTGGTTCTCCTTGGGGTGGATTCTGGCGCGTCTATTTTGCTTCTGTTCCGATCAATTCAGCAAGTGAAACTTACTCTTACCCAAATCCATTTAATCCTGATCAAGAGGTTGTAAAGATTAAGTACACAACTGAGAGTGCAGACCAAAAAGTAACTATAAGAATTTATAGCTTTGGTTTTAATCTGGTGAAAACAATTATTCCGAAGGCACCAGGATCTGGAACTATTGATAAATTAATCCAGCAAACAGAAACTTGGAATGGTATAGATGAATTCGGCTCAATAGTCAGTAATGGAGTTTACTTTTATTCAATTGAGATTGGGGATTCAAAACCTGTATTCGGAAAGATTATGGTGCTGAGATGAGAGTGACTACTAACATGCGAAAAAATATTTCCATAAAAGTGACATACACAATTTTATTATTTTTCATAGCTTCCTTCCACAGCATCATTATGGCACAGCCACAAACGAGCAAAATTGCTTCGGCACCGGGATCGTTTTCGAGAATGGGTTTTGCTGCTCGCGGAATCGGAATGGGAAATGCGATGACTTCAGTTACAAAGGGACAACTAGTTTCATATTACAATCCTGCACTTGTAGTTTTTCAAGAAGGGAACAATGCAAATCTCGGATATACTTTTTTATCCATGGATCGGAAGTTAAATTTCCTCAACGTAGGAAGAAGTTTTAAATTCTATAAAAAAGATGAAAATGGAAAACCCACGGACGAAGTTCACTCTACAGCAGGTGTGAGCATCGGTATTATTAATTCTGGCGTAGGGAATATAGATGGACGCGATGGTTCAGGCTTGCAGACTGAAATTTATTCCACAAGTGAAAATCAATTTTTCCTATCCTTCGGTATTAAGCCGTCTGAACGAGTCGCTATTGGTCTGAACGCTAAAATGTATTACTACTCTTTGTTTGAAAAGATGTCAAGTACATCGCTTGGATTTGACTTTGGGATGATTGTAAAAATTACGGATGATATTAGCGTTGGCGCTGTTATCTCCGACTTGAATTCAAAGTATCAATGGGATTCGACACCGATTTATAAAGAGAAGGGAAGAAGTAACACAATCGATAAATTCCCTCTTCTAAAGAGAGTCGGTGCAAGTTATATGCTGCCCAACAATCTCGGAATAGTTGCTGTCGATTTTGAGTCTTCAAATTATGGTACAAATATTCTGAAATTTGGCGGTGAATATAATCTATTGGATTATCTAAAACTGCGGGCAGGTCTTGACAGACTTAATCTAAAGAATTCAGATATGATTCCGAAGACTTCTTTTGGATTTCAGCTAAACCAATCACTTTGGAATTTGGATTTTGCGCTGAATTATGCTTTCGTGATGGAAGCTTATTCACCTTTTGACGAACATGTAATTTCATTAGGAATAATTTTTTGATGAAGAAAATATTAATCTTTAGTTTTATAATATTTCAAACTGTGTGTTTTGCCCAACAAGGTGCAGGAAACTCCGGACTTTCATTCTTAAAAATTGGAGTTGGTGCGGGTGAGTCTGCACTCGCAGAAGCCGTTTCAGCAAATATAATTTCACCGTTCTCTATTTATTACAATCCTGCTTCGATGAGTTTTTTAAATAGTTCAAACATCGGATTTATGCATAATGAATGGATTCAAGATGTAAAATCAGAATTCCTTCTTTCAAATTTCGAACTATTCGAAATACCAATCTTTGCAATTGTTAATTCAACAAATATTTCTGAGATCGAAATAAGAACAAAACCTGGGGAAAAAGAAGGAAGTTTCAATGCACATTATTTAAATCTAGGTCTAGGGACGGCATTGAAACTTAAAGATAATATTTCTGTCGGTCTTACTTTGAAATATCTCTATGAAAATATTTTTGATTACGAAGCTTCTGGTTATGCTTTGGACTTTGGATTATTCTACAAGGATTTTTATCCGAGTTTGAATTTAGGATTGGCTCTCAGGAATCTGGGAAGTATGTCAAAACTGAATCAAGAAAGGACAAAGCTGCCCACTGAAATCCGAATCGGTGCTTCATACTTGGAGTTATTAAAATTTTCTGAGTTCTCATTTACTCCATCAATCGAATTTCAAAAATATTTCTCGACGGATGGAATTCCGGTGTTATTAGGAATAGAGTCAAATTATTCGAAAATGTTTTTTGTAAGATTCGGCTACCGAACAGGTAAGGAATTGCAAGGATTTTCAGCCGGAGTTGGATTCAGTTGGAAAGGAATTCAGGCTGATTATGCATATGTTCCCTTTGCAGAAAGTTTTGGTTCGGCGAATATATTTTCAATTTTTATTTCATTATGATAGAAGTTAGTGAATTCAAATTAGGTAAAATCGGCGAAGGAGAGTGGAATGAATTTGTCGATAGATCTGACAATGGTACAATTTTTCATCGGAGAGATTTCTTAGCATATCATCCTAAAGATCGATTTATCGAATCGTCATTGGTTTTCGAAAAAAGCGGCAAATTATTTTCCCTCCTTCCTGCAATTGAATTTAATAATGAAGGGAAGAAAATATTTTATTCACATCGCGGTGCTTCGTATGGTTCTTTTGTTTATGATTCTTCGCTGAACATTAAAGATTCTTTTGCACTTGTTGAAATGCTGATAGATTACTGCAGAAGCAATAAATATGACCGAATAATTTTAACGCTTCCGCCAATAATTTACTCCACTAAAGTTTCAAATTATATTGACTTTGCTTTAGTGAAGAATGGATTTAATTATTTGAAACGGGAAGTGTCAAGCGTTGTCTCGCTAGATTTTGAAGATGAGAATTTAGCTTTTACTTATCGACCGGAAGCAAGAACAGCATTGAAGAAATCGTTGAAATCAGGTGTAGAAATTGCTGAGACAGACAGATTCGATGAGTATTACGAGATTTTAAAACAAAATCTAAAAATGCGTCACAATGTAAATCCGACACATACTTTAGATGAACTGAAGAAAATCAAAAATATTTTCCCAACTAAAGTTAGATTGTTTGGTGCTTTTGTGAAATCAAAATTGGTTGCGGGCGTGTGTAATTTTTCGGCAAATAAAAAGGTTGTGCTTGCTTTCTACATCTCACATGATGAAGATGCTCAAGAATATCGTCCGGTCAATTTACTTCTTTATGAGATAATGAGGAAATATAAATCTGAAGGATTCAATTATCTTGATTTCGGAATATTCACTGTAAATATGGAGCCGAATTGGGGATTAGGAAGGTTCAAAGAAAACTTTGGTGCCCGAGGGATTTTCCGCGATACTTTTTATTTAGACCTTTAAATTAAAGTGTTAAAAATTCTTCACATAGCGGTCGAGAATTATGCGGGTGTGCCACATTCGTTTGTTCAAATGCATAGGGCATCCGGAGACGAATCGAAGCTCGTTACATTCTATCATACACCCTATAAATTTCCCGAAGAAGCCTGCTTAAATTATTTTGTCCCGAGAAATTTCATTTCAAGCTTTTGGCGAAAAAGTAAAATTGAAAGTTTACACAAATCGGTGGAAAAAAAAGAGAAATCTTATCCAATCTATTTTGAACCAAGAAATTTTTTTGAGTCACTTTATTTCGATGTTGCCGAATCTCTCCGAACTAAAAAAATTATCTCTTTCATTGAAGAGCACGAATTAGACAAATACGATGTTATTCACTACGATGGGGGAATGGATTTTTTCAGAGATTCAAGAATTGCAAAGAATTGGAAAACAGATGGAAAAAAGATTGTCTGCTGTTACTTTGGGAGTGATTTACGATCACGCGGATTGATGAGAGAGCTTGATAGAATTTCAGATTTGAATCTTACTTCTGAATACGATCACCTCAAAATGCATCCAACTGTACATTACTTATTTTATCCATTCAATATTGACGAACTGCCGGTTCGAAAAAATAATGATTCAGAGAAAGTTAAGATTATTCATACACCAACTAATAGAAAGTTTAAAGGCACTTCGCTTATTCTGAATGTAATCAATAAAATTAAAAAAGACCGAAAGATTGATTTCATTTTATTAGAAAAACAGATTCGTTCAAAAGTGCTTGATGCAAAAGCAGCTTGCGATATTTGCATTGATCAAGTTGGAGGAAGTATGGGAGGAACCGGATACGGAAAGAGCGGACTTGAAAGTCTCGGAATGGGAATCCCAACCATCACTAATATGACAAAGGTGTATGAAGACTTTCTTCCTTCGAATCCTTTTGTTGTCGCGAATGATGAAGATCAGCTTTATTCAAAACTGATGGAGCTTATTGATTCACGAGAATTAAGAGAAGAGGTTGGTGTTAAATCAAGGAAGTGGGTGCAGGAGTATCATTCATTTGAAAAAGTAAATTCAGCATTGAAGCAGCATTACCGCGAGCATGGAATCCTCTGAAGAAAAATCAAATCACGGAATATTTTTTCATACTAGTATTTATGGTTTTGGGCATCTTGTTGCGCGTAGCCTGAGTTTTATTCTCCTTCCATTTTATACCCATTACATCTCATCAAATGAATTCGGAATATATTCTTTGATAATCTCATTTGCTTCCATCATCTCCATATTATTTCACTTAGGTCTGCAAGGAAGCTTTGTAAAGTATTTTACATCAGCAAAATCTCGAAGCGAACAAAGGTTGGTTTTCTCGAATCTAATATTCTTGATTTCTGCAGTATCTCTGCCAATCACGGTGGTTTTACTTTTTTTTGCTAGGGAAATTTCCCAGATAGTTCTTCACAACAGCGAGTATTCGTTGTCTCTTTCGCTTGGAATAATTTCAATTCTGTTGATGACATACTCGTATTACTTTTCAATTGTATATGTTACACTGGAAAGATCGAAACGATTTGTCAGCAATACAGTAATCTCGGCACTACTCAACTTTGTTCTAAATGTAATATTTATTCATAATCTATCGTTGGGTATAAATTCAATCTTCTATGCTCAGATCATCAGTTCTATAATTTTAATATTTCTTTGCAGCGATGTACTTAAGATTTATTTTCAGTTTGAATACAGCTCAATTTGGATTAAAAGTATTCTTAGATTTGGTTATCCATTTTTTTTCTCGAGCGTCTTTACAGTTCTAACAGAAGTGTTCGATAGATTCCTTGTAGATTATTTTTTAGGCAGCGACAAAGCCGGTATTTATTATCTGGGATATCGATTCGGTCTTGTGTTAAATATTTTTGGGATTTCTTTCAAAAACTCCTGGCTGCCTCATTACTATAACTTCATTGTAAATTTAAAAGGTGATCAGCCAAATTACCTTGGCAAAGTATTTTCGAAATTGATCGTAATATCTGCGCTTCTAATTGTTCCAATATCACTTTTTGCTGATGATGTGTTCAGATTGAATCTCAACGGTTTTAAAATATTTACACCGGAATATTTTGAAGCTGTCTACGTAATTCCTTTTGTTTTATTCGGTTACATGTTCGCAATAATGATGTCGTTTTATTCCCTTGGACCTTATATAAACAATGAACCAATTCATTTTCTGCTGTCAGATCTCTTATGTTTTGTTGGAAATATAATTCTAAACATTTTTCTTATACCTTTTATCGGTTTAATCGGAGCAGCTATTGCAACAATGGCAGCGTTCATGCTTGGTGCATTTTATTTGAATTTGACAAGTGCAAAAGTTGTTGAAGTGAATTACGAAAAAAGAAAATTATGGACAGCTTTTGGAGTTATTTTCGGATTTCCATTTTTGTCAATGATTATTACTTCAATATATTTAGATATAGTTTTAATATTTTGTTTCATAATAATTATTCGCGAATTGAAGGTTATTGATTTTACCAGATTAATCAGAATGCAATTTTAAGAGTTATAAGCTCTCAATAGTTCCACTTCGCATGTTTTCCAATTAAAAAGTTTTTCTGCAGCTTTTCGTCCATTATCACCATACTCGGTAATCTTTCTCGGGTCGTTCATGAGGTTTTCAATTTCAGTAATTATTTCCTCCGAGTTGATTGGATTAACCAAAATACCACAATTGGCAATTTTGAAGGTATCGGCTATCGGTTTGTAATTCGATGCAATTATACACTTGCCGAGTGCCATGTAATCGAAGATCTTAATTGGCAGGGATTTTTCATAAATTCCATTAGCAGGGCGAAGATCGAAACAAATATGTGCTGGCTCCAAACATTTTGAAAATTCTGAATAATTCCTCCAGCCGAAATGTTCAACAGTTATTCCTTTATTATTCATTTGATCTAATAAAGATTTCTCGTTTTCGTTTTCAAATCTGCCGGCAAGAATAAATTTAATATTCAGAGTTGAATTTCTTTCTTTCAATCCGGCAAGTGCGTCTGAAATAATTTTCAATCCGCGTGATGCTGAAATCACTCCGGCAAATCCAAAAATTATTTCTTTTCCATCAAATTTGCGTGTAGAGGAATTGTAATGTGATAAAATCGGGAAATAGCTCACGATAAATTTCTTTTTTTTCGGAGCGTAGAGATCATAACGTCTTCTCTTATATTCTTCACCAAGAATAATAATGTCAGATAAATTACTGGCTAGAAGATTAAAAATGTGGCCGAATATAAACTTAAATAGTTTTATGATCGTACTGCTATTCTGAACAATGTTTTCCGGATACCATTCAGTAACATCGTTAATGATTTTAATTCGCTTCGCATCCTTTCGATTCCATTTGTATATCCAACAGATAAAGACAGCCATCGGCTCACAGGCATGGCAAATATCTGTTTGAAATGAATTTAGTAATTGAAGTAAGAATTTGATCTTCCGAAAAAGACTTGCTCTTTTTGTATTCTGATCAAAGCCTGTAATCGCAATTCCATCTTCAATAGTGCTAATATCTTGGGTTGAACAAATAATTGAAACTGTATAGCCATTCTTTTTTAATGAATAAGCAATTTTGTTGAAAATTCTCTCATCTTTTGGTGGGTGTCCAGTAGTTATGATCGCAACCTTTTTCATTTATTTACATCTAATTCTAGAAATATTTTTGAACGAAACCAATTTTAGCTTATACTTGTTAAGAACTTCGATAGAAATAATATACAGTGACAATTTAATAATTTACAGGTAATCAAATGAAGAATAGTTTAATCGCTTTGATAATATTGGGAGTTGTAATAGCAATTACTTTTTTTGCAATCGGTGGATTGGAAGGAAATAATGGCGATACAAATTTAGGTTTGAGTGATGGAAAATCGTTTAATGAAAAACTTGAAGCCGCAAAAACTACGAATAAGAAAATAATCATTTCAGTTTATACTGATTGGTGCGGCTGGTGCAAAAAAATGGATAGAGAGACTTTTAAGAACGAATCCGTTCTTTCTGAAATTGACAAAAATTTTGTTTTCCTAAAGCTTAATGCTGAATCAAATGATGAATTAACCTACCAAGGAGAAAAATATACTAAAGCTCAATTTGCTGCTGCATTTGGAATTAAAGGTTATCCCGCCACTATTTTCCTTAATTCAAGCAGCGATCCAATTACTGTAGTTCCAGGATACATTGATGGTGAAATGTTCTCGAAAATTTTGAAGTTTATCTCGGGTGAAGTTTATCTCAATAAAACATTTGAAAAATATCTGGAAGAAGGAAGTTGATCATTATTGCATCAACACATTTCTCTTGAACTTTGAATAATGAACAAAGAATGATGAATATCGAAGTTTAATTAATTCACCATTCAAAATTTAATATTCAATATTCGATATTTAAAAACATATCTGAATTAATAATGGAAAATGGACAATTACAAAGGATCCGTTAGCCAACGGATGAATGTTGAACAAGGAATAATGAATATTGAATATTGAACAAGGAATGTTGAATGATGAACAAGGGATCCGTTAGCCAACGGATGAATGTTGAACAAGGAATAATGAATATTGAATATTGAACAAGGAATGTTGAATGATGAACAAGGGATCCGTTAGCCAACGGATGAATATCGAATTTTAATTAATTCAACATTCAAAATTTAATATTCAATATTCGATATTTAAAAACATATCTTTCCAATATCAGTCAATTTACAGCTCAATTTTCCCTTTGAAATAATCAATTGTGATTTTTATTCCTTCACTTCGGGAAATTTTCGGTTCCCAATCGAGAACTTGTTTTGCAAGTGTAACATCGGGCTGACGGACTTTTGGATCGTCGATAGGCAGTTCTTTAAATGCGATTTTGCTTTTGCTCTTCGTAAATTTTAAAACTTCCTGAGCAAATTCAAGTATTGTGATTTCATCCGCATTGCCAATATTCATCGGCTCCTTGAAATTCGAATTCAACAATCTAAATATTCCTTCGATCAGATCGGCAACAAAACAAAAACTCCTGGTTTGGGAACCATTCCCGAAAACAGACAAATCTTCCCCCTTTAATGCCTGCCCGATAAATGTCGGTAGAACTCTTCCGTCATGCAAACGCATTCTTGGGCCGTAGGTATTAAAAATACGAACTATCCGAGTTTCAACACCATGATATCGATGATATGCCATTGTTAATGCCTCTGCAAATCGTTTCGCTTCGTCATAAACTCCGCGAGGTCCGATCGGATTTACATTTCCCCAATAACTTTCAGGCTGTGGATGGATTTCCGGGTCTCCATATACCTCCGACGTAGACGCCAACAAAAATCTTGAACCTTTTGCCTTTGCGAGTCCAAGCGCTTTGTGTGTTCCAAGCGAACCGACTTTCAATGTCTGGATAGGTAATTTTAAGTAGTCGATCGGAGATGCCGGCGAGGCGAAATGAAGAATATTATCAACCCGTCCATCGATGTGAATGAATTCTGTTACATCATATTTGACGAACTTAAAATTTTCATTCCCAAAGAGATGAGAAATGTTTTCAAGACTGCCTGTAATAAGATTGTCGAGGCAAATTACTTTGTGTCCGTTGCTGATGAGCTTATCGCAAAGATGAGAGCCGAGAAATCCTGCTCCGCCGGTTACAATTGAAATTGGAATATTGTTCATAGACTTAATGATAATAGTTTTTTGAAAATTCTGAGTTCAATATCGAGAATTTGATGTTAAAGTTAAAGTACTTGATTGTCCTGATTCAAGGATGAAGGAAGAGTTCTAAAATCATTGATAATCTATCTTCCATGAACTTGTGAAAGTTCCACGTTTTACTCCCCTTAAGAAATAAATTTTTTAGTCGTCCTGTGGCTGTTGACACTCGGACTCCTATTTGTTAAACTGATTTTGTATGAAATTTTTTGCAGCCAATTTGCTGCTATGAAAGATGAAAAATGCGGGAGGTAATTAAAATGAAAATTGTTTTAATAACGCTTCTAATATTCTTTCTGTGTAATCTCCAATTATACTCACAATGGAATCTAATTAATCCCCGTCCGTTCGAAGCGAACATCAATTCTAGTTTTTTTCTTAATGAAAATATCGGCTGGGTAGCTTGCGACTACGGCGAGATATATAAAACCATAGACGGCGGCGAGAACTGGAAGCTTCAACCAACCGGCACAACTGCAAGACTTTTTTCAATTTATATGGTAAATCAAAATCTAGGTTTTTGCGTCGGGTGGGATGGAATTATACTTAAAACAACTAATGGAGGACTCAGTTGGGTAACAAAAGCGGATGGATTGGCATACTTCTTAAGATCAGTTTATTTTTCTGATGAGATGTATGGATGGACAGTCGGTTATCAAGGAAAAATATTTTATTCATCTAACGGCGGAGAAAATTGGACGGCTCAGGCAAGCAATGTTCAAAGTGCGCTTATAGAAGTTCAATTCTTGAATCGAAATCTTGGATGGGCAGTCGGATGGAATGAAAGTTATTCTGGGAACAAAATAATTAAAACAACTAACGGAGGATTGAATTGGCAGACCGTCTATTCTGATTCCACAAATAATTTTTTGTATTGCCTTACATTTATTGACAGCTTGACAGGATTTGCTGCGGGAAGTAGTGGAAAAATCATTGCCACCACTGATGGAGGAAATAATTGGAGTTTGAGATATCAAACTGAACTTTCTTATAATTGGTTCAACTCTATTTTTTTTTCCGATGCTTTGCATGGATGGGCAGTTGGCGGATTTAATAATTTAGTTGTGCGAACCACTGACGGCGGAAATAATTGGATAGAACTTGACACTGGAATTAATGAACCATTATGGGATTCAAATAATGATGTTTCGTTTGTCTCACCCACAACAGGCTGGGTGTTTAACAGCGGGCGCGTAATGTACAAGACAACGAATGGAGGAGTGAGCTGGTTCAATCAATCTAAAGATTTTATGCGCGAAGATTTAGTCTCCGTCCAATTCCTTACTGAGTTGAAAGGTTTTGCTTTGACATATAACACAAAAATATTAAAAACTCTTGACGGTGGATTTACATGGTCAAAAACAAATTATGCAGTAAGAGACTTTTCGAGAATAAGATTTATCAATGACAATACTGGTTTCGTCGCTGGTACTAAGAACATATACATTCCGCCATACATGTATATTCCGAGAGGAGTTTTACTCAAGACTACGAATGAAGGCGTCGATTGGATAGAAATATTTTCTTCGTCTGATAATACCGAATTTAAAGACATTTGCTTTATCTCAGAATCTATTGGATGGCTTTGCGGAAAAATACCCGGAGTTGCATTGAAAACAACCGACGGAGGATCAAATTGGACATTGCAGGGAACTGGGATGCATACAACTCCTATCATTAATTCAATTGTTTTTTTGAGTCAAGATTTAGGTTACGCTGCGGGGTCGAGAGTCTATAAAACCACAAATGGTGGTAATGATTGGTTCCAACTGTCATTTATTCCTTGGACTCAGATTAGCTCTATTTTTTTTATAGATCAAAATATTGGATTTGCAATTGGAATGGAGTATAATGAATTGTATAAAACAACTGACGGTGGTGTGTCATGGTTTAATATAGTGGTGGAACCGGACTTATTCTTTTTTGAGAAAATCGCATTTGTGAATGATAGTATTGGATATATACTGTGTAATGATCGTGTATTTATTTCAACCGATCAGGGGATGACTTGGGCAAAACAAAAATCACCTTATCATTGGGGATTGCGAGATATATCCTTTATCAATTCTAATCGCGGATGGATAGTTGGGTCAAAGGGATTTATAATGAATACCACGAATGGCGGTATCACTTTTGTCGAGGATAACGATAAATTACCTCAACCTAAGGAATTCACGTTGGAACAGAACTATCCAAATCCATTTAACGGACAGACAAATATTACATATTCAATATTGAGTACTGATAAAGTTACCTTGAAGGTTTATGATGTACTCGGAAGAGAAGTTGCAACGCTTGAGGATATGGTCAAAGAATCCGGGAGATATACTTCTCAATTTTTAATTCCCAATTCTAAATTCTCGAGCGGTGTTTATTTCTATCAACTCAAAGCTGGAGAATTTTCAGCATCTAAGAAAATGATGTATTTGAAATAATTACTTTGAGTTTAGTAATAAGTAACTGTGAACCCATGGTTGCGAATAAGTTCATGCTATAGTGAAAAGGAAGATGATGAAAGCAATAAAAAACGTACAAAAAAACTTTTTCGAACTTTAGGTTCCTGCTCTCAAACTTATTTTCATATTTTAAATCGTGAGTTCGGACATATAAAAAAAAACAGAGGAGTGTGCTGCAGAGCAGTTAGCCGGTGGAATCTACAGGCAAGGTTATCAATGCGGAATGCTTTGGGGTTCTGCTCTGGCTGTCGGAGCTGAATAGTATCGAAGATTTAACGATCAAGATCGTGCAATCGGTTCTGCTGTGGAAGCAACCCAAAATGTAATGGCATCATTCTTAAAGAAAGCAAAGAGTATCGAATGCTATGACATAACAGAATGTGATTGGACCAGCAAATTGAGTATGGCAAAATATTTTGTTACCGGGAAATTTCTAGGATGCTTTAATCTTGCAGATGAATGGACGGAGGAAGCAATCCATGCTGCTAATGAAGGATTATCAAATGGAAAAAATGATCTGCCCAAGCAATGTTTAAGCTGTGCATCTGAAACCGTAAAAAAATGGGAGCTGATGACGAACAAATGGCTATGGTCGCGGGATTTGCCGGCGGACTTGGTTTGAGCGGAAATGCCTGCGGTGCGCTCGCTGCATCGATCTGGATGAAAAATATTGAATCGTGCAAGCAGAAGAAAAAATACACCCTCCAAGATCCGAATGCGGAAGAAACTTTGGAGAAATTTTATGAAGTTTCTGATTTAAAATGCTCTGCTGCGAAATTACCGGAAAGAAGTTCAATTCAATAGACGAGCACACAGATTTTATTAAAGGAAACGGCTGTGCAGAATTATTTGCCGCATTAGCAAAGTGATCAACAGGTAAAATTCAATTAGACTGAAAAAGATGGAATGTGTTAATAGTTCTTTGCTGGATGCATGTGGAATTATTGAAAAATGATTGAGCTATTGACTTAAAAAAGTATGTTCACTAAAATGCGGCTGAGAAATAAATGTTCACGACAAAGCGGTTTCGCATTTAGCCCATTAGTGGGACAACTAAATTTTACCTGCCTGCAGCAGGCGGGTCTGTAAATGAGTAAGTTATTACTAAGTACATATTATTTTTTTACTCATCTTCAGACTTGTCCACCGACTTTTAGGTGGATAAAATCCTTTAAAGTTATGTGCTTTCAAAGTAACCAAAGCTAATTTTATTATGCATAATACTAATGAAAAACTAATCATTTTCTTTTTATCAGTAACTATCTTGATTGTATTTTTTTCTAATTTGAAAATCCAACAAGATGATTCTTATATCTATTATAATTACGCAAAAAATATTTTCCTAGGAAACGGTTATGTGTTTAATATTGGTGAAAAGGTAAATGCCACAACATCACCTTTATACCCTTTATTACTAGCATTAATATATTTCTTTTTGCATAGTTTTGGATGGATTTCGCTACCTATTGTGGGTCATATAATAGAATTAATTAGCTTATGGACAATCTGTTTCTTCTCCATGAAGATTCTTAAAGAAGAAAATTATAAGAACACATATTTTATTTTCCCTTTTATTTTTCTTTCTATTCCACTGATAAGAAATGCAGCTGGAATGGAAATTCTTTTAAACATTGCTTTAATAATTTTGACAATTTATTGGTATCAAAAACAGAACTATAATCTGTTCGCCATAGGATGTGCTCTTTCATTTCTCTGCAGGTTCGATTCTGCTCTAATAGTATGTATACTTATTTTTGATTATATGATCCATT
>CAZNDS010000037.1:0-18281 GCA_964571865.1 uncultured Ignavibacteriaceae bacterium | reverse complement strand
TTAATTGGCAGTGATAGACAACTCTATTTTTAGAACAATAACTCACCCTAAATCCAAAAAGTTCTTAGAACAGTTTTGTGTCTTGGTGCTTTTGTGGCTCTTTTGTTGAATTTGACTCTTAATCGATATTTTTCTTTGCCACTAAGGCACGATCCGTTGGCTCCGTTAGCTAACGGACGGACTCTAAGAATCACAAAGATTAATTACTTTTTGGACAACCTTAGCTGGAGGATGAGTTTCGTTACCTAACATGACTCGTTTTTATACCCCTATATTTTTTTCCAAATCTCTTGATATTTTAAGTTGAATTTTTTAGTGAGACCATTTTGGATTCAGAATCATCACTTAAGTTCTAGTAAAACAAATCCAAACGGATCAATTTCAATTAATTTATTAGCGGGTCTTCCCATTCGAATCTCATCGAGTTTGAACCTTCTTCCAAATGCATTATTAAAGTCGGGAGTATAAGATTTCAATTCGACAGGTAAGAAATTTAAGTCAACATTCTTGATCTGCTTAGAAAAATTGAAAATACATAAAACTCTGTTAGCTTTGTGTAACCGCAAGTACGATAAAATTTCATTACCAAAATTTATGTTATCAAATGATCCGTACACTAAACTTGGATTCTTTTTTCTGAATGAAATCAAATCTTTATAAAAATGAAACAGACTGTTCTCCCCGGTAAGCTTGCTCCAATCAAGCTCTCTTTTTTCAAAGAGTGAAGCAAATTCACTTTCTCCAATTTCTTGACCGTTATGTATTAAAGGGACACCAGGTAGCGAAAAAGTAAGGGCTGAAGTTATTTCTGTCCCATTTTTACCAAAAATTTCCGCTGCACGGAGTTTATCATGATTTTCATTGAATCTCATGCGAAGAGAGTTTTTGGGGAACACGAAATTTTCATTTTTCATCACATCAATTATTGTTGAAGCATTCTTAGTCCCATCCAGAATTCCAACGAAATTGTCATAAATATTCCATGAATAAGTTAGATCGAATGCAGAAATGTGATGCTCCGGTAAAGTTCCTTCGGATAACATTAAAATTTGTTTAATTTTATCAAGTTCTTTTCTTGCTTCCTCCCAAAATTCCGTTGGGACAAGTTCGGAAACATCACATCGGAAACCATCAACATCAAATTCTGTTACCCAAAACTTCAACATTTCGATCATGTAATTTTGGAGTTCTGTTGATTCGTAATTAAAATCTGCCACATCCGTCCAATCAGAATTTGGTGAGACTACTTCGCCAGATCTATTTGTCGTGTACCATTCCGGATGTTTCAAAATAAGAGGATTATCCCAAGCTGAATGATTTAGCACAACATCAATTATAACTTTCATTCCCGATTCATGAGCTTGTCTAATAAGTTCTTTCAAATCCTCCGAGCTTCCATATTCATGATTTATTCCATAAAAATCTTTCACAGAATATGGGCTGCCTAAAGTTCCCTTCCTTTTAATTTCACCAATAGGATTTATCGGCATCAGCCATAAAATTGTGACTCCCAGTTTTTCAAGTTGATCAATACGCGAAGTAATACCTTTAAAATTTCCTTCCTTGGAAAATACTCTTGGGTAAATTTCATAGATAATTCCCTCTTTGATCCAATCCGCAGAATGTCGAGCCTCCATCTCAGAATATTTTGTTTTTAATAGTTCTTCAGGGATTAAGTATTCACTTATTCGAATTGGTTTATAAATCCCTCCGGGCCCGCCATGATCTTCAACTAAAATAGTAATTTTGTTTTCACCTACATTGATGAAATCCGATATATCGAAATAAAAACTTTCGCTGTATCCAGAATGTCTCCCTACCTCCCTTCCATTGATCCAAATTACTGCATCATCATCAATTGCATCGCATTTGACGGCAACCTTCTCCAGTTTGGATTTAATTAAAAAAGTATTGAAATACCAAACTGAACCATCGTATTCGTAACCTAATGTATTCTCCCAGAATGAGGGGAGCTCGATCTCAATCAAATCATCCTCATCAATTCTCTCAAACCATTTGTTCTGCAAACCGATTTTATCAGGATCGATTTTTATTCTCCAGTTTTTATTCAATTCGACTTTCCATAATTCTGACTGAGCAGTGCATGAGGTGAAAACTAATAAAAATATAAAAAATATGTTGATTGACTCATTTATTATTCTGTTCATCCAAATAATCCTGTAAAATTGTTGCTGCAGAAAATTTATCGATCAGCGATTTATCTTTTCTTCTTTTTTTTGACTTCACCGATTCTAAAATTTTTTTTTGAGCTGAATAGGAACTTAATCGCTCATCTCTTCTGATTATTTCAGCTTTAAATAAAGGTTGAAGTTCGTCTATAAATTTGTCTATCTGAACGCAAAATTTCGAAAGTGTTCCGTTCATATTTAATGGATAACCGACTAAAATTGTTTTTACGTTATAGGATTTAGCAATTTCAGCGATACTTGGAATCGACGCGGGAGAATTTTGAACAGTACTGAGAGTTGTTGCAAAAAGATTGGTCGGATCACTAACTGCGACGCCTATCCGTTTTTCACCATAATCAATTGAGAGAATTCTTTGTTTCACTTCAGGTTCAACTACTCAATTTGTTTCCTCGAATCTTTCGACCACATCAATACCTTTTATTTTTTTCAATCGTTCAATAATTTTTGTCAGATGTTCCAAGTCTTTAACCTGCACGCTGATAGTCCCGTAAAAAATTGAATGGTGTGTCTTGATCGATATTCCTTTGATATTTGTATTGTAAGTATTAACAATGGTTTGAGAAATTTCCGTAAGCATTCCGGGCATATCTTCGCCTAAGACTTTTATGCCCGCAATAAAGAACGAACCATTCGTCTCGGGCCACGATACTTCCATAATTCGACCATCGTAAAGCTTAGAAAGTCTTGATAAATTTTTACAAGTAACTCGATGGATTTTAACTCCCTCACCTCGTGTTATAAATCCTATAATCTCATCACCGGGCACCGGATTACAGCATCTGGCGAAGTTATGAAGAACATCAATTTTATCCCCCTGTATTAAAACGCCTCCGGATGATTCCCGAGCGGTATCAGCAAATTTATTGAAAGCAAATTCGGCTGCAGTTTTAGAAATATCTTCCTTTTCAATTTGTTCCACTCTGCTTTCAAAAACTTTTTCGGCGGGAAAACGTCCGTTCCCAATAGCTTTATATAACTCCGTCAAATTATCGAATTTGTAACTCCTTGCAAGTTTAAGAAGATCGTCATTGTTAATATGAAGTTTTGACTTCTTCATTGTCTTTTCAAGAAGTGCTTTGCCCTCTTGTACAAAACGGTTTTCTTCTTTGCGGATCCACTTGCGAATGCTTGTCCGAGCTTTGTGTGTTACAATAAATTTTTCCCATCCTCGGTTTGGAGTTTGATTTTTCGATGTAATAATTTCAACTTGGTCACCGCTTTTTAATAAAGTATCAAGAGGGACTATCTTCCCATTGACCTTTGCTCCGAGACAATGGGACCCGACATTCGAGTGGATTTCAAATGCAAAATCTACCGGAGTTGACTTTGATGGAAGAACTTTTAAATCCCCTTTTGGTGTGAATACATAAATTTCATCTTGATAGAGATTTAATTTAAAACTTTCAATAATGTCTTTCTGAGCTTCTTCCCTGCTCGCTACATTTTCAAAAATATCGCGGATCCAATCAACCCACTCTTCAAGTTCTTTTCCAGTTGCTTTGTAGTTGTTTTTATATTTCCAATGTGCGGCAACTCCCCGTTCTGCAACTTCATGCATCCTTCTTGTACGAATTTGAATTTCCACCATTCTGCCATTCGGTCCAATGACAGTTGTGTGCAAAGACTGATAATTGTTTTTCTTTGGGAGCGCAATGTAATCATGAAGCCGATCCGGAACTGGTGTATAAATTTGCGTAATGATTCCGAGTACATTATAGCACTCATAAATATTTTCGGTTTCCAGAATGATTCTTATTGCAAACAAATCGTAAATCTCATCAAAGGAGTTAACGCGAGTCATCATCTTTCGATAGATGCTGAAAAAATGTTTAGGCCTGCCGACTATTTCGAAATCAATTTCCTCAGTTTCTAGTTTTTTCCTAATCGGATCAATAATTCTCTTAATAAAGCTTTCGCGTTCGCGCCTTTTATCCCGCAGCTTCTTTCGAATATTTTCATACGCATTTGGCTCAAGATATTTGAATGCAAGGTCCTCCATCTCCCATCGAACTTGCGCTAACCCAAAGCGGTGAGCGAATGGAGCATAAATTTGAATTGTCTCTTTTGCTATTCTCCTTTGTTTATCGGAGGAGACAAATTCAAGAGTTCGCATATTGTGTAATCGGTCGGCAAATTTCACAAGGATAACTCGAATATCCTTAACCATGGAGAGAAGGAGTTTTCTATAATTTTCTGCTTGACTTGCATCGTGCTCTTTAATTACTCCGCCAATCTTTGATACTCCATCTACTATTTCGGCGATTGTCGGATTAAATTCTTTCGCCAGATCAACCGGTTCCAATTCAGTGTCTTCAAGTACATCGTGCAGCAGAGCCGCAGCGATCGATTGATCATCAAGAGGAATTTCTTCTGCAATGATCATCGCTACACCATAAGGATGTTCAAAATACGGTTCTCCCGATGCACGCAAATCATTTTTGTGGGCTTCGATACTAAAATCGAATGCCTTTCTGATCAGATCTGTATCAACGGAACGAAGATTCTTCTGGCATCTCCTAAGAAGTTGATCCAACATCTTTTTCTGCTTAGTATTTAACATAAATTCATATTCCTTACTATAAATATACTAAGCGTTTAACTAAAATCAATAGATTAACAAAAGATAAGATTAATTCATGTGAAGATCTAAAAACAGAAATAGTTCTAGTTCACCTTAGTTTGGTGATAGTGACCGTTGTTAAAGTGATAGTGGCTCGATGTCTAATAGTCTGCCCAAGTTCATTCTTCTCAAAGCCCTGTCCTCGTATTTGAATCTGTTGTGCTCTTGTCGAAGTGACCGTATATGTTCCGTTTGCGGTAGTTCGCAATCTTTGGGGGATTGCATAACCAGTAAATGCTCTCCCGCCACCACCTATGTTAGAAGGTTTTCTGTAAAATTTTTGTGCATCTGCAGCAATTAATTGTAACTCAGTAATTACCGCATCTCTATTCGCCTGGACAGCGCTCTCGGCATAAAATGTTAGACCAACATAAATCGCTAAAACGACAACAACAACGCCGACCACAAGAAGTAACATTTGAGCTTGGCCCATTGTAACCTCCTAAATACTATTTAAGTCATATAACACTTAAGTAAATGTAAAAAAACTTAGTTATTAAATCAATTTGCTTTCTGTGCACAATCTTTCCTGAGTTGCTGAATGGTTTCCATTCTTTTTGTCAGCTTCATAGTGGCATGCTGATCAACTGCAACTTTTTCAATATCATCCAGACTTGCAAGTGCAGCAATATAATTTTTGAGTGAATAATGTTTTTGCGCAAGAATATGAAGCACAACTACTTCGTTATATCCATTCATTTTTGCTCTTCTAACTGATTGGAGCAGCTTACTATAAAATGCAACTGATTTATTTATGTCAATATTTTCGTATGCTCGTGCAGCTGCCCAGAGGAAAAACCTATTTTCAGGATATTTTGCTAATATCTCTTCACAAATTTTTATGGCTTTTAGAGGTCCTTTGTAGTCAATATAAATCCAAGCTAAAGAATGCATTGCTAAATGTTTAAAATAAGTATCAGCTTTAATACCATTTTCTATTAAAGAGATTCCTATTGATTTTTCATCACTCAAAAATGGTAGCCATGACAAGATTTCAGACTTTCTGCTTCGCCAATACTTGTAAATTCCTATCGCGATTTGTGCATCACTTGCAAGCTTTTCATTGTGCAAGCATTCTTCGAAATAACTTAATGCACGATAACCTTCGGTGAATGTTTTAAACCAATTACCTTGATACCAAGCGGAATAAGCTCTGAATCCGTTAAGCAGACCATAATAATATTCTTTCCGAGAAAAGTGGATTGAATTAACTTTTATTTTTTCTTCTGCCGACTTTAAGAGTTTTTCAAATTCAATTTTATCCAATTCCTTTTCAAAGTCAGAAGTCTGCGATATCATAACAGACGCACGCATTAGATCGCTCATTGGATTATTTTGACTGAACGAATCTATGCTGGAAAAAATCGAATCCGCCGCAGAATAATTTTGCAATAGAATTTGTTTCACTCCTTCGCGTATTATTTCATCCACTTTTTTATTTGAGTCGGTCTGTGAGAAGTTTGTCATAGGAAAGATGACAAATAAAAGAAATATTCGGCTGAGTAAATTGAGTCTTCGGGAGCTAATCATCAAAATTCTTTACGATAATGATTTAATCTCAAGCTTAAATCGTACCGAATGTCCTATCACCGGCATCTCCTAATCCAGGAAGAATATAGCCCCTAGAGTTCAATTCTCTATCTAATGCTATTGAGTAAATTTTCACATCACTATGATTTTTGTTTACTGTGTTGACACCAGTTGGAGCAGCGAGTAAACAAACCAGCGTAATATCTTTTGCACCTCGATCTTTTAAGAATTGAATTGCTGCACTTGCACTTCCGCCAGTTGCAAGCATCGGATCGATGATTAAAACTTTCGCACCACCAATATTTTTTGGAAGTTTTAAATAATAATCTACAGGTTTAAGAGTTTCTTCATCTCTGTACAAGCCAATATGTCCTACTTTCGCATCTGGGATCATTTCAAGAAACGATTCGACCAAACTCAATCCTGCTCTTAAGATCGGTACGATTACTACTTGGTGTTTTAATTGAAATCCCATGGTTCTCTCGAGCGGAGTTTCAATTTTCACTTTCTTGAGTTCAAAGTTTTTCGCAACTGCCGTTATTAATACGGATGAAATTCTTTTTATGGAATTTCTAAACTCCAAAGAGCTAGTTTTTTTATCTCTTAAAATAGACAAATCCCTCTGAGCAAGAGGATGATCGGCAAGAATAAGATTTTTCAATTTCATTAATTAGTCCCTGCTTTCTTCCCTAAGACGGATAAAGTATCGATGAATGATGACAAAACCGGTGTGTAAGCGTAATCCATAGCATTCAGTTTTATTATTGAAATATTATTTTTAATTGCAAACGACAACAAATTTGCTTTGCCAATAATATCTTCGCCTCCAATCAAATCAGCTCCGACAATTTTTTTAGATTTGGTTTCATAATAAATCTTGACGAAATGTTTCTCCCCTGTGGGCATTACTTTAATACGTGAATTACCAGCTGCGGATAATTCATTACAATGAAGTCCTGAACTTTCAATTTCTTTTACACTTAGTCCGACTTGTGCAACAGATACATCGCTCACTTTGAGAAGAATATTTTTTACGACTGCATCTGCATATATTGATTCTCCTGCTGCATTTGCTCCAGCGATATGACCAAAATTATGAGAAAGTGTTGCAAGTGGCAGCCACATTGGTTTTTTAGTAATAAAATTTTCTACGGATATGCAATCACCTGCAGCAAATATATTATCGTCGCTGGTTTGTAACTTTCTATTAACTCGGATCGAATTATTATTATGGTGGGACAATTTCGCTGTTTGCGATAGCACAGTATTCGGTTCAAATCCTATTGTGATCAGAACAAAATCAGTTTGATGTATTTCACCATTTATCACAATTGCTTCGACATAATCACTTTTAATTTTGGGCGTAACTGAAGATACTCCACCGAGAAATTCGATTTTATCGGAGTGTATTTTATCCAATAAGATTTTTTGCACTTGTTCCGAAAAACCATTTAAAGGAAGTGGATTGCGATCTACAAGCAGTACTGAATCCGAATATTTTCTTACGAACTCGATAGATTCCATACCAGTTAATCCTGCGCCAATGATAACCGAATTCCTAATCTTTCTCCCATTGAAGTATTGTTGAATTGCACGCAAATCATCAACTGTTTTAAGATAAAAAACATTTTTCAATCCAATTGGGAATTCAGGGTGAACTCGCTTAACCGAACCTGTACACAAAATCAGCTTGTCGTAGTTCTCACTAAACTGGAAATTATTTTTTATGTCGCGAACAACGATTTTCTTTTTTACTTTATCGATAGATTCAATCCGATGAAAGTTTTTCACTTTAACATTTTTTTCGGATTCAAACGATTCGGGATTGTAAAATAGGATCTTTTCATAATCATCAATTTCCCCGCTGAGTACATATGGAATTTCACAAGTGCCAATCGAAATGTATTCTCCGGCATCATACATAATTACTTCATGCTCAGGATTCACTCGCTTAGCTTTTGCAGCGGCAGCTGGACCTGCCGCACTGCCACCAACCACTATGATTTTCCTCTGAAGCATTTTCTAATTTACTTGCTCTTAAATAGTAATGTTAAAGGGACTCCTTCAAACCCATATTCTGCCCGAATTTTATTTTCGATGAATCTTTTTGTGTTTTCTTGAATCGATTTCGGATCATTTACAAAGAAAGAAAATATTGGAGGACTCGATTTGATTTGAATTCCATATTTAATCTTTACCTCTTTTCCAGTTGTGGTCGATGGTAATGAGATATTTCTAAACGTCCTTTCGATAAATTCATTTAAGTCACTCGTGGAAATTTTCTTATTCATTTCGTCTAAAATATTAAGCGATAATTCAATCACTTTAAAAATCCGCTGTTTGGTTAGAGCCGAAATAAAAATTATTGGAATGTAATCCAATTCGCCAAGTTGAGTCTTCAATACTTTTTCTAACTGCTGTGCAGTCTTGTCATCCTTTTCTACCAAATCCCATTTGTTGATGCATATAATAATACCTCTTTTGCGTTTAGCAGCTTCATTAATAATCCTCATGTCCTGCTTTTCAATTCCAAAGTTGGCATCAATTAACACAATTGCAATGTCGCATCTATCGAGTGCTTTCAGTGTTCTTAAGACAGAATAAAATTCTATATTATCATCGACACGGCTTCGTTTTCGCAATCCCGCCGTATCAACTAAAATTATTTCTTTACTATAATACATAAGCGATGAATCAATCGAGTCGCGTGTTGTACCAGGAATATCTGTAACTATATTTCTATCATACCCATGAAGGGCATTAACGAAAGAAGATTTTCCTACGTTCGGTCTGCCAACAACCGCAAATCGAGGGATAGAAGAAGTTTCGGAAATTAGTTCCGTATTAAGTGGAAAGTCTTTTGTTAGAATATCCAAAAAATCGCCGACGTTTCTTCCGAACTGACCGGATAAATTGTGAACCGTATCGAAACCCAATTCATACAATGCTGGAACTAAATTCTCTCTTTCGGCAGAGTCAGTTTTATTTGCTACAACGAATACTGGCTTTTGAGATTTACGCAAGTGATTTGCAATCAACTTATCGACAGACATAACTCCATCTATTACGTCGAGCAAAAAAATTACCGAATCGCTTTCTCTGACAGCAGCATCGATCTGTTCAATGATTGCCTGTTCAAATACATTTTCTGAATCCGGTACGAAGCCCCCAGTATCAATTAGATTAAATAATTTCCCGCACCACTCAACTTCACCGTAGTTACGGTCTCTTGTTACTCCGCTGACTTTATCGACAATTGCATCACGTTTTCCAACGAGTCGATTGAACAAAGTTGATTTGCCGACGTTTGGTCTTCCAACAATTACAACAATAGGTATTTTCATTAATGTAAAATATATTCAAGAGAGGTGCTAAAATCAAATAATTAAAAAGAGAGTTTCAGGCTCAATTGCGGGTAATATTCAGTGTAAAATCCTAAATCCAGTCTTTCCATTGAAAGACTTGATCTTAATTCTGAATTATAGTTGTTAGCTGTCCATATTGCATCAGCTAAGCTCAAAATATGATTTAAAACAACTGCTAAGACTGCTTTAGCAGCAACGTTGTAATAATCGTTTGCCTTCCCTCTCAGTCCAGAGTAATAAAGAAAGTTTGACGATAGATTATCGTAATATCTTTTGGTGTTTGGATCGGCATCGTTCCAGCCTTTGTTGTATTGAGGATATTTTCCGATCAATTCGTAATACTGCTGGTCTCCGTGCGGATAAAGAGTGTGTGAAAATTCTTTAATGCTTCTCTCTGCTGAAATCACTTCATCCCAATTTACTCTCTGCCAGGGTTTAAGAGTTGAATCAGCATTAATCAAAATATTACTCGTTCCTCCAAGATCGCTTGCAAAACGATTCAGCCATTCAGCGTATCTGACGACACTCCAGTAAGAATCGGCAAAGTTTTTAAATACAACTGTTTGATCATCACCTTTTTGTAAGTAAGAAAAATTAAAATACCAAGCAGCTGCTTCGATCAATAAAAATATTCCCCCTTTGATATAACTTTCTGAATAAATCTCGCCAGCACCAGGGATCACTGCGGAGAGTACTCCGGCTAGCAAAACAGATTTTTCACTTTGTGCAATCGATACAGATTTTGACTCAAACGACTGATACTTAAAATTTGATTTTAAATCAGTTGATAAGTTTCCAGTCGAGTAATTCTCGCTTATTCTCTGGGCGAAGATCGATTGAGTAATTATTATTAAACAACTAACAAAAAAAATTTTTTTCATAAACGAATCTCAATAGTTTCCAAATTCAATTAAATATATTTTCACTCAAAAAAAATATGTTAAAGATTAAAATTCAAATCCGAATAGAATCCCAAAATACATTCTCCACTCTTTTCCGTATCTAATCGTTTCCCTTGTGAATGAATTCTCTCTTAGGAATTCATCAAAAGCATAAGATGCATTGAAAAAGAGGCTTGTCGGAAACAAGTAGAATGAATTAAGCTGCAACCTAATTTCTCCGCCAATTCCCTTCTTAAAATCACTAAGCTTTGTGCTTGTTCCGTTCCATGCATTTCCAAAATCACCATAAATAGAAGCATAGACTTTATCTATGTACAAATGTCCGATGCGTGAATCAATATGTTCAAAAACTGGGAACCTATAAGTGATATTAACATGAGCGAATTCATTACCGCTTATTGAATAGAAGGGATAACTCTTCATTCCAATCAGACCACCAAGATAAAAATCGAAGAAGTCGTCTGTCTGCGGACCAATGATTGTTCCTCCGCGAAGTTGAACAGTAAGCGAATGCTTCCAAGCCGGTAATTTGAATGCCTGAAGTAAATTCAATTCGAGTCGATTGAAATTAGTTTTTTCAAATCGAGTCACAAGAGTTCCGGAATTTTCATCGTAATATTCTTCAGGATTAAAATCATTTGTCGAATATTCGTATTGAATATCTATTTTAGTCCCATATGGATTAACGTCCATGTCTTTAGTTCTGCTAAAGTTTTCAAATCGATAAGCAAATCCAAAGTTCCATCCCTTTAAATATACATCACGTGTTGTTGGATAGAGCAGATTTCCTGGAAGTAAAAAGCTTCCGATGATCGCTTCATAACGACTATATACAACTTTAAACTCAAGATTGTGAAGTTTTGAAAAAATCGGATGCTTAGCAATAAAATCAAATTCTAATAAGTTGTAACCAACTTCAATAGGTATTTTCAAACCATAATTTATAATTCCACCAACCGTATCCGGAAATAATCCGATAACATTTTCACTCGTTCGACTAACATTGAATGCTTGCAAAGATATTTCAGGCTTCAAACCGAGTGAATAAAGTCCTGGAATTCTATCACGATACTCAAGTGATGCAAATATATCCCTTTCCCATCTTGTGTTAATAGCTGCACTTCCGAAAATGTTGAAACGATTAAGCATATCGCTTGAATAGAAATATACTCCGGGTTTTAACAATTCAATCCCTTTTGCTTTCTTGCTGTAATTATCCAATCGAACAAAAGGTATGATTGCGAGTTTTGTGAAAGTACCTTTGTAATTATTTATATCATAATCTGGGATAATTCGATCATCAAAGTTTCTCAATCTCTGAAAGTCAAATTCAACTCCTGCTAACGAATTAGCATTTTTTACCGAACCATCAATTTCAACGTTCGGTAAATAATTAAAATGTGAGAGTTCATCATCGGCGGGATTCTTCAATTCAAATATTTTATAACCAGTTGATTCGTAACCTGCATACACAATTCCATTTGATTGACTAAGCGATGGCATGAACGCTCCGCCAAGAACATTTGTCAGCTGCCTTTTCTCATTCGATATCAAATTGATTTTGTACAGATTGAAAATTCCATTCTCATCTGCAGAATAAATCATTGTGCTGTCATTCGGCATTACGGGATTTCTCTCATCAACTTCAATTGAACTCAATACAAATTGGAAATCTGTCCCGTCGACATTAATTCTTGCAATATCGCGGCTGCCATTCATTGAATAATCAAAAACAATAAAGTCAGCGTTTGGTGAAAACTTTGGATTGAAAACTTGTTCTCCGTTCTTAAATGACGTAATTACTTTAAAATTTTTCCCGTCGATATCTATCAAACCGACATTCAAAGTCCCATCCTTTTGAAAGATGAACACGATTTTTGTACCGTCGTTCGATAAAGCAGGATTATTCGCACGCAATCCGTAAGTTAATCTTGTTTCTTCTTCAGATTTCAAATCGTAAACATATATATCGTGGATGCTTACCCAATTTTTGTTTTTCTCAGTGAGTTTTGAATAGATAAGTTTTACACCATCCTTAGTTACTGATAAGGTTGATCCCACACCGGATTTGATCAATTTGGATTTTTTAGTTTCGGTATCATATTCATGGATTGAATTAATGAAATAATCAGCCCCTTTGTTCGATACATAATAAATCTTTTTTCCATCAGGTGAATAGATCGGATAAAAATTCCCGAATCCTTCCGGTTCGATTTTATCACCGCTTACTAATTTCGTGCGGATGTTTTGTGTCCGGCGTTTGTATTCGTTTTTTAAGTAATCCCGCCATTCTTCATAAAGCTCGATTCCAGAAATTCCAATCGCTTTTTTAATCGCACCATCTATTGTAAATGAAAAGCCGGAGCGAAGATTGTTGTTAATCTCAATCAATTTTGCTTCGCCATATTTTTCTGCAATGTATTTCACCAAAGCAAAACCTGAATTATAGACAGACTCATTGCCAAGACTCGTCTTATCAAAAACGCTCATTTCGTTCCAGGTAAGCATTCGTCCGCTTAAAACATATTCGCGCAGAATCATATCTCTGTGCGAATCCCAAAAATCGTAGTTGAATTCTTTTCTCATGTATTGTGCAGTTCCCTCTGCGAACCATGGTGGAACATTGATCATTGGAACTGGATACGAGATGATCATATTCGGAAAACCGTACAGAACATCCGGGCGTCTTTCATCTTCGTAATTTAGCCATTGAAGATAAAACGCAGGCAGAGTTCTTGGTGCCTTCATTGCCGCTTGAAGCTGGATCATGTGAGTGAATTCATGCGAGATCACGTTTCGGAGCCAGTTGTGCGTGCCGCGAAGATCGGTATCTAATGGAGAAGCCCAAATTTCAATTTTATTATCAAAGAAATATGTAACACCATTTGCATAATCGTCTATGTCTTTAATCACGAAATGAACC
The DNA here is from genome assembly GCA_964571865.1 of uncultured Ignavibacteriaceae bacterium. Classification (GTDB taxonomy): domain Bacteria; phylum Bacteroidota; class Ignavibacteria; order Ch128b; family Ch128b; genus JAHJVF01. Next base: position 4,731 of record CAZNDS010000037.1, on the reverse strand, counting down.
TTGTCTGGCTTGTATCCATAAAATAAGGTTAATGGTTCATAGATTTCTTCAACAATCTTCGCGACCACTTTAGCCGTTCGTTCAGCACCATCGTGAAAGTGAACTGCAAAATTCTCACGATCAATCGTCATCCAATTTACTTCGGGATGATATTCGTTGAACTGTGCGAATCCCACGTTAAGAGAGAAAAGGATTAGTAGAATAAAAAGTACTCTCTGTGGTATTTTGTGTTCTCTGTTGTAAAAACAACTTATCTTTCCAGCCACAAAGTTCACAGAGTTGCACAGAGCATTATGAACATATCTAAAAAACAAAGCGTCTAGTTCCTTCCTTTAATAGCTTCACATTAAAAATTAATCAAGAGTTGAAGATTGGAGCAAACCTTCATGGCACAACCAATTATATGACGTATTTTGTTCATGTCTTCCAATTCTTTTTCAGACTTTGTGCTTTTTGTGTCCTCTGTGGTGAGATGAAGAATTTCCCATCACCACAGAGGACGTAGTTTATATCATTTGATTAAAATCATTTTTTTTGTTGAAATGAAATTTCCAGAGCGGAGTTGGTACAAATAGACTCCACTTGAAAATCTGCTCGCATCGAAATCAATTTGATAATGACCAGGACTTTTTTCTTCATTGACCAAAACTGCAACTTCATTTCCCAAAACATCAAATATTTTGAGAACGACAAAATTTTGATTCGGTATAGAAAAACTGATCGCCGTTTTGGGATTAAAGGGATTTGGATAATTCTGCTTGAGTAAATAAATGGTCGGATTTTTCCCAGTTGGATTCTCACTTCCTGCAGAAATATCAAATCTTAATTTCAATGAAGGATCACCAAAAATATTATACAACCTTAATGTATAATATACAGATGGTTCAAGTATAGTATTCATGGCTGATAAATGTATTTCGCCGAGTGAAAGATTTGGACTTCTAAATATTCTTTTTGAAACTTGCTCTAAAAACATAGAACCAATACTACCCCAGATTACTCCAGTTGGAGCATATCCTCCAATAGAAGCTGAGTTGTGCAAAATCAACTTATCACTTATACTCCTAATGACTGTATCAGACATCGTTTGATTGCAACCAAGAAATGCAAAAATAAAATATTTTGGATCATTCTGAATTAGTTCAACATCATTCAGATGAAACATATTTTCATGAGTGAATTGGATGCCATTACTAAATCCAAGAAAAAATACAATGGCTGTTCCATCTTCCTGAAAATATTTCAATATAGAATCTCTGTTCCCATAAAACCGAGAAGTATCGGATTGGAATATAAACTTAGGAATTATATATTCAGGTAACTTTCCGGCGAGTAAAAATGCAATTCGTTCAAAATAATCGCCTGCATTTTGAGTTGGAGTTTTGCCATCATCAGCAATTAATAAAGCTCTATTATTCCAAGGTGAAAGCGTTGAATTGCTTTCGTAAGTGATAATTTTATTAAAGAAATTAATTAGTTCGGTTTGAGTATTAGCCGATACCCTCCCTACAGAAAAATTTATTTTAAGGGTGTCTGCTGAGTAGATACTGATGGAATAGTAGAAATCAGTCATTACCGTATCAGTATAAGGAAAACCTGGGATACTTATTACTTTATAATTAACTATTTTAGTTAAACTTCCAGCAAGCAAAAAATACTTTGGCCTCGGCGACCTCCAAAACGTCCCAGCATAACTTATAAACTCACGAATATTATCCTGTTTAGTAAGTCTTGAATTAAATTCAGAGAATATTTGCTGTGTATCAGCAATTAACACCTTAAATCCTCGCACATTTTGCTTGTGGAGTTTGAATACTTCGCAACTTGAAACGAATTCTGGAACAGTGATAATAATATAATCATACTGGTTAGTAGTATCTCTCAGACTTAGAGTCTGGTTAAAACCCTCCGCAAGAAACAGGAGAAAGATAAGAACGATGGTGCACTTCATAAAAAACTCCTTTTATGTTGTAATAGATTATTTTACCCATTTAATGGGCAGTAAAAATTATCTATAATTATCTCCTACTTTATAATCGCAATCTTAATAATCGCGAAATCTTTTTTTGTTCCCGAGACTGCTTCCACACGTGCGAGATAAATCCCGCTCTGAATACCCGAAACATCCCAAACGGTTTCAGATTCAATGCCGCCTTTGGCAGAGCTTTTAAGTTCAGCTACAAAATCTCCGGCGAGATCGAATATTCGAATATTTATTTTAGAATCCTCACTGACATAATATCTAATGTTAGTCTTTCCATCATAAACCGGATTCGGCCAGTTGTAGACAAGATTCTTCGGTAAAAATTCCTGTTTTCTCAAGCTGCTTTTTGGAACAGAAGAAGAATTCTGAGAAAGAAAATTCCCTCTCGAACCATTCCAGTGAATCTCTTTTTCTGATGAACTGAGCTGAAATACTTGATACCATCCGCTGTCACTGACTGTATGATAAAATAATTTTCCATCCTCATTCAACAAGACGGAAGAATTCCTCGAACCAACTCCAAGCGAAACTCGATACTCCTTCAGCAGTTTGCCAGAAAGCGGATCGAAACAGAGCAATTGTCCATCTTCTGATTCAACAATTAAATCCGGAGTTTTATCGTTATTCAAATCTGCTAAATAAATATTTCCAACGAAATATTTCTTTGCTGGATGATATATTGGAAAATTAGCAGCTAAGTTTCCATTTTTATTGTAGGCAAGAATTTTATCACTCGCATTCACAATGATGTAATTGTTTCCATCGTTTTTAATGTCACCGATTGAAAGCGATTTGACAGCTTTAGAAGAATTGATTTTAACATTCGCGACAGAACCATCCTGTCCAAATATTTCTAATTCACCACCTTCGTATAACACCGCGGACTTAACATCATTCAATGTAGCAAAAAAACCAGAACCCGATTGTGACAAAGAATTATCAATGAGACTTGCAAGCGTTATTGGATGGGTTGAACTCAAAAGATGTGCATTGTTAATTTTAGCCGAAGTTATGTAAGAAAGACGATTTAATCCAAACGATAAATCAACAATCTGTCCTGTTCCATTTACGATTTTTGTTGTCGTAGAATCATTCGGATAAAATTGATATAGATTTCCAGCCATATCATCAAAAACCAAATAAAAATTACCATAAGGATTTGGAATTCCACCCCGAAAGTATTCCACAGCTATTAGATTTGAACCAAGTTGATCACCAACCGAGAACGAGGAGATATTAAATACTGTATCACTAACATAAATTAATTTCAGACTATCGGATACTAAAAAAGTAAAATGCTGCCTTTTACCGACACCGAATCCTTCTAAGTTAAAACTAAGAGGTTTACCTTTGAGCTGATTTGTAATAGGGACTACCTGCCGTAAATTTTTATCATAATAACCGAAGAAATTATCTTTCGAATAGTAAACCCTGTTTGAATTTACCGAATTTGGTAATAGATAGAAATTGTTTGCTGTTTCATCGATCCTTGTTTTATAAACTTGTTTGACCTCGTCGCTGCCAAAACTCAAATCAAAAGTCATTGAGTTGCCATTAGTAGAGAAATTATTGAGCTTAACGTAGCTGGGAGCACCACTATTCGAATTAGAATTTGGCAGAGATGAACCACTGAATTCATTCTTATAAAGTTTGGATGAATTTCCTTTGAACCAAAAATCCGCCTTGTCGCCATCACCGACGACTACATCACCAAAAATTGTCCTGAATTGCACGCCAATATCTTGAATGCCGTCAGCTTCTTCGAGATCGATGCCGCGATTGTTTTTATCTGCATTGATTTTATTTTCATTTATCTTAGACGCAATAATGTTGTCATCAATGTGCCAGATCAAAATTCCTGATCCAGGCAAAGCCCAATCGAACTCGTCAACATCAATTACTACACCATCAACGGAATCAATTTGATAATATTTGAAGCCGGTTGTGTCTTTAGGAAATATCTTTTCAATAGTTGATCAATTAATGATAGTCTTTATTTTGACTCCATCGCCGGCTGTATCACGCTGACGATTTTCAACCAAAAAATATTCATAAGGATTAATTGGAATTTTAATTACAGTATTTTTTCTTTCTGTTGATGCTGACGGAGTAAAAACATTTATCCCAGTTTTTGAAAAATCAATTTCTTCAAACTTAATCCATCCTAAATACCATTTTTCCCAGGCAGAAGGTTCAGGTGGAAATAAGCCGCCGTAATTAAACATTGCCTGCCCATCCATTAAGCCGAATCGCCCAATGGCAGTCAAACCGGTTTCGGTATCAAATAAATCCGGAAGTCCAAGATAACTTGCAAAACTTGCCGCCATAAGTCCATTAATGCTTAATTCTAATAAAACGGTTCCAGTGAATGAAAAAACTTCGCGGCTTTCAGTTTCTGGAATGATCATTGAGTTTGTAATTTTGAAAGATGGTGATCCGACCTTTACCCCTTCGTAAGAACTTCCAAAAAATTGTTTGAGCGTTTTAAGATTGAGAAATACAGAAGGGATGTCTTTATCGAGATTAAAGTTCTCGGTTAAATTTATATCGCGTCCCACTCCAGCATGAAAAATTGTAAATACATCGTATTTGGAGAAATCAAAACCAGGATTTAACGAATCTGCTTTCTTCCATACTTCTTCAAAAAGTTTTCCAAGATTTTTCAAGTCGTTTGAACCTGCTGGGGGAGAATTTTTGCTCATTACTTCTGGCAGCTCGACAATCTTTTCGAGCAAGTGAAACCTAAC
>CAZNDS010000036.1:0-18387 GCA_964571865.1 uncultured Ignavibacteriaceae bacterium | reverse complement strand
GAGAATTTCGATAAGGTCTAAATTCCAAAAATCAGTTCGTTCAAAACATGATTAATTTTTATACTCCTATTAATTTTTCCAGGCACAAATTCAAGTTCGTTTAGTTATACTTGCATAGTTAACTCGATAATGAGGAACAAAAATGAAAACGAATAAATTATTACTTATCCTGCTCCTTTCAATTACCCCGCTTTTACTCTTCTTTTCCGGTGAACGTTCTGCTCAGGATGAAGGGAATCTTTACATTTACTCAAATAGAAATTATCTGCCCGGGGATGAGGTTCAATTGAGCGTCAATGGTTATAATCTTAAGAGCCGAAATCTCAACGTTCGACTTTACCGCATAAGAGACATATTTGATTTTTCCGAAAACTTAAAGTCAATCTTTCCAGACTATAATTCAAAATTCGATGAGCAAAGATTTTCTGAATACGTTGAATTTGTTAAAGAATTTTCTAAAAATATAAAACTTCAGCGGTACAATTGGGCAAATGAAAATATCTCACTTGGTAAGATTGATCGAAAAGGAATTTATATTATTGCTGCTCAAGTAAGAGATTTGAAATCGGCTGCGATGTTTACAGTTTCTGAAATCGGCTTAATCACTAAAAACTCCGAACGCGATATATTAATCTATGTTTCCAATCGAAGAACTTCTGAGCCAATTTCGAATGCTGATATCAGATTAATAGTTGGGGAACAAAAACCTCTTGAACTGAAGTCGGATAAGTATGGTTCGATTTATCACAAACTTGTGAACAATGAAATTGGACAACAGCTCGCGGTTGCAGGCAAAAGCAACGACGAACAATTTCTGTCTGATAATTATTTATACTCTTACTTTAATCAATATGATAAAATCAAAGTTTACTCATACACAAATCAACCAGTTTACCGCCCAAGCCAAAAAGTCCATTTCAAATCTATAATTCGTGAAAATCAGTACGGTGATTATTCAAACTATCCAAATAAAAAAGTTACTGTATCAATCCGCAATCCAAAAGGAGAAGAAGTTTATTCAAAAAATCTGATTACGAATTCCGCTGGAACAATTAATGGGACATATGAGCTTGACGAAGAGCCTGCGCTAGGAGACTATGCACTCAATGTTATAGTTAATTCACAGACTTACTCAACGAGCTTTCGAGTGGAGGAATACAAAAAGCCGGAATACAAAGTCGAAGTCACAACCGAAAAATCGCAATACACATTCGGCAGCACACTTAAAGGGAGAGTTAAAGCAGATTATTATTTTGGCAGTCCGGTATCAACTGCTGATGTAAAGTATGAAATCTACAAAAGAAATATTTGGAGACCCTGGTGGTATTTCGAGCCGCATGCATGGTTTTACAGAGGATGCTTTATGGATTATTATCCTGTTCCTCAAAATATTTTGCTATATGAGGGTGAAGGAAAAATTTCTCCTGAAGGCACGTTCGAGTTTGAATATAAAATAGAAGAAAAAAGTGATATTGATTTCGAGTATTATATCGTGGCAAAGGTGACCGATCAGAGCAGACGCGAAATCCAAGGTTCAGCGAAAATATTTGTCAGCCGTGGTGAATTTCAGCTATCAACAAATCCGGAAAAATATCTCTTTAGACCGACCGAGAAGGTTCAATTAAAAATTCGTGCATTTGATTTCGCTGAAAAACCGATCCAGACAAAATTTACTGTTTACATTCGTCGTCAATTTTACGAACACAATGAGACTTTTATGGAGGATATCGATACATTATTCGGCGAAACCAAAAATGACGGCGTCTCGTTTGTTTACTTCTATCCAAAAGAAAAAGGAATGTACTCATATCTCGTAAAAGCATATGATTTAAATAAGAACATAATTACCGCAAAAGGAAATTTTTGGGTAAATGATAGAAAGGGATTCTATTGGAATGTCGGCGGACTTCAAATTATTACAGATAAAGAAGTTTATACTGCTGGCGACAAACTTGAAGCATTAATCATTTCTCCAATTCAAAATGCAAATGCTTTAATCACACTTGAATCATCATCAATACTCAGCTATGACGTGCTTCAACTGGATGGTTACAGCACAACAATTTCAAAAGAAATAAAAAAAGATTTTCCGAATGTGATAACTCTTGCTGCGTCATTCTTTTATGATAATTCCGTCTTCAGCGGACAAAAACGGATTGCGGTTCTTCCTGAAGATAAATTTCTGCAGGTTGAGATCGAGAACGATAAGCTAATCTACAAACCGAACTCAAAGGGTGAAATTACAATCAGAGTTAAAGATTATTTGAATAAGCCTGTAAAAAATGCTGAGTTGTCAATTGGTACTATTGATGAAAGTATTTATGCAATTAAAGATGAAAGCACTCCAAACATTAAAAACTACTTTTATACAGGAGGGAATTATTATGTAAATACATCATTCACTTCCACGAATTATTATTACCAGGGGAAGTCGGTACAATCGGCTGCGGAGGAGAAAATTAATTTTTATGAAATGGAAGAAAGCGGTGCAAGTTCCATACTCGGTCGAGTTTTAAATGAACAGAATGATCTGCCGATTGAACATGTTCAGGTCATACTGCAAAAGGGAAAATATCGAGCAGAAACGAAAACGAATAAAAAGGGAGAATTTACTTTTTCAGATCTTCGTGCTGGGAAGTATTCACTGATTTTCAAAAACAGCAATTATGTCTCAAAGATAATATCGAATTTTGAAATCGCTAATAATCAAAAACTTAATTTGAAAAACATTTTACTAACTCAAATAGAGCATGAATTCTATCCTATTCGCTATAGAAAATCTGATATGATGTTAATGCGGAACGGAGTCGATGAAGGAGCAGCTTTATTTGAAGCGCCAATGATGTCCAAAATGGCTTCTTCAAGCGGACAGGAATTTTTCATTGAGCCGGAATTGAGAAGTGATTTTCGCGATGCTGTGCTTTGGCTTCCAGAAGTTAGGACAGATGAAAATGGAATTGCAAAAGTTCAAATAAAATATCCTGACAATTTGACGACGTGGAGATCTACAGTTCGGGTTATTACTCCCAGCTCGAAAGTCGGGCAAGAAATTTCTAAAACAATCACTCGAAAAGATTTGATAATAAGAATGGAAACACCGCGGTATCTTCGGGAAAAAGATGAAATCACAATCTCGACGATGATACATAATTATCTTAATGAGGAAAAGCTTACGCAGATTACACTCGAAGCAAAGAATGCACTAGTAAAAAAATCTTATCTCGATAATTCATCAGAAAATCCAAGCGCAGACAATCAGTGGAAAATCAAAATTCAAAAAGATTCTGAAATTAGAATTAATTGGGTTGTTAAGGTTGATAATCCAGTAAAGGAGATAATCTTAACAGCCAAAGCCCTCACTAACGAAGAATCCGATGCTGTCGAAATGAAAATTCCGATCGAGCCGTTCGGCGTTGAAATGGTTGAAACGGATATTGCAAGTATTTCAGATTTTTCATCGACAATAACAAAAGAAATATTTATTCCTGAAAACGCAGATGTGAGAAAAGTTAAACTTTATTTGTCTTCTTCGCCCTCAATTGCGGCAGCAATTCTTGGTGCTCTTGATGATCTCGTTGGTTATCCATATGGATGCGTCGAACAAACGATGAGCAGATTTCTTCCTACAATAGTTGTAGCAAATGTTTTCAGAGATCTGAACGCTCCTTTGAAGGAAGGGACAATTGCTGAACTTCCCAAAATGGTTTCCACCGGATTAAAAAGATTATATGATCTGCAGCATTCCGATGGAGGATGGGGCTGGTGGACGAATGACAAGACTCATCCGTTCATGACAGCGTATGTTGTTTATGGACTTGCTCTGACAAAACAAGCTGATTTTAAAATTGACGAAAACGTTTTTTCGAGTGGATTAAAAAGCTTGAAAGATCAATTACTAAATAGTAAAGAGCTTGAAGATGAAACGAAGGCGTATATGCTATATTCACTTGCATTTGCTGAATATTCAATTCACAAATTTGATTATGAGCTATTCGATAAAATTTTTGCTGGCATGTCTCACGAAAAACCTAATCCATATGTTGAAGCATTGATCTCCATTGCTGCCGAAAAATACGATCGCGATAAAATTGTTAGCAGCATGTCAAAATCCCTCTTAAAGCATGCGGTTTATGAAGGACAAAGTGTTTATTGGACCGGTGAAGATTTTAAATACCGATGGCAGGAAGATAAAGTTCAAACAACTGCTTTTGCCGTACGTGCACTTCTCAACGAAACAAAAAATTCTGAAATTATCGAGAAAGCGATAAGATGGCTGATGCTTCAAAGAAGAGGAACTTCTTGGAATTCGACAAAGCAAACTGCAATGGCAATTTTTGCTTTAACTGATTATTTGAAAAAAAGCAAAGAGCTTGAACCGGACTTTACAACGATGATTTCTGTGAATGATAATATTGTCCAGAAAAAATCTTTCACAAAAGAAAATTTATTTGACAAGGAATTTAAAATCTCAGTTGAACCTGGAGGATTGAAAACCGGAAAAAATAAAATCACCATTTCAAAACAAGGTAAGGGTAAATTATACTATTCATCCTTAATGAAATACTATTCAAATGAAAGATTAGAAAGACCTATAAAAGAGAATTTTGAAATTCAACGCGAATATTATTTTATCAGCAGAGTGAAAGAAGGGGATGCATTTGTCAACAAACTGACAAAATTCAATGGACTTGCAAATTCTGGAGATGAAATTTTAGTCCGTATCAAGGTGCAGAATAAAACATCGCAAGAATTTTTCATGCTCGAAGATCCAATTCCACCTGGATGTGAAGTCGTAAAAGATGAAGCGATTTACAACACTTATAGCTCGGGAAGAATAATCGAGCCGCCATTTTTCCATCGTAACTATGCGGATCGCGAAGTCCGAGATGAAAAGGTCGCATTCTTTTCGACTTGGTTCGGCAAAGGTGAACACGAATTCTCTTATATCTTGCGAGCACAAATTCCAGGAGAGTTTAATGTTATGCCTTCTATTGGAATGCTGATGTACTATCCAGAAGTGAGAGGAACGAGCATGTATGAAAAGTTTAAGATTGCAGATTGAAATTCGAAAATTCTAGAACTCTAAATAGTAATTAGCTATTTCGTTTTTAAGAAGCTTGATTAAATACTCGAATTGTGAGCGGTAAGTATCACGATAAACATCTATTGTTAGATTGGAGTCGTAATATCTTAGGTAATTATAATAATTTTTTACTACTTCGCCCTGCATTAAATCGTTTGCAATATCTGTGATGGCATCAGAGAAGATTGCTGAAGTTTTTTCATCGTAGGCTTCTTTTTTCTTTGTTAAACTTTGTATCCTTGTATGAACTTTTTTAAGGGAGAAAACTATTCCTTCTTTGTAAAGGACTATCATTTCAGGATCGGGTAGAACATTCAAATCTATTTTATGAACAGCGCCCATTTCGATTTTAATTTTCAGTGCAAGACTGTTAATCGGTAACATAGGGCTGTATTCTGTAAACTCTAAAATTGAATTGAAAACTTCCTCTATCCAGCCGCGGATGTAGTTGTTGTCCGGATACTGGTTAATGGTTAGCACAATCAGTTCGTCCTGAGGTATTAGGTTAAGCTCATTAAACTCCTCATCCGAAACCATTGACAAATAATCAACTCCGGTTTTTTGTATCAATTTAAATTGATGATTTGCTAAATGAATGCGTTTAATTTCTTTTAGGATTTTTGAGAAGAGTGGATCGATCTCGGTGTATTTTTTAACAATGCTCTGATAGATTGAACGGTCAAGAATTTTATTCACAAAAAAATTGGCTTCTTCTTCGGTGGTGATTTTTGGATCCCAAGAGACGAATGTCTTTCGCAGTGAATCGAGATAGTCGGCATCGTTGTTAGAAAGAAGATTTGATACCGCTTCAAGAGCAATATCATCCATCGAGATTTCATTTCTCTCAAGAGAAAAATATTTCGTCTTCGATACAAATCGAATTCGTATTCGTGCGACTTCGATAAGCATTTCGAACAGATAATTTTTTTCCAGCTCGGTTGGGCTGCCGAGAAGCACATGATTTAATGTATCTAATAAAGTTTTTATTGTTTAATCCTATTTTTTTTCTTGAAGTTGTTATCTCGGATTTGAGATAAACCTCCATTTGTATTATCGAATTAAAACTGAATAATTTTGAGTGTCGGATTAATTATAAAATTCTCCTTATTTTTACCAAAAATTAGAACATCACCAATGTCAAAAGAAAAATTCATTCCTTTATATTTCGAGAAAGTCCCGGAAGAAGAACAAAAAAATAGTGCGGACAGCTTTTATGATCTCATAAAAAAACGAAGAAGTATTCGGAATTTCTCTAATGAGCCAATAAGTCGAGGTGTTATTGAAAAAATAATTTCTGCTGCGGGAACTGCACCTTCGGGCGCAAACAAGCAGCCGTGGAAGTTTGTTGTGATTGACAAAGAAGAAATTAAAAAGGAGATTCGAATAGCCGCAGAAAAAGAAGAGAAGATAAATTATGAATCAAGGTTCCCAAGCGAATGGAAAGATGATCTTGAACCCTTTGGAACTGACTGGCACAAAGATTTTATTGAAACAGCGCCTTATCTCATTGTAGTGTTCAAAATTGATTATGAGCTAATTGAAGACAAAATCAAAAAGAATTATTACGTGAATGAATCAGTTGGAATTGCAGTCGGATTTTTATTGGCTGCAATTCACAATGCCGGACTTTGCGCATTAACTCACACACCAAGTCCAATGAGTTTTTTACGGACAATTTTGAAACGTCCAAAGAATGAAACACCATTTTTATTAATACCGGTCGGTTTTCCGGCAAAAGAAGCAAAAGTCCCAAATATTTTTAGGAAACCTCTGTCAGAGATTTTGATATTTAATGCGGAGAAGTCATGAAAAATCTTTTTTCTCAACACAGTTCCTTACTCCTTTTTTTATTAATTACATTGCTATGTGATCCCGCTGTTGCAAAAGATTCTTTAAAGCACAAAGCATACAAAGGGTATATGATATTGGGGAATGGAAATGTTTGCGCTGTTTATTCGGATGATCCGAGAACGCAGGGAAAAGGTATTCAAAGATTGTATTTCAGCGATTATACCGCAAGCTATATACGTTCAACTTATTTAAAAATTCCACAATTGAAAAACCAAATAATTTCAGATGAATTTTTTACCGCAACGACGAACTCAAAATTAAATAATGAGAAATTTACTCTTAAAACTTTTATTACAAAAGATGGAATAATTGTAACACGAATAGTAGCAGATTCGAAGGGAAGGGAAATTTCATACAGTGTTGTTATAAACGATTCAATCAAGACTGATAAACTGATATTACTCAAATCTCAGCCGCAGTATGATCGGGGAATAAATGCATTCTCGTTTGAATGGACAGACGGACGAAAAATGCTTTTTGCTTCAAGCGAACAATCTGCAAATCAGCTTACTCTGAAAGATGAATATTTAATTCAAACGAACACAAACAAGAAAAAATATTGCGATTTCTATATTGTTATTGGTGAGAATGAAGTTGAGCTTCGCCGCAAACTTAATTCTATACGAAAAGAAAAATATCCTTTGGAATCAGCTTCAAGATATTGGAACACATGGATCAATTCCGGGAATATTCCAAATTTTTCTGACAGCATAATTTTAGACTTCTATAAAAGAAATCTTTATGCCGCTTATTCATCAAATTTAAACGGAATAATCCCAGCAGATATTACCGGACAATTTGTAACTAACGGAATGCCTCAGCTTTATCCGCGCGATGCATTAATGACTGCGCGTGCTTTCGTAAGCTCCGGACATATTTCTTCTGCAGTAAAAGTCTTAGACTTTTGGTCGAACGAAAAAATACCAAACAAAACTAAAGGGGAACTTTTTGCACGATACGATGCGAATGCAAATGCTGTTGATGCTGGCAGCGGTGCGAAATACGACGTCCCTGAATGGGATAGCAACAGCTATTTCACAATTTTAGTTTATGAAATTTGGAAAAAAACCGGTCGAATTAAGAAAGAACATTTTGGAGCGATAAAATCATTCTTAGATTTTCTTGTTACAAAAGTTGATGCAAATGGACTACTGCACGAAGGAGGAATCATCGAGTGGCCTGGTTATTTACCTGCAACAAATATGATTTCCATTTCGGGCTTGAGAAAGGGAGCAGAGATTTGCCGTCGATTAAAAGATCTTGAACGAGCTAACAAATACGAAATCGCTGCAAAGTTTATCGAAGCGAATCTGTTTAAAATGTTTGATAAAAGCATAAAGTCTTACATTGATTTACGTCCAAAGGAAGAATTGAACTCAAGATTTTTGTGGGATACGTCTGTCAACTTTGGAATAGTGTGGGATTATAACATAAATGAACATTTACTGCAAACCAACGAATTCATTTGGAACAATTGCAGAAAACTTGGGTACGGAATTCAATATTTCGATTCGCCAAATGAAGGGCTGGCTGCCTATGGACACGATTTATTTTTCTTCACGACTTCAGCCGCGGCACAGTACCATTGCCGAGTGAATGATAAAGAAAAATATTTTCTTTTAATAAACTGGATGATGGAAAATTCAAATTCATATCGCTTAATGCCTGAACGCATTTATCTCTCAGGAGAGGATTGTTCACCAGCTTCGCCGCTTTCATGGTGCTGCGCCGAGTTTGTCAATGCACTTCTGGCCGGAGCGAAGATGGGATTTTTTAGGAAGAATTAAATGAAAACTCTCTTTTATTTTTTTTGTTTTATGCTGTTCTCTCATTGTGATATTTTTGCCCAAAATCTTTCATCGAAAGAATTCATAATCGAGAAAGGCAAAATACATCTTCCTGCTAATTTTAATCCCGGCGAGAAACCATACCGCCTTTTCGTTCACTTGCATGGGAGTTCGAAAGTTGTAATCGAAAACTTTAATAAAGTTGGAGTTAATGGAATACTGATCTCGCTTCAACTTGGTTCACTCTCCTCTCCTTATAGAATTGCATTTAGTGATCAGAATTATTTTCAAACTGTTATTGATACAACTCTTATTATTCTTCGTGACTCTATTGCGGGATTTGAATGGAAAGATTATGAGCGGCTTTATATTACATCTTTTTCTGCTGGATATGGCGGCGTGAGAGAAATTTTAAAAAATGAAAAATATTATGACAGAATTAATGCTGTTATTTTGTCAGACGGTTTGCACACTGATTATATCAGCGATATAGATTCAACGAATGAATGTAAACTTCCAAATCTACTTTTATTACAGGACTTTTTGAGATTCACTAAGGACGCCGTTAAAGGTAAAAAAGAATTCATTGTGACTCATTCTGAAATTTTTCACGGCAGTTACTCGAGCACTACAGAGTGTTCCAACTATTTGCTAAAGTTCACAGCATCATTACTTACGCCGACAACTAAGTCTGAGATTGCCAGCGTGAATAGTACTATCACAATAAGTAAATACAATTCCATTTTAATTTCTCTTTGTAGTTAGTTTCATTTCTTCACAGGGGAGGTAGTGTTTATACAAAATTAGATATCTGAGCTAAAAGTTTAAAACTTGTCGAGATAAATCAATTAAAATGATGAAATTGATAAGCAAAAATAAATACTCTTTGTGAAGAATCTATTATAAATACTGAATATTAACTTGACTGCTTAATTATTCTTCTTCAGGATCTCATCGTAGATTTTTGAGATAGGAATATTTTTTTCTAGTGCTATTCTTTTACACTCTTCAAATTCTGGAATGATTTTTTTTCCCTCCGGCGATTCAGAAATTTTAACTTTCACTTTTCCGAATGTAGTTTCGATTTCATCGAAGCTGCGGTTTAGCTTTCGCCGATCTGTTTTTATAATTCGAACACCAAGTGTTGTAGTCTCAGAATATATTATTTTGAGTGCATCGTCAATTTTGCTCGATTCGCATAACGTTGATAGAATTATTCCAGGTCTCCCTTTTTTCATAATGATTGGAATTAGATAAGCGTCATGAACTCCGATTTCAAAAAGTTTTTCGATAACGTATGGATAGAGTTCTGGATTCATGTCATCGATATTCGTTTCGATTAAGTATGTTTCATCAGTTGCATAATCTTCGACTAATTCCCCTATCACCAATCTTAAAAGGTTTGGAATATTCGGAATATCTTTTGTACCGGCACCAAATCCGATTCGTTCTACATTAAAATTTTTTTCGAAAAGCAGTCCCTTTGATCCCGAAGCAATTATCGCTGCACCTGTCGGAGTTGTAAGTTCAAATGGAATTTCAGTAAACTTTACGGGATAATTTTTCAGAATTTCTAGAGTTGCGGGTGCGGGAATTGGCATTTTGCCATGTTGCGTTTCTACAAAACCGCTGCCCAATGGAATTGCGCTTGAGAAAATTCTTTCGATTTCAAACTTCTCAAAACAAATTGCCGCACCGACAATATCGATGATTGAATCGATTGCTCCAATTTCATGAAAGTGTACTTCATCCAGTGCAACATTGTGGATTTTTGCTTCAGCATATCCAAGTGTGTTAAAAATTTTCAGAGATACGTCTTTGACCTTTTCACTCAATTCGCTTTCGGAAATTAACTTAACAATATCTTTCAAGCTTCGTGAATGATGATGTCCTTCATAAAGTACTGCAAATAAACTTGCAGAGATGGCGCTTTTTTGTACAATCCTTTGTGAAAGTTTGAAATCTTTCAATTTTAGTTTTTGAAGTTCAGACTCCAGCTCTGAAAGGGAAAATCCGGCGTTAAGGAATGCACCGATTACCATATCACCGCTGATTCCAGAGAATGTATCAAAGTAAGCTATTTTCATATCATTTCGACTTTTCCCTAATTTAATTAAAGCCATTCAAATAAATGCAGTTAAAAGACAGCATCATTTTCGATTCGCTGAGATTATATCTTTCAAGTTTTTGGCAAATGTATATTTAGTAGATCGGATTACTTTGAATTAATGTAACTCTTTTTCCTATCTATAATTTTTTATTGAAATTAGATTATATAAATTAAATCTGTCAACAAATAATTAGATGGATAATAAATGGATATTAGTATCGCACGTTCTCAATTCCCATATCTTAAGACTGGAAAAATTTATTTCAACCATGCAGCCGTGAGTCCAATTCCGAAATGTTCTGTTGACGTCCTCAGAGAATATTTCAAAGTAAGAAGCGAAGGCGAAATTGAAAATTATTTTTCATTTCAAAAAGTGATTATCGAAACGAAAGAACTGATCGGAAAAATGATAAATGCAGATAAAAGCCGGATCGCATTTGTGGATAATACTTCCAATGGATTGAATTTACTCGCTCAAGGATTGGATTGGAAAGCCGGCGATAGAATCCTTCTATATGATGTTGAATTCCCTTCTAATGTTTATCCCTTCATGAATTTGAAAAAGTATGGAGTGGAATTAGATTTCATTTCTCCGATTAATGGTCATATAGAATTAAATGAAATTGAAAAAAACATTCATCCAAAAACTAAGCTTCTCACACTCAGTCATGTGCAGTTTCTAAGCGGGTTTCGAGCAGACTTAAAATCAATTGGTGAATTATGCCGCTCTAAAGGAATCATCTTTTGTGTTGATGGAATTCAGGCTGTTGGGGCGGCCCCAGTTGATGCAGAAGAAATGAAAATTGATTTTTTATCTTGCGGAGTTTTTAAGTGGCTGATGTCGGTTGAAGGAACTGCATTTATTTTTCTTACCGAAGAAATTCAAAATAGAATAAACCAGAAATATGTTGGCTGGACTAGTGTTAAAAATGCCTGGGATATTCTGAACTATGAACTGATCCTTGAAGATACAGCGCGGCGTTTTGAAACCGGTGCGATGAATCTTCCGGGAATTGCTTCTCTTAACTCGACACTTAAAATGTTCAACTCATTCGGATTAGAAGAAATTCATAACAAGATTATTCTCAACTCAGAATATTTGATTAATGAGTTTAGCCAAATTGGAATTGATCCATTATTTTTTCCCAAATCATCAGAGGACCTTTCCGGAATAGTTTCTTTCAAGATTGATAATGTCGAAAAGATTAATGAGAAGCTTTTACAAATTGACATTCAGTGCGCAGTACGAGAAGGTTATCTCCGAATTGCTCCCCACTTTTATAATGATTTCTATGAATTCGATAAGTTGATTGAGGTGGTAAAAAATTCGAGTTAGCTTCGTAATAGAACACAGATCCATTAGCTTACAGACACAGATTATTATGAGTAACACTGATTAAAAGTATAAACCGTAATAAATCGACGAAGGACTGAAGCGAATTGCCGGTGAGGGGAAGTGAATGATATTCAGCGCTTCGAGCAGATCTCTTAGCCACTCAGATTTTGGATTGAATAGTTTTACCAGGTCGTAATCAAATGCGATGTACCATTCTCGGTCGCCGAGCGGATTTACAGAACTGTTCCAAATATTTTTCCCGAGCTTAACTTTTTCAACACCATAACCGAAAGCAATATTTAACCAATCGGGCCAATATGGATCGGCAGATTTTGGAAGAATTGAGTTCACATCAAAAGTAAGCCAGTAAGTGAAACCATGATAATCTTTAATCCAGTAATCGAACCAGCCCTCTTTGTAAGCTTGCGATGGATGATAGCTCCATTTCATATTGATAGTCTGGAGCGGTTTCCACACTTTTTGAAGATTTGGATAAACCGCACCTAAAAAATTTGCTCCAACGTCCCACCAGCTCCATCCCCATTTTTTAAAATATGCGTCATGAAATTCAATTTGCATTTGGAAGAAAATACTTGTGAAACTTGATAAGAACATTGACCAGCCTTCCGGTACATTTGATAATCGGTAGAGCTTGTAAGAAAGCTTTGTTAAAACCATACCGCCATACAAATGGCCAACTTTATCAATGTTCATGTCGGCATTATTCCAATCATTAAAAGTGTGGAACTTTGTTCGTTCTTCATTCCACCAAGCTCTTTGATAATACTTGTACATTGAATAATTTATTGCACCAATTCCAATTCCGACGGGAGCAAGAATTTCCCATTTGATCTTCGAATCGATGAATTCTTCTGTACCTGAATTGTCTTTTGAAGTTGAATCAGTTACTGATTGGGCAAAAAGAGAATGACCCAGGAATGCAATGAAAATAAATGCTCGAAATAAAAATATAAAAATGATTCGGTTCACAATTTATTTTGTTGAAGAAATTTGTCGCTTAAATATTTATCCCCGCATCTAAAAGCTTGTCGACAAGCTCGAAACTCTTCGCCTCGGAATAAAAACGCAGGATTGGTTCTGTCCCGGAAACACGAATTAAAAGCCAACCGCCATCTACAAAAAACTTAAAACCATCTAAATCGGATGCGTCTTGTACAGTCAAACCGTTTAATGTTTTTACTTCACCGGATTTGCATTTCTTCAATATGTCCTGCTTCTTTGCTTCAGTAGTGTGGATGTCGATCCTTTTATAGCTGTGAATTCCAAATTCTCTTTCAAGTTCTGCAACTAATTGGCTTAACGATTTTTTATAGTCGATCAGCATTTCGGTCAGCAGAAGTCCGAGATAAATTCCATCACGCTCAGGAATGTGCCCTTTTACACCGATTCCTCCGCTTTCCTCTCCGCCGATTAAAACATCTTTCTCAAGCATTAGCTTGCAGACGTGTTTGAATCCAATGGGTGTAACTTGAATTTTTAAACCAAGCTTATCACACATTTTGTTCAGCATCTCGGTTGTTGAAAAAGTTTTCACCACCATTCCGCGCAGATTTTTCTTTTCGTATAAATATTTCAGAAGGAGAGAAAAAATCTTATGTGAATCTACAAATTTTCCATTCTCATCAATTGCGCCGATCCTATCCGCATCGCCATCGACTGCAATACCAAGGTCACATTTTCCCTTGATAATAAAATCAGAAAGCTCTTTTAAATTATCTTCAAGCGGTTCGGGATTTACCGTGCCGAACGATGGATTATATTCATTGTGAATTTCAGTTATTCCGGCAAATTCGTTCATGAAATTCTGTCCGGAGCCATACATAGAATCGTATGCGATCTTTAATCCGGAATTTTTAATTCTGCTTAGATCGAATTTCTCTGCGATGTAATCGGCATAGAATTTTTTCAAATCATATTTTTTAATTGTTCCATTTGAGATTAATTCATCATAGGACTTAGGCTTGAAATTTTTATCCACGTGAGGTAAAAGTTTTTCAACTTCGGCAACCATTTCCGGATGAGCAGAGCCGCCAAAATCTCCTTTTATTTTAAATCCGTTGTACTTCGGTGGATTGTGCGATGCAGTAATCATTATTCCGCCGGCAAGTTCCATTTTGTTCGCCGCAAGCGAAACCATCGGTGATGAGACCATTCCGTCAGCCAACAAAACTTTTATTCCCATTGTACCCAATACTTGTGCTACAAGCTTTCCATATTCATCCGACATGAAGCGAGCATCGTAGCCAACCGCAACTCCATTTGTAATATTTTTATGAGACAAAAAATATTTTGCTGCGGCTTGTGAAGCGATTATAATATTTTCAAATGTAAAATCGTCTGAAATAACTCCGCGCCAGCCGTCTGTTCCGAATTTAATCTGCATAAAAGTCCTTTGTTTTATTTTAAGATATAAAAGTTATCAGGAAAATTCATTGTCAATAAATTCAACTTGAAATATCTCAAATCCGATATAGAGAACAAAGACAAACGTTCTCTATTTCGTCCCTACGGGACTTTGATTTATACCTTGAATCTTTTTCCTAAAAATATTTTATCCCTTCGGGATTTTTGCTCCAGTAGGAGCGAAATATTTATAGAAAAACGAACCAGCTATATGCTCTAAGTGAGGTTGTCCAAAAAGTAATTAATCTTAGTGATTCTTAGAGTCTTCGAGCCTTAGTGGCAAAAAAAAAATTCGATTAAGAGTCAAATTCAATACAATAGCCACAAAGGCACCAAGACACAAAACTGCTCTAAGAACTTTTTGGTCACCCTCGTGGAATATTATTTCCCACCAAATTGGTGAAAAATGTTTTTTGATTAACAGAAAATCCTTCCCCACTACAACAGCTATTTCTCGTGGCAGGTTGGATTTGAGAGAAATATTACGTGCTGTAAGAAACCTTTAATCAACTTTAACCACTTACCGAAGAATAGTCACATTTTTAAATTTTCTTTATACTCTCCAAATACATCGCGGAGAGAATTGCACACTTCTCCAATAGAGCAGTAGTTTCTTACTGCATCAATTATAAAAGGCATTAGGTTAGAATCTGATTGTGCGGCTTTTTTTAAGTCTTTTAATTTCTCTTTCACAGTTTCAGCACTTCGCTCAGATTTTACTTTTTTAAGAAATTGAATTTGGTCGACTTCTACTTGCTTATCAATCTTGAGAGTTTCCAGCGGATATTTTTCTTCTGCTTGAAACTTATTTACGCCAACAATTATTCTCTGCTTGGATTCAATATCTCTCTGATAGGTGTACGCTGATTTTTGAATTTCAGATTGAACAAATCCTCCTTCAATCGCCGGAACTGCACCGCCTAACGCGTCAATTTTTTTAATGTATTCATTGGCTTCTTTTTCAAGTTCGTTTGTGAGACTTTCTACGAAGTATGAACCTGCAAGCGGATCGACTGTATTTACGGCTCCGGATTCATACGCGATAATCTGCTGAGTGCGCAGAGCGATTTGTGCCGATGCTTCAGTTGGAAGTGCGAGTGCTTCATCTCGCGAATTTGTGTGGAGACTTTGCGTCCCGCCAAGTACTGCTGCAAGTGCTTGAATCGTTGTCCTAACAACATTGTTATCCGGCTGCTGTGCAGTTAGAGATGAACCTGCAGTTTGTGTGTGGAATCTAAGCATCATCGAGCGTTCATCCTTTGCTTTGAATCGTTCTTTCATAATCTTTGCCCAGAGTCTGCGGGCAGCGCGAAACTTTGCCACTTCTTCAAATAGATCGTTGTGTGAATTGAAAAAGAACGAAAGACGTTTAGAAAAATCGTCAACGTTCAGACCTGCTTTCAGCGCGGCTTCAACATAAGCGATGCCGTTTGCAAGTGTGAATCCGATTTCTTGTGACGCTGTCGATCCAGCTTCTCGAATGTGATAACCCGAAATCGAAATTGTATTCCACTTCGGGACTTCCTTTGAACAAAATTCAAAAATATTTGTGATCAATCGCATCGAAGGTTTTGGTGGGAAAATGTAAGTACCGCGTGCAATATATTCCTTAAGAATATCATTTTGAACCGTACCGGAAAGCTTGCTTCTATCGACTCCGTTTTTTTCTGCAACTGCTATGTAAAGTGCAAGCAGAACCGACGCAGGTGCATTGATTGTCATTGACGTTGAGACTTTATCCAACGGAATTTCTTTGAAGAGAATTTCCATATCGGCAAGCGTATCAATTGCAACTCCAACTTTTCCGACTTCTCCTTCAGCTTGCGGATCGTCTGAATCGTAACCGATTTGTGTCGGCAAATCGAAAGCAACTGAAAGCCCCGTTGTTCCATGTGAGAGAAGAAACCTATATCGCTCATTGGATTCTTTTGCTGTCCCGAAACCTGCATACTGCCGCATCGTCCAAAATTTTCCGCGGTACATTGTCGGTTGAACACCGCGAGTAAATGGATATTGCCCGGGGAAACCAATCTCTTCATAATTTTCAGAAGAATGATCGAGCGGAGTGTAAAGCCGATTTACTTCTTTATTCGAAGTGGTAACAAATTTTTCTTTTTGTTCTTTGTTTTTTGAAAGGAAAGGATTGAGTGTGCTGCTAATCCACTTTTCAAGTTTAGACTTTATATCAATTTTATGAGAACCACTGTCTATATTCATCTTAATATTTAGATTGTTGTAACTGAACAATTATAAGGAAGTATTTATAAAAATTCTATTGTAGAAGAAGCTAAGGTTTTTAGTAGGGAAAAGGAGGCCATCAAAAACTAACGGCATCCTCTAAATGGCAGTTTATTTCATCAAAATAAATTTCTTAACTGAGGTGAACGATCCTGCTGTTAGCTGATACAAATAAACACCAGAACTCAATCCATATTTATTTGCATCGAGGTCAATTGTATGCTCACCAGCTTGCTTTGGTTCGTTTACAAGTGTAGATCGTTGAAGTAACAATGTAATTAGATAAAAAATTAACTTTTTCATTTTTTCTCCTTTTTTATAAGCTTTGGGAAACTCCTATTTTAATAGAAGGTAATATTAAAATTTCAGATCTATGGGGATAGCTAATTCCTATACCCACAAACCAAAAGATTTGTAATCCTGTTTTACTTTCAATTTTCTCATTTCCAATAGTAATTTCATAATAGCTCCCTTTCGGACGTATATAATTTTTTGCGTCGTAAATTATTATTGGTAGACTCGTGTAATAAATGTAATCAGAAGATATTTTATTAAATAACCACAAGTTTTTATAATAACTTATTGCTATTCCAAACCCCGAACCAATTCCGGGATTAATATAACTACCACCATATGAAAGCCATGTAGCAGCATACTTCATTGAAATAGAAAAATCCTTATTTATCTGATACCCTATCCCAAATTGAAAAAATTCCAATAATCCTAAACCTGAATAAATATATAATTTTCTTAGATTATCAATTTCAAAGGTGGCTTTTTGATCAGATATTTTTATATAATTTTTTATTTGGTTTCCATAAGTTGCCTCAGTTGAAAAATATTTATTAAACAATAATCTAGAACCAATCCTTCCACAATTAACCCACCCAGAACCAACTTGCACGTCAAACCGTGTAAGTGAAATTTGTGTATGGGATGAATCTTCAAGTACATTTTTTTCTTGAGAGAAAGTTAATCCAGCCAATAATAAAATATTAAGCAAAACAAAAATTTTTATTCGTACCATTAGTAACTTCCGAAAATATTTTTGAACCACAGCAGAAACCAAAAGAGTACTTACTTGTCCCGTTCGAAAGAACTCCAATTAAAAACGGAGGTTTCTGTAAAAGCTTAATATTTCTAACAGGATGAACTCGTTTGGTTTTCATAGCGCGCCTTGACTTCTTAAGCGAATCTCCAAAAAGAGAAATTAAAAAGCAAGATCAAAAACCAAATTTCAAGATTTAGATTAAATAGTTATAAAAAGTTGAGCGTTTTCCGTTAGCATTATTCACCGCAGGTATACAAATTTCTTTGTTGAACTAAACGATCCTGCTGTTAGCTGATACAAATAAACTCCAGAACTCAATCCATATTTATTTGCATAAAACTCTACTTCATATTCGCCAGGTTGTTTTGGTTCGTTTACGAGTGTAGATCGTTAAAGTAACAATGTAATTATATAAAAAATTAACTTTTTCATTTTTCCCTCATTTATTCTTCTCTCAAATCCGATATAGAAGTCGATAGAGTAGATTTTTTGCAGAAAACATGATAT
>CAZNDS010000035.1:0-18794 GCA_964571865.1 uncultured Ignavibacteriaceae bacterium | reverse complement strand
CAATGCGACAACAATTTGATCGGATTCGGCTTTCTTTACACGCGGGTCATTTGCTCCTTGAACAACGAACAACGGTGCCTTGATGTTAGTTGCATAATTGAGAGGTGATTGTTCTTCTAATCTTTTTCTATCTTCAGGATTGTTCTGATCACCAACTCGAACGTCAAAGATTTTCTTTATAGGTGCCCAGTATGGGGGAATTGAATTTAACAAAGTGACGATGTTGGAAGGACCAACGATGTCAAATCCGCAAGCATAAAGATCGGGTGTAAAAGTTAATCCTGCTAACGTTGCATATCCGCCGTATGAACCTCCTGAAATAGCAACTCGTTTGGGATCTGCAATTCGTTCCTTAATTAAAAACTTAACTGCGTCGGTAAGATCGTGCTGCATCGACCCGGTTCCCCATTGTTTATTTCCAGCATTAAGATATTTTTTACCAAAGCCGGCTGAACCTCTGAAATTAGTTTGAAATACGGCATAACCTCGATTCGCTAAAAATTGTGCGATTGAGTTATATCCCCAATAATCTCTTGCCCAAGGCCCGCCGTGTACAAATAAAACTGTTGGAAGATTTTTTGGTGGAATTCCTTTTGGAAGAGTGAGATATCCGTAAATAGTCATTCCGTCACGAGCTTTGTATTTGATTGGTTTCATTGAAGCAAGATATTCTGCAGGTAATTTTGGCCTACTCTTGTATAACAGCTCGGCTTTATTTTCTTTTCTATCATAAATATAAACAGAGCCGGGATCGACATCACGAGAGACAGAGACCAGCCAAGTCATTTCGTCTTCGGTCATACTGGTTATAGAAATATCTCCGGCTGGAAGAAGTTTTTCTAATTTCTTCCAGTCTCTCGCAAATTCTTTTTGTCGTGGATACATCCTTCGCTTTTCACCGATATAGAAAGTTGCAAGAATTTCATGAGTTTTATCGGAGATCAATGCACCGCCGAAGTCGACTTCATTCAGAGGATCTTTCTCAACCAGCTTTGTCTTTCCGGTTTTAAGATCAAATAATTCGAATTGAATTTTGTCTGTCTTCTCTCCCTTATTCGTAATTAGATAAAATGTATTTCCATCAGGTAAGAAATAATAAGGACTCGCCGATTCTTGATTATTCACATAATAAATCTGTATAAGACTGTCGCCATCGACTTTCAAAATTTCTGTGCCTCCATCGGCGGTTTGTCGAAGAGCAAGACGTAACTGAACGTCTTGGTCAAAAATCCATGCGGCAACATTTTCATCATTCTTTCGGATTAAAGTTCTTTCTCCGGTTTCGATATTCAATCGATAAACATCGTGAAGCTGAGGATCGCGGTCATTCAACCCGATTATAATTTCATTTGGAGTTTTCTTTGGAACGTCGTAAATGTACGCTCTTACATTTTCTATTGGAGTTAAATCATGTGCATGAGGAACAGGATCACCAGGCACCGATGGATCAACAGCATAAACGCGGTAGTTCTCATCTCCTCCTTTATCTTGAACATAAAGGATATATTTGGAATCGTGCGACCAGAAGTAAGCAGTTACCGGGCGAGCGGTATCAGCAGTTATGGGCTTTGCATCTTCAAATTTTTGATCGCGTTCTTTTACCCAGATGTTTCGGACTTTATTGAATTGCTTAAGGAAGGTAATATAATTTCCATCCGGCGAAATTTGTGCCCCGGAAATTTCCGGATCGCCGAAAAACGTCTCTCTATCAATTAGAGGGGGAAGTTGTGCAAATGAAATTGATGTGATTGTACAAATCGCAAGTATAACCATTAATAGGAATTTTTTCATATTGTGCTCCGTGGGTTTTATTGAAAAAAAATTCTTTTCATACTAAGAAGATAGACTTAATACGAATTGATACACATGTAGTTTCAGAATATTCAATTTGATTAATGTACGGATGGAAATATATTTTATTAATCAAACAAAAACTTGTGGTTTAACATTGAATATATTTGCGATATTATAGATATATTTAAGCGTTAGACCTCTTTTTCTATTCAGCACTTCCGAAACAATTGACTGAGAACCAAAAGCCTTTGCTAACTGAACTTGTTTTATGTTTTTTTCTTCCATTAAGTACTTGATAATATCAACTGGGTCGGTTTCAGAGATTGGAAATTTTTTCTCTTCGTATTCTTCAATCAATAAAGCTAAAACATCAAGATAATCATTAAGTTCTGTCGATTCGTTGTAGTTATCGATTAAATTTTCATACCACTTTATCGCTTTATTATAATCTTTTAGATTTTTTATTTTTTTAAGAGGGAATTCTTGGATCATTTGATTATATGTAATTTTTGTTTTCATTATTTCCACTTTCCTTTGTCATATTCTTTATGTTTATAAATTGCTTTAATAAAAAATGTTTTTATTTTGAATTGTGGTTGTATTATTAATCTATATTTATTTCCGCCAATATTAAAAATAATTTTGTCTTCAAAATAATCCGCTGAAGAAAATATTTTTTTTACATCATTGAAATTATCAAAGTTTTGCTTTTTGCATATTGAAAACCATACTCTCAGCGGTTTCTCTGAATCTGGATAATTAGACCAAAACTCTTTTAATCGTTTCCGAGAGATTATTCTCATTTACATTACTATAATATCTCAATATGCGATAATTATCAATACAAAAATATTATTTACTCCGCCATTACACACGCGATAGTAGCAGTATTCACTATATCCTCTACACTGCAGCCGCGCGAGAGGTCAAATACTGGTTTTTTCAATCCTTGTACAATTGGTCCG
Organism: uncultured Ignavibacteriaceae bacterium; assembly: GCA_964571865.1. Classification (GTDB taxonomy): domain Bacteria; phylum Bacteroidota; class Ignavibacteria; order Ch128b; family Ch128b; genus JAHJVF01. Next base: position 16,035 of record CAZNDS010000035.1, on the reverse strand, counting down.
ACAGCTTCTGCACCGCCAAGTCGCTGAGCGATTTTATAACTGATATTGCCTGCATTCAAGTCTGGAAAGATTAAAACGTTTGCTCTGCCGGCGATTTCACTTCCAGGTGCTTTTGATTTTCCAATTTTCTCAACAACGGCCGCGTCGAATTGAAGTTCACCATCGATTTTAAGATCAGGGCGTTTCGATTTAACAAGATTTGTCGCATTTTGAACTTTGTCAACCATTTCATGTTCAGCGCTTCCTTTTGTTGAGAATGAGAGCATTGCGATTTTCGGTTCATCTCCGATAAGCTTTCCGTAGTTATCAGCAGTTGAAATTGCTATGTCGGCAAGTTGTTCATCAGTTGGATTAGGGACAACAGCACAATCTGCATACGCATGGACAGTTTCTGGCCAAACCATTAAGAAGAAACTCGATACAATTGAAATTCCTTCAGGCATTCCAACGCAATGTATTCCCGCTCGAAGAACATCGGCTGTTGGAGATGCTGAACCTCCAACAAATCCATCGGCCATTCCTTCGCGTACCATCATAGCACCAAAGAAGAGATTATTCTTCATCGTTTCTTTCGCTTTTTCGAAATCAACTCCTTTTGTTTTGCGAAGATTGAAATAAATATTTGTGAAGTCAGTCAGCTTGTCTGATTTAATCGGGTCAATTAATCTGATCCCGGTTAATTCGACATTTATTTTTTTTGCATCGTCACGGATCTTTTGTTCATTGCCGAGCAGAATTACAGCACATATATTTTCTTTAACTAATTGAACTCCTGCATGAATTACTCGTTCATCATAAGATTCCGGCAAAATGATTGTCTTTTTACATTTACTCGCTTTTGCTTTTATTGCCTGGAGTATTGTTGACATGTTAAATTCCTAATAGATTGGTTGTTCAATAAAAATTATGATACAAATTTAAGTCTGTTTTTTTTGTGAGGCAAATAATAAGCACTATTCGGGCAAAAGTGCTTTTGTAGTGATCGAAAGTAAAAAGAGGTTATTCAGAGTAATTCCTGATCAACCTCATTTAAAAATTTATGAGCCTACTCTAACCCGCCTGCCACATAGAGATCAATGAGGCGGGCAGGAAAGGTTGTTTTAGTGATTTGTGAATTATAATTTATGCAAAAATCGAAATGTTTTTTCATTAACTACACCTTTTTAGCTTCACTACACGAAACGCCTGCTTGCCGAATGTTCTGCAGGCAAGTTTCGTGAAGTGTAGATTCGGCTCATTTATTTTTCTTTTGTAAAGAGATGTTCCAGAATATAAAGTTTATCTTCACCGATTTTTTTCAACTTGTTCAATAAATCTTGAAGTTCATTCATCTCTTCGACTTGATTTTCTAAAAACCAATTCAAGAAATTTTCTGTTAGATTATCTTTCGCTGCTTTAACTTTGTTCATCAAATCGTTTTGGAATTTGTAATAATCTGTCTCCATTTTTAGCGCAGTCTTAAACATATCTTCAGCATTTTTGAATTCAATTTTAAAATTCTTGTCGTCAAGAAATTTGATTTCAGCTCCCACTCGAATCAAATAGTCAATAAGTTTTAAGGCATGGCCATGTTCTTCCCTGGACTCAAGCAAAAAATGATTCCCAATATTTTGATATCCCATTTCTTTGAATTTTGTACCAATCGACATGTATTGTTTTACAGCAGTCAACTCAATTGAGATCATTTCATTTAATGAATTATTAATTTCTTTACTAATTAACATATACTGTTTGCTCCTTTTTTGATTAACAGAGTTTTGATTTATAATAAAAATTTTTTCAAATACTAAAACCAAAACTCTTCCAGATTAGTTTCCATCTGAAGGATATGATTTTCTCGGAATTGAGAAATTTTTCTACAATTTGAAAGAGAATCTCTCAAAATTGAGAAAATTTCAATCTTTACCCTTTAAAAAGATGAAATAATGTTCACATTTTGGAATATTTCATTAGGAACAATATTTGTAGGTTATTCATATGCGTTTTTTAATAATTATTAACAAACATTGGAGAGGATTCATGAAGATTTTTTCATCTGCGATCATCTTGTTGTTAATTTTTAATTTATCCTTTGCTCAAAGAGCCAAGATAAATACCGAGGCTGTTACTCCGCACGGATTAACTGCATTGGGATTAACAACAAATTCTGTTTCATCTGGATTGAACATTGTTCCAAATGAAACATTTGTTTATTTCTCAGCCAAAAATATTGGAAATGCAGACCCAATTATTACGGCAACTTTTACTCTACAATCAAAACCCACAGGTTCGGTGGCAGCACTAACAGCATTGAATCCGATGTTTTCATACTTTAAAGCTGATGTAAAAGGTGCTTACATAGTAAAACTTACTATTACAACAGCAACCGGTACACACGATACAACAGCAACTTTTTATTCGGCAAGTTACGTTGGTACTGGAAAATTTGATGATGTCCCGGCTGGTTTCCCGAACTGTATGTCCTGTCACGGCGTAACACCAAAATTCACAGCGATTTTTGATGAGTGGAAAGTATCTGGGCATGCAACCATGTTCAAAGAGGGAATTACTGGACTGAAAGGTTCATACTATGGTTCTAATTGCTTTAAGTGTCATACTGTAGGGTATAACCACGATATAGCTGCATCAAATGATGGGTTTGACGATAGAGCTGTGGCTGCTGGTTGGGTATTCTATTCACCACCAGGACCAACGAAATGGGATTCTCTGAAAGCAAAATCATCAGCTTTAACTCAATTCGCCACTATCGGTTGTGAAAATTGTCATGGACCAGGAAGTGAACACGGAATGGGCGGAGACAAGGCTAAAATCCAAATCTCATTAAACTCCGGAACTTGCGGTCAATGCCATGACAAACCATGGAGATATAATCGTTATGCTCAGTGGGAAAACTCACTCCACTCTCTTGCAGTATGGTCAAGCTCATTTGCTCAAGGCGCACCATCACAGAATAATAATTTAAATAATTGTATCAGATGCCATGACGGTCAAGGATTTGTTAATTTTACTAAAGGTAAAACAACAAATACTACCGGATGGACAGAAGCCCGTCATACCAAATTAGGATGTCCAACTTGCCACGATCCACATAGCGGGCATCTCCGCAAAGCACCTACAGTTGCTGATACTTTAGCAAATGGCTTTAAATATACTGTTGGTGGAAAAGGAATGAGTTGTATGAATTGTCACAAAGCTCGAAGAAATGCAAAATCTTTCGCCGTAACATCAGTCAGTTCTGCGTTCTGGGGACCGCATTACGGAGTCGAATCAGATGTTCTCTTGGGTCAAAATGCTGCTGAATTTGGTATACCGTTTATTAGCGGTAATCATAAAAATGCGGTAATAGATGGATGCGTTCAATGCCACATGGTAGCTACTGTAGATACAGGCAATGTTAACAGAGATAAAGTCGGTCAACATTCATTCAGATTATTGAATGAAGCAACAGGCTATGAGCATGTTGAATCATGTAAAGATTGTCACGGAGCTAATATAAAAAGTTTCAAAGACTTCATTGCCGCAGCTGATTTTGATGGTAACGGCTTGATTGAAGATATACAGTCAGAAGTAAAAGGACTTCTGAAAAAATTGAAACAGGCATTACCGCCGGTTGGCATTGATTCCGTTGATTGGAGATTAGTCAGAGATTATAAAGGTGCCGATTCATTAAATATGAGAAGGGCATACTATAACTATAAAATTATGGTTGATGATAACAGCTTTGGAATGCACAACGCAAAATTCTCAATCGATGTTTTGAGAAAATCAGTTGCAATCCTGACTGGAGTGGAATTTGAGGATAATAACATTCCAACGAATTTTGACATTAGCCAGAATTATCCCAATCCATTCAATCCTTCGACTGAAATAAGATTTTCTGTTGCAAAGACAGAAAATGTAAACGTTGCCATTTACGATGCGGTAGGGAGACTCATCAAAGTAATGGTAAACGAAGTGCTCAATCCTGGTAATTATAAATTAACCTGGAATGGAGAAAATTCAAACGGATCTAAAGTTGTGAGCGGAATCTACTTCTATCGATTTGAATCCTCATCCTTCGAAGCAACAAAGAAAATGGTACTATTGAAATAAGTTCCATTCCAGATTTTATTCTGCCTCCTGTGGCAGCATTTAGCAAGTCCCGCCGAGTGCGGGACTTTTTTTTGGTTCACTGTTACATTGCTGATATAAATGATGAGGCGTATTATTAGTTGAAAACAATATTCTCAAAGATGCTATCCCGACAAGTCGGGATAGCATCTTTTAGATGTGGTGTTAAGAGATGTTTTATCGTTTCTACTTTCGATACTGCATTGAGTTCATCATTCTAATGAATTATATTGAAACCCGAAATTTTAAGAATTCATGACAAGATTTTATTGAATAAACAAAACATATATATAGAAACCTATGGCTGTCAGATGAATTTGGCCGATACTGAAGTCGTTCAGGGTGTGCTGAATTCGACGGGGTATAAATTTACTAATGATATTTCGCAGGCAGATGTCGTACTGGTTAATACATGTGCGATCCGTGAACACGCTGAAGAACGAATTTATGGCAGACTGGGAGAATTCAGACATCAGAAAAAAGAAAAACCAAATCTAATTGTCGGCGTGCTTGGCTGCATGGCAGAACGATTACGGAAGCAATTAATTGAAGAAGAAAAAGTCATAGACCTAATTGTTGGTCCGGATGAATACCGCCGTGTTCCCGAACTTATTGAAAATGCATTTGTTGGTGAAAAAGGAATCGCCGTCCGTCTAAGCAAAACCGAGACTTACGATGACATTCTTCCCTACCGTGAAGAAGGAATCTCGGCATGGATCTCAGTAATGCGCGGTTGTGATAAGTTTTGCACATTTTGTGTTGTCCCCTTCACTCGAGGCAGAGAAAGAAGCCGTTCTCTCGAGAGTATCATTGATGAGGTTCGTTTATTGAGTGAAAGAGGATTCAAAGAAATTAATCTTCTTGGTCAAAATGTTAATTCATATCAGGATGACAGCTTTGATTTTTCTGATTTACTTTATGCGGTAAGTAAGGTCGATAAAAATATTCGCGTGAGATTCACTACATCCCATCCGCAGGATTTTTCGGATAAGCTTATTCAAACAATTTCTGATAACGAAAACATTTGCAATTACATTCATCTTCCTGTTCAATCCGGTTCAAATCGAATTCTGCAATTAATGAATAGAACATATACAATCGAGCGTTTTCTTAATCTTGTTGAGAAAGCAAGAAAACAAATTCCGGGAGTAAGTTTTTCGACCGATATCATTGCAGGATTTCCAACGGAAACCGAAGAAGACCACAAGATGACAATGGACTTGATGAAGGAAGTCCGATTCGATGGAGCGTTTATGTTCAAATACTCGGCAAGGGAGAACACAAAAGCATGGAATTTGGGTAATGATGTACCGGAAGAAATTAAAAGTAGAAGATTGAGAGAAATAATCGAGCAGCAGCAAAAGATTTCGTATGAGATCAATCAAACTTTTATCGGAAAAACTTTTAAAATTCTGATTGAAGACCTCAGTAAAAAGTCTGAAGATTTTTATATGGGGAGAACAGATACAAATAAGATTGTCATCATTCCAAAAGGTAATTTGCAGATAGGAGACTACTGCCTTGTTAAAATCGAGAGGGCAAATTCCGCGACTTTATTTACTTCAGATGGGATTAAAATTGAAAAGTAATTCAATGGAAATTAGCTTCAATTAAATAGTTCGTAATTATGAAATTCAATACATACAAATTGTACATTTCTCTCACTATGTTCTTCACCTTTTCAGTTTTCGCTGCGGCTCAAAGAGAGGTTGACATTACAAAATATCTCGACCAAGTCACTAGTGGGGAATCTGAAGCTGTACGAAGAATTTTGCCATCGTTAATGAAAAACAATCCACAGTCCACTTCATTAAAATATCTTCAGGCAGTTTTAACGCAAGATGGACGGCAAGCATCATTGTTATACCGGGAAATTGTTCATTCAAAGCAGAACTCTGAATTTAAAGATGATGCATTATTCAAATTGTATCAATTTCATTATGCGGTCGGTGAGTTTAATGAATCTGATAAATATGCGAGAATGATTCTCGATTCTTATCCCTCATCGCCTTTTGTTTCGCGAATTAAAAAAACGGAATCGCAGAGTCACCCCTCCGCATCGCTTCAACCGGCACAAATCAAAACCGAAACAGTTGAAAGTCAAACAACACTTCCCTCGGGAAATTTTACAGTTCAAGTTGGTGCTTTTCTCGATAAAAACAATGCCGAAAACTTACGCTCACAAACTCTGAAATACGGTGAATCGTGGATAAATGAACGGGAAGTCAAAGGAAAAATATTTCATATTGTTTTAGTTGGAAAGTTTTCAAAAGAAGCTGAAGCAAATGTCTTTATTGAGAAGATTAAGCAAGAAATGAACCTTAATGGAGTTTTGATCAAACTGCAATAGGATTTCTCCCCTTCTCGTAACTAAACAAATTTTCAGAATCTTTAATTAAAATTATTTAATTTTGTACACATCTTTGTGTGATAAGAGTTTTTCAGAGTTGTGTAGTTTGACACGCTAATTGTCAAAATTACTTTAGTGATTATAGCTAAGAATACTAATGAACCATCAAGAGTTTCAGGACAGATTTGGACTATTTTACCGCTCGCAGCTAATGCGCGAATTGGTTGAAATTATTCAGCAAGTTGCAGCGACTGATATAACGGTACTAATTCAAGGTGAGAGTGGAACAGGCAAAGAGTTGGTTGCTCAGGCAATTCATGGTTTAAGTAAAAGATCATCAAAAAAATTGATGAGCGTAAACTGTGGTGCAATTCCAGAAGGCATCATAGAAAGTGAGTTGTTCGGACATCAAAAAGGAGCATTCACCGGTGCAATTGAATCAAGAAAAGGATACTTCGAACTTGCTGATGGAGGGAGTTTATTCTTAGATGAAATCGGCGAACTGCCAACTTCAATGCAAGTTAAATTCCTCCGAGTATTAGAGACAAAAGAGTTTTTGAGGATTGGGGCAGAAACAGTCTCGAAGGTTGATGTTAGATTCATTACAGCTACTAATAAAGATTTGAATTTTGAAGTATCAAAGAAAAAATTCCGTGAAGATTTATTTTATCGGCTTCGCAGTGTAATGCTTGAAATTCCTCCACTCAGAAAAAGGAAAGAAGATATACCTTTGCTAGCAAATAGATTTCTTACAGAATTTTGTCTCAGAAATAAAATTGAACAGATTCGAATTGATGATCGAGCGTATGACTTCTTAATCGAATATCATTGGCCAGGAAATGTTCGCGAGTTGAAAAATGCAATTGAGTCAGCGGCTGCTCTCAATAAAAATGGAGTTTTGAAATTCGAAGATTTTGAAAAAAACTTTGTTGCATCCTTTAGCGAAGCACCGCATCGAAATCTTCCGGTCCATTTAAACAAATCTGCTGAGGAGGCAGAGCGCGGATTAATCTTAAGTGCACTTATTGAAATTAAAAAAGATCTCGTCGATTTGAAAAATGCGATAATAAGTGATGGCAATGAGGTACAGCCGCAAAACAATCCGGTTTCTATTAAAGAAGTTCAGAAGGAAGCGATTAAGAATGCTTTGCTCAAAACTCACTACAACAAGAAAAAAGCCGCTTCGATGCTGAACATAAGCTTAAGAACATTGTATAGAAAAATAAGAGAATATGAACTAAGCCTGCGAGAAGAATAGAATGAAATACAAAAAGTTTTTATTCCCCATACTCCTTTCATTTGCCTTGACTGGCTGTGCAGGATGTCCATACTCATTTACGGGAGCGTCACTTCCGCCGGAAATGAAAACGATTGCTATTCCCATCTTTGAAGATCTTAGCGGTTTCGGTGAAGCGGGACTACGTGAAAAAATCACAGATGAACTGATTAGAAAATTCACTGATGATAATACGCTTAAGATAAGCGATAGAAAAATTTCAGATACGATTTTAGAAGGAGCGATTCTTAATGTGAGAGATGAACCTTCAGTTATCACCGGAAGGGAAAGAGTCAGTACAAGAAGAATCACTATTTCAGTTAAAGCTAATTTCACAGATCTTAAGACAAGAAAAAAAATATGGGAAAAGAATTTTTCGCAGTGGGGCGACTATGATGCAGCTTCGGGCGGTATCGCAAGCCGTCAAACCGGGTTCCAAACTGCGATAGACATACTTACAGAAGATATTCTAATTGCAACAGTTTCAGATTGGTAAAAATTTAGAGGACAATTTGTGTTTATTGAAGATATTATTTTAACTATTTATCTGTTTTCGTTATCGCTGCTTTTCCTTTACAGCATGCATGGATTCATAATGGTTTATTACAATGATAAGTATGGGAATGTAAATTTCACACCGAAAGGTGAATTTAATGAGTCGCCCACTGTAACAATTCAGCTCCCTCTTTTTAATGAAATTTATGTTGTGAAGAGATTGATGGACAGCGTCTGTGAGATTGAGTATCCAAAAGATAAACTTGAAATACAAATTCTTGACGATTCGACAGACGATACATCAGATTATTTAAAAAATTTGATCGAAGAAAAAAAGAACTTAGGATTTAATGTAACATACTATCATCGTACAAACCGCCAGGGATTCAAAGCCGGTGCATTAAAAGAGGGACTTGAGAAAACCAATTCCGAATTCATCGCAATATTTGATGCGGACTTCGTTCCTAAAAAATATTTTCTCAAAAAAACTCTTCAATATTTCACCGATCCAAAAGTTGGTATGGTTCAGACTCGTTGGGAACATTTAAATGCCGAGTTTTCATTATTGACCCGTGCTCAGGCGCTTGCACTCGATGGACATTTTGTTATTGAACAAAATGTTAGAAATAAATCAGGCTTCTTTATCAATTTTAATGGCACAGGCGGAGTTTGGCGAAAGTCTTGTATCATCGATGCAGGAAACTGGGAGGCAGATACTTTAACCGAAGATTTGGATTTAAGCTATCGTGCACAATTAAGGGGCTGGCAATTTATTTTCTTAAATGATTTTACTTCTCCGGCGGAACTCCCGAGTGAAATAAATGCTTTAAAGAATCAGCAGTTTAGATGGACGAAAGGGGCAATCGAAACTTGTAAAAAAATTCTTCCCGTTGTTTGGAAATCGAAAATTCCGCTTCGAGTAAAACTTCAGTCCACTTTTCATCTCACGAATAATTTTGTTTTCCCATTTATTGTGATTGCAGGAATACTAAACGTTCCTCTTGTGTATTTAAAAAATTCCGGTAACTACGATGAGTATTTTGCTTTTATGTCGATATTTGTTCTGGCATTCGTAAGTTCGTTTTTGTTCTATATGTATTCACAAAAAAATGTTTATCCGGATTGGAAAAGGAAAATTTATTTGTTTCCGGTTTTCATGGCAGGAAGCATGGGATTTGCTTTAAATAATACACGTGCTGTACTTGAAGGTTTAGTGAACAAAAAAAGCGAATTTGTCCGAACACCAAAGTATCAAGTCGTTGATAAAAAAGATACTTGGACAAAAAATAAATACGCTTCGAAGAAAATAAGTCTTGCTGTGATCTTCGAAGTGCTTTTCGCCTTGTGGATGTTGTTCGGAATTGGACTTGCTGCATATTACGTCGAAATCGCCGCTATTCCATTTATGGCAATGTACTGCATGGGTTACACAATAATCTCTTTGCTTTCAATTAGACACGCATTAGCTAGCAAGTCTACAGGATGAAAGTATCGAATGAACTTGATCTAAATCGAATTGAGGAATTGATTTATATCAATCCAACTTCGCCTTTGTTCGCTCGTCAGGCCTCATTTCTCGCACAAAAAGGAAAAATAAGTGAAGCGGTGAAGATTTGTGAAACCGGATTGCAAAAGTATAGGTTTTACATTTCCGGTTATATAATCCTCGCCGATTTATTTTTTAAAAAGGAAGATTACAAATCTGCATTCGTTACTCTTAAGAATGCTTTAACTATTGCTCCTAATTGTCCTGCCGCGATTGAATATCTCATCGAATGGAGAAAAAAACTTGATGAAAAAAATAATCATCCGAATACACAAGATTCAGTTGATAAAAACCTCAATCAAAGAAATTTTCTGCACTCAACTCCTCACGTAATTGAAAAAATTGATATTGAGAATAAAATTAAAATCAAGAATGAATTAGAAAGCATCTTAGAAAAATTTGAAAAATCAAATTCGCTTGTTATTAAAGCAGATCCTTCGTTTAATATTGTCTACGAACCTCCGCCCCATAAAGAAGTAATTGCGACGGAGACGCTTTACGCAGTTTACTTAAGCCAAGGACTGTACAAAGAGGCAGTTTCAGTTTTAGAAAGACTGCAAGAGAAGAATCCAATGAAAAATGAAGAGTACGCATCAAAGATTCAAGCAATAAAAGAAAAAATAGAAATTTCAAAATCCGTTTCGTAGTATTTTGACCAATTACAAACGTATCGATAATTCAATCTTCAGTAATCCAACAAAAAATCTTGCAACAGAACTTCTTGGAAAATATTTAGTACGTTTAATTGGTAAGAGTATTTTAGTCGGACAGATTGTCGAAACCGAGGCGTATCTTGATAAAAATGATCTCGCTTCTCACTCTGCAGTTGGTAAAACCCAACGAAATGAAGTTATGTTTGAAGAAGCTGGGAGAGCTTATGTATATTTCACTTATGGAATGCATTACTGCTTCAATGTAGTCTCTGGTGTAAAAGGAAAAGGATCGGCAGTTCTAATTCGTGCACTTGAGCCATTGCACGGAATAGATTACATGATGAAGAATCGAAAAGTTAAAAATTTAATGAATCTTACAAATGGCCCAGCAAAACTTTGTGAAGCATTTTCAATTGATAAAACTGCCAATGGTCTCGACTTGCGAAAATCAAAATATTTATATCTTTCGAGTGGTGTAAGCTCAGAATTTAAAATCGTTAGAACTAACAGAATTGGAATTAAAAAATCGACAGATAAACTATTACGTTTTTATATCAAAGGGAATAAATTTGTATCTAAAGTTTAGAGTTAGACGGTGAAAATTCTCATTGCACGAACAGACCGAATCGGAGACACGATTCTCACATTGCCAATGGCTGTTTATTTGAAAAATATATTCAAAGATTCTGAAATTATTTTTCTTTGCAGAAATTACACTCAAGAAGTTGTCAAGCTGTGCGATTCGGTTGATAGAATCATTACAATTGATGAGCAAAACTTTGTTGACACAATCGGTCTTCTAACCAAAGAAAAAATTGATATTGCAATTCATGTCAATCCGAAACTAAAAACGGCATTAATTGTCTGGCTGGCAGGAGTAAAAAAAATCATTGGAACGAAGTTTAGAGCATATTCATTTTTGTTTAATCGAAGAGTTCCGCTGCATCGAAAATATAACATTAAACATGAGTTGGAATATAATTTTGACCTGTTTGATGGATTGAAATTAGTAACCGAGATTGATTTATTTAATGTAGACTTCGGTATACGAACTGATGAGAATAGTAAACGAGCAACAATCGATAAACTAACTGTTAAAGGTATAGATTCTTCGAAAAAGAGTGTAATATTACACTTAGGAAGCGGTGGCTCAGCAATTGATTGGAGTAAGAAGAATTTTCTTGAATTAGCTGAAATGATTTTAGATAAATATAATTGCAATATAATTCTTACTGGTTCAATCGATGAATTTGATATGCTTCAAGATCAATTCATTGAATTGAAAAATAAAGTATTCAATCTTGCCGGAACATTAAACTTGGAGGAACTGTTCAATCTGCTAACTATGGCAGATGTATTTATCGGGAATTCAACTGGCCCCACACATCTTGCATCAGCAGCTGGAATAAATGTTATTGCATTCTATCCTAAAATTCCATCTTGCTCAGCTTTAAGATGGGGACCGGTAACAAAAAAAAGGATTATCTTTGAACCGAGGATAGACTGCAGCGATTGCAATGAAAGCCAATGCAAAGAATTAAACTGCATGGATTCGATCACTACTCAAGAAGTTTTTGAAAAGGTTAAAACATTTTTAGTATAATTGTACGAACGATATGAAAATTAAAGTATTTATACTTTTTGCCGCATTGTTTTTTGTGGCATTTAGATCGGCAGATGAATTTAGAAAAGTCGAAAACAAAGCTTTTGGATTGGGAGAAAAATTAACATTCAATGTGAATTACAGTTTTGCGACTGTTGGTATTGCGTCATTCTCTATTCCTGAAATTAAAACTTTCAGCAAGAGAAAATGTTATAGAATAAAATTTGAAGTGAAAACGGTTCCAAGTTTCGATCTCTTTTTCAAAGTTAGGGATTTATATGAAACATATTTAGATATTGAAGGAATATTTCCATGGCGATTTGAACAGCACATACGCGAAGGAAAATTTTCTCGTGACTTCAGTGCTTTTTTTGATCAACGAAAGAATAAAGCGAAAACAACTGAAGGCGAATACGATATCCCAAAATATGTTCATGATATTGTATCGGCATTTTACTATGTCCGCACAATGGATTTAGGCAAAATGAAAAAAGGGGAGAGATTTAATCTTAAGAATTTTCACCGAGATAAAACACATGAACTCGACGTCATTTATCACGGTAGAGAAACCGTTGAAGTTCCAGCTGGAAAATTTGATTGTATGATTGTTGAACCGTTAGTAAAAGAAGGCGGTTTATTTAAGCATGAAGGAAACATCTTGATATGGTTAACTAATGACGAAGCGAAAGTTCCAGTTAAAGTTAGGACTAAAATTATCATTGGTTATGTTGAAAGCGAATTGACCAATTACGAAAACGTAAAAGCACCATTAAAATCAAAGCAATAAAATGTCAAAATATAAAACCGCCGATCTTTCGAAAGTGACAACATACTCGATTAAAAAACGAAGGAGTAAAGTAGAAATTGCTTCTCTTTCCAAGGTATTTAATCCAAAGTCTGGAAGTTTTAAGAATTTTCTTTCAAGTTTTCCAAAATATTTAGCAGTAAATGAACTGAATGACTTCGCAAATGCGATAAAAAAAGCTCGGAAGAAAAATAAACCTGTAGTTTTCATGCTTGGCGCGCATGTTGTCAAAGTCGGACTTAGTCCGCTAATAATTGATTTAATGAAGCAAAAGTTTGTAACAGCTATCGCAATGAATAGTGCGGCGGCAATTCATGATGTTGAAATTTCATTATTTGGTAAAACATCTGAAGATGTCGCAGCTGGAATCACAGACGGATCTTTCGGTATGGCAAAAGAAACAGGTGATTTTATTAACTCATCACTTGAGAAATATAAATTTGCGAACATCGGATACGGAGAAGCGTTGGCAATTGAGCTGGAAGCTAAAAAAGCAAAATATTTAAAACACACTATTATTTATTATGCGTACAAATTGAATTTGCCGATTACTGTTCATGCTGCAATCGGAACCGACATCACTCATCAGCAGCCGAATGCTGATGCATCGGCTATCGGCGAATTAAGTTATTTTGATTTTAAAATTTTATGTGACGTAATTTCAAAAATTGGAAATGGCGGAGTTGTTGCGAACATCGGTTCGAATGTAATTATGCCTGAGGTTTTTTTAAAAGCATTAACGGTCGCAAGGAATCTTGGTAATAAAGTTTTTAATTTTTCCACAGCTAACTTTGATTTTATACAGCACTATCGGCCGCGTGTGAATGTTGTACAACGCCCAACAAAAGATGGGGGAAGAGGTTTTCAATTTACCGGTCACCATGAAATAATGATCCCACTTCTCTGCGGTATTGTAAAATCGAAATAGTCTGTTCTATTTAAAAAGAATTTTAGGGGTATAAAAACGAGTCATGTTAGGTAACGAAACTCATCCTCCAGCTCCTTCTCTTACAAAGAGAAGGAGTGATGAAGTCCCTCTCTTTTTACCTGCCACTGAATATAGTTGCTGTGGCGGGAGAGAGGGATTTAGGGTGAGTTATTGTTCTAAAAATAGAGTTGTCTATCACTGCCAATTAAATCTTCAAACATTTAAGTCAGAAAGTTTTATTAGATACTAATACTATGCGTTCAACATGATTCTTTTTTACACCCCAAAAGAATTTTTATTAGCTCTTCTTTTTCAATTTGATATTCGTATTTTTGAAATAAATGATCTTGGCAAATGATTCAATTTGAAAGAAAATTAGATAAATACACAATCTCTCCCTTAGCATCCGGATTTTTAGTTTTAATTGTTGCATTTTTTCTCTATCAGGTAATTGGCGGAGCTTTGACTTTAGTGTTCGTTGGAACTGAAGTCACAATTGAAAATGCCGGTATGATTCGGCTTCTTACATCAATCAGTCAAATATTATTTCTTTTAATAGTTAGTATCCTTTTTGCAAAATTGATATATGATGATTTCAATTCGGTTTTCAAAATAACTAAGCCTGATTGGAAAGAATTATTAATTTCTTTCATCGGATTGATTTTAATTTTATCAGCTATTCAATCCTATATTTTTTTGCAGACAAATTTTATAAAATATTTATCAGCTAATTATGCATCGCTTAAATCGTTTTTTGATGCGCTTAATAGTTTTAATGCGGTTGTTGAAGAGTCATACATAAAGATTATTAAATCAGAAGATGTGTTTGATTATATTTCCATTGTACTCAGTATCGCATTGGTGCCCGCGTTTTGTGAAGAGTTTTTGTTTAGAGGATTCGTTCAATCGAGTTTTGAACAGAGAATGAAACCTATCTGGGCAATCATACTAACAGGTACGCTTTTCGGAATATTTCATTTTAATCCGTATGCCCTGTTACCATTAATAGCTTTAGGCGCTTATTTATCTTATTTAGCTTATGTAACACAAAGTATTTTTATTCCTGTGATACTTCACTTTCTAAATAATTTTATTACCGTCACTGTTTATTACTTTACACAATCAGACGAAATTTTGAAAACTCATGCGGAAGTTGACATCTCGAATACACTTCTTCTCACAAGTTTTTTCTCTATGATTTTTTTATTTATATTAACTGTAGTAATATTGAATAAGTTGATAAAGATAAAAATTATAAAACTGAGGGAAAAAGATAATGCACATTTGTCCTGAGTGCGGATACGAATACAAGGATTCGGTTATCAAATGCCCGGATTGCGATGTTCAACTGATTACTAAAAAACAAAAAGAAGAAAAAGATAAACGCTACAAAAATTGGGAAGTTGTTTATACAGCCGATACAAATTACGAAGCAGAAATGATCAAGGCTAATCTTCTCAGTGCCGATATTGAGTGTGTCATTCTGAACCAAAAAGACAGTAGCTTTCAGGTTAGTGGTGACCTGGGAATCGTAAAAATTATGGTGCTGAAAGATAAAGTAAGCGAAGCACTTGTAGTTATCGAAAATTCAGATTCGTTTGATGACGATGACATTGATGAAAAACTTGGACAATAAATCCCATGAGCTTTGGAAACGTTGTATCCAGAGTCGTAGTTGCCTTAATAGCCATTCCAATTCTGCTGGGAATTTGTCTTATTGGCGGATGGCTTTTCTTTTTTTTAGTCGCCGCAATCACAATCATTTCACTCTACGAATTCTATAAACTCACAGAGAAAAAAACTTCTTCACCTAATTACTTTTTGGGATTGCTCTTCTCGATCCTTACGCTGTTGATTTTTTTTTATAAACGCAGCGACTTATTCCTCCCGCTGGTTTTTGTTTTTACTGCCCTCGCACCTATTCTCGAATTATATAAAAAGGAAAACAACTCTATTGCAAATTTAAGCGTAACAATTTTTGGGGCAATCTTTCTAAGTTTTTTCTTTTCGACTTTAATTGGGATTCGTGAGTTTTACGGAGACTATGGTACGGACGAATATTCAAAAGGTGGTTTTTTGGTAATTACAATTTTAGCAACAATTTGGATTTGCGATTCTGCAGCCTATTTCGGTGGAACTGCAATCGGAAAACACAGATTGTTAGAGAGAATTAGCCCAAAAAAAAGTTTGGAAGGATCTATCTTCGGATTTTTTTCGTCAATACTTACTGTGATCGCTGCTAAATATTTAATAATAAATTTTCTAAGTT
>CAZNDS010000034.1:0-19090 GCA_964571865.1 uncultured Ignavibacteriaceae bacterium | reverse complement strand
GATTGCATAGTAATAAACTGCTAAAACTCACTCTTTTTCTAATGACAAATCTGGGTTTAGTACATTTCCGTTCCAATTGGAATATTCTCTGGAATAAATTCTTCTGTTGATGGAGAATGACCGTTTAGAAAACGTGGATCAAGAACTAACAATGGTGCTAGGTTGAGTCCGTTATTTTCTCCAAAGCAAAAAATTTCTTCAACTCCGTCATTATTAAAATCTTTGCTTATAATATTCTGGTTAATATGTCCAGCATGCCAGTATTCGCTTAATTGTTTTCCGGTTTCTGCATCCAATCGCACAATTGCAGTTGGATGGTACGGTGTATGTTGGGCGATTACAATTATTTCAGATTTACCATCTTTGTCAAAATCCCCAGCGATGAATGAGGTGAGTTTATAATTATCTGTAAATGTTTCTCCTCCATATTTTATTTGTCGGTGAAATTCATACTTCCATTTTTCGGATCCATCCGGATTATAACAAACGAGTTGATTTTCTTTGCCAATATTTTTTATGTAACCATAGATTACGATAATCTCTTTTTTATCATCATTATCTACATCATAAACAGTAAGATAATTTTCAGAATTTTTATATAATGTATCAAGCTTGTTCATATCGTATCCAACGCCAATATGTTTTTCGATTACTACTTTTCTATTCTTGTAGTAAACTACTTGAACTGCTATTGAGCCTGAAGCAGTTTCTGTTTTTCTTACTGAAAGCAATTTGTCATTAATTTCATTGATTTTAGTACGACAAATTAACAGAATTATTTGCTTTTTACCTTATTTTCACAACTTTTATCGTACTCGCTTAAAAGTGGCAGAAGTCAGGAAAAAGAATTGGTTAATGAAAACTTAAAATTTCTTTTTGAAGAGTCGAGCAAACCGCCTACTGTACGTCAAAAGCTTCGCTACTTAAGATGGGGAATTATCGTTATTGCTGTAGGAGTTGGAATATTTTTCGGATCTATTTTCGAACAGAGTTACGGTCGCGATGAGTACATGGCAATTCCAATACTCATCTGCATTGGACTCGGATTAATAATTTATTTTGGAATCGAAAAGAAAGAAGAAGAAAAAACAGAAGCAAAAAAACAGCAGTAATTTGCTTAAAGATTATGTTAGCTTTCGTTTTAATTAGTGTCTTTGTGACTTAGTGGCAATTGTTTAATTTCGTTGCAATGATCCCGTTATTGCCGCAAAAAGACTAAGGCTATAAGAATTCACACTTGTCAGATTAATTTAGGAAAGACAATCCCAATCGAAAAGAAAGTTTTCTACTCCCCGCCTTCGTATTGCTTAAAAAGTTTTCCCCACTCTGTTGTCTTCAACCAGTTTTGAAAAACTTTTTTATCTTTTACAGGCCAGCGGTAATAATCGTGGTAAGCTTCAGAACCAAAAATAAAAAGATTAACAAGCGGAGTTCGAAAGAAAAAGTTTTGGATAACTTTCAGCGGACTGAACCATAACAAATCGCCGGCGCGGCTTGCTAGATTATCACCAACATGAAACTTCCAATTTTCATTTGAAATATCTTCACCGACAATTTCAATCTCTCGTGGATCGCCAGCTCCGAGTTTCCGATCGTGCGCAACTTTGATATATTCAATTGTCAATGGATCGAATCCCATCATTTTGGCTGCGACTGCATCGATGGCAACTTGATCTTCGCTTGCAAGAATAACATTCTTTACAACTGGAAACATGGTCCGAGGTCCAGGCCCGTTGCCTGCGGTTGTACCATCCATAACTGCAAAAATTCCGGAGTGAATTTCTTTTTGAATCTGGAGAAGATCAACTAAAGTTTTATGAATCCATGAATGAGTGTAATGCCTCTTTGTGTTCAATAATCCTCCGAAAGCATTTTTCATTGCTCCAGTCGTCGTTGTGTAAATGTGACATTTCACTGTCGGAAGATGAACAATATTCTTCCCAACGAAATAATCTGGAATAGTAATTCCTTCCGGATAGATATGTTTTAGTACGAGCATCTCTCCTTTCGGCTCATATCGAATCCACTTCATATCTTCATCTTTGAAGTTAAATAAGACGGGAATATTAAATTTCTTAAAAATCGGAACGTACTTGTTTAGGTCTTCACCCTTGAAAGCATCCGTAACTACGGTTTTATTTTGAACACAAACTTGCTCATTGAATCCAAAATTCTTTAATGCGAGAATTGTTCCTTCCAGCTGCCATGGAGTAGTATTTGCTCCGGGAAAAGGAAAATGCCAGGATATATTATCTTTTAGAATTGTAGTGGAAGATTTTGATAGAAAATTTTCAATTCCCACCAACTCTAATAATCGTTCGTAATCTTTTAATACTGTGTGGGGTTTAGTCTTTAATACTGCAACTTTAGATTTTGTCATTTTATCTTATTTTTATTCAAATATAAAAATATTTTAAAAACCAAAAAATTCAGATTGACTCCCAAAAATTACCTGGTAGATTTTTGTTTTTGTTATTCATTCTACACTATACATTTTTCATTATACATTAGCATCTACCATTGTCATTCGCCACTCTAATTTTGAATTGTATATTTCACACTCCACATTCCGCACTCCGCACTAAAGATACTTTCTCATAATTGGTCTTGTAGGTGATCGGCGTTCGACTTCCTTAAATCCTGCTTTGATGAATGATGAAGCCAAACCTGTCCATGCAAAAACATCTGCTGTTCTTTTATTTGGTTCAATTGGATAGCCCTCGACAATTTTCCCACCGGATTTCTTCACGAACTCAATCGCAAATTTTAAAAGTTCAACTGCCACACCTCGATCACGAAATGACTTTTCAATAAAGAAACAGACGACCGACCAGACTTTTTGATCGTCAATACTTTTTAATACACGAGAATTTTCAAGCCGCGGATACATTTCACGAGGAGCAATTGCGCACCAACCTATTGGTTCATTATTGCTGTAAGCTAAAATTCCAGGACGCTCTCCGTTTTCAACAATTATTTTGAAAGCTTTTTTGTTTTTCAATCCTTTTTGTTTTTCAAATACTTTTTGAGAGAGTTTCCACCACATGCACCAGCATCCGCCGCATGCACCCCGATTTCCGAATAGGATTTCAAGATCATTCCAGCGTGATGAGGTTAAAACCTTGAATTTCAAATTTTGAGAATTAGATTTCTTCAAATTATTTTTTCCGCCAATGATTGGTTGAATAAAGTGTAAATTCTTTTCCGGGAGGGGCCAATTCAAAATATTCTATGAATTCATTTTCATTTTTTAATTCGTATTTCAATCTTGCTCGGAATCCCAAAGGAACATTTTCGATTGCTTCTGAAGTGAAGATCAACTTTTTAAAATCGTTTGAAATACTATCCAGAACATATTGATTAACAAAACCTTCAACATGAAACTGACGCATTACAAACTTTTTTCTGACCTTATCAAAACTGATGAATGCCCAATCTTCATGGACTTCACCTTTTGGATTTTTTTCCTGCGGTTCAAAGACAGATTTATTCTTCCAATGAAGATATTTATCCTTAAGCACGAACTCGATTTTTCTTTCACCAACACCCTCGCCTGCTTGACCGGATTCTGTCGCTTCCCATTCACCTATTATGAGCCTAAAATCTTTCCAAACGTCTTCCTCTTCAACAGTTTGTGAAAATACCGCCAAGGGAAAAAGCAGACTTAAAATTATTTTCTTCATAATTTCCTGCGTAAGTTACTATTATCTAAAGTTAAAATCGGCTTGGAGCACTCAGCGTTCAGCATTCAATGTTCAGCGTTCAGTGTTCAGCATTCAATGTTCAGCGTTCAATGTTCAGTGTTCAGCGTTCAGCGTTCAATGTTCAGCGTTCAGTGTTTAGCGTTCAGTGTTCAGCATTAAATATTTGTATTTTGTTCATTCATTTGCTTCAAGCCATCTTTCGGCATCAATCGCCGCCATGCACCCCATTCCTGCTGCGGTTACTGCTTGACGGTAAGTTTTATCTGCAACATCGCCCGCCGCAAAAATTCCGTCAATATTTGTATAAGTCGAACCGGTTTTGACTTTCAAATAACCGGAGTCCTCCATATCGAGAACACCTTGAAAATTTCTGTGTTAGGCTTATGACCAATTGCCATGAAGATACCGTCAATTTTCATTTCACTGACTTCATTCGTTTTTACATTTTTTAATCTAACACCAGTTACGGATTTTCTTCCATTCTCATTTTTCCCAAGAATTTCTTCAATTACAGTATTAAGAACGAACTCAATTTTTGGATTTTTCTTCGCTCGGTCTAACATGATTTGCGATGCGCGGAATCCTTCACGCCGATGAAGTATATACACTTTCTTAGCAAATTTAGTTAGATAGTTTGCTTCCTCCATTGCAGAATCACCGCCTCCAACTATAATTACATCCTGTTCTTTGAAGAAAAAACCATCGCAAGTTGCACAAGCTGAAACTCCGAATCCCATATATTCCTGTTCCGATGGAATTCCGAGAAGTTTTGCCGATGCGCCGGTTGCAATAATAACTGAATCAGCTGTGAAGGTTTCTTTCCCTGAAAAAAGTTTGAATGGTTTGCTGCTGAAATCAACTTTATCGATGTACTTGTACTCAAACTCAGCACCGAATCGTTTTGCTTGCTTGCGCATAACGTCCATTAATTCTGGACCCATTATACCATGTTCAAAACCAGGATAATTCTCAACTTCAGTAGTAATGGTCAATTGTCCACCAGGTTGATTTCCTTCAAATACTAATGGTTTCAAATTTGCTCTTGCTGCATATATTGCTGCTGTAAATCCGGCAGGTCCTGTACCCAATATAATTAACTTTCTATGATTCACCGACATTTCCACTCCATATTTTTTTTACAAATCTGATCATAACTGACTAAGAAAATCTGATAATCAAATCTCAGTGATAATTAAATGGGACACAGATTATCAAGACAATTATGATTTATAATGATTTAAAAATTCAAAATTTCTAATTAAACCTTTTAGTCCGGTTCGTTTTATCGGACTATTGGCAAACTTGATATTAAATTCCTTTTCATCAAGTTTATTTATCTCATCGAAAGATAATTCTTTAATGGTGTTAGATGCAAATTCTGTTTCATTGGTTTCAGTTTGAAGCTTAATGTTCCAAGGACAAACGTCCTGACAAATATCGCAGCCGAAAATAAAATTCTCAAACTTTCCTTCAAGCTCATCAGGAATATCTTTTCGGCTCTCAATTGTCTGATAAGAAATGCACTTATTAGAATCGAGAATGTATGGCTCCACTATCGCTTGAGTCGGGCAGTGCTGAATACAGAGATCACATTCACCGCAGAGATCGAGCATTGGTGAGTCGCTATCAAATTCAATTGTAGTTATTACCGTTCCAATAAAAAACCATGATCCGATTGAAGTGCTGATCACGTTAGTGTGTTTTCCCATCCAGCCAAGCCCGCCTCTAACTGCCCAGACTTTATCCATTGTAGGCCCGTAATCGATGTAAAACTTATTTTTAGACGATGGATCGATTTCAGATAAAATCTGTTTAACTAACTTATATTTCTTTTCGAAAACTTTGTGATAATCTTTTCCCCAAGCATATCGTGAGACTTTACCAAAGTTTTTCAACTTAGTGGGATCATCTGCTTGATGGTAATTTAATCCTAAAGAGATAATTGTTTCAGCTTCAGGCATAACTTTTTTTGGATCGATTCGATTTTCAAAACTTCTCCCAATCCAATTCATGTCAGCATCAAATTTATTATCGAGCCACGTACGAAGATTTAATGCTTCAAAAGCAAGCGATTCGGCTTTAGCGAATCCGACTAAATCAAATCCGAGATCAAATAGCTTTTTCCGAAGTTCATTAGTGCGTTGATTTCTTTCGTCTGACATGTTACCACAATCGTTTTGGAATCTTTATAAAAACCTCACCCCCAATAATATTAACTTCATACGATTTTATATTGCTCATCCCGCAAGTTGATTTTCCAGTTGCAAGATCAAAGGTCCAGCCATGGATTGGACATGCTACCGAGCCGTCTCTAATTTCCCCATCAAATATTTTTCCAACATGATTATGCGGACAAATATTACTCAGAACATTTACCTTTGAGCCGAATCGGAACACTGCATATTCATTATCCTCAATAACAATTCTTACCCCTCGATTTTGAGGAAGGCTCTCCACAGAACAAAGTTTTACGAATTCAGATGTCGGCATTTGACTGAAATGAAAAAAATATTTGTGTTATTGTGAATAACTTTAATTAGAGTTAATCGTTGATTAGATTTTTCTCTTTAACTGTGAATCCTTTATTCGATGATTCGAGTGTGACAGAGTTCATTAAAGGATCATGTTCAAAAAACAGAATCCAATTTTCCTCATAAGCTTGAGGAAGAATTTTTTTCTTTTCTTCAATAGTTGTGACTGGATAGAGATCATATCCCATCACATATGGAAATGGAATATGACTCGCAGTCGGTATTAAATCTCCGCTATAAAAAATCGTCTTCTTATCCGAAGTCAGTTTTACATGCTGCTGCTTCGGTGTATGCCCATCTGAAGTAATTATTTCAAGACCGTCAAATAGTTTGAATTCACCTTCAGTAAGTATAAGCTGATTATATTTTTTTAACGGTAAAAAATCATCCATTAAAAAACTCGCCCGGTCTTTATCCGAAGCATCTGTTGCCCAATCAAAATGTTCTCTTTGGATATAATATTTTGCTTTAGAAAAGGTCGGAACGATCTCATCATTCACTTTCTTTGTTGAACCGCCGCAATGATCGAAGTGAAGATGAGTAAGAATTACGTCTGTGATATCATCTGTGTGAAGATTGTACTTTTTCAATGCTTCATCAAACCAGCCGTTTGAATTCTGAATCCCATAAATCGAATTGAACTTATCATTGTTCTTATTTCCGGCACCGGTATCGACAAGGATTTTACGATCATCTGAAATTATAAGTAATGATCGCATCGATAAAGCTATACGATTTCTCTCGTCTGCCGGATTTGTTTTTTCCCAAAATACTTTTGGGACAACTCCGAACATAGCACCTCCATCGAGAGCAAATTGACCTGTCACTATAGAATGAATATCAAACTTTCCAAGTTTCATAATTTTATTTAAAAATATCAATGTTTAAAAAAAAGTCGACATCTAAGTATCGACTTTCAAATAAAATATTTTTTCTGGTTTTATGCTCTACCGAGCGAATCAAGATAATCTTTTCTCTTGAGTAGTGTTGCTTCATCTTCAACATGATTTGGATCGGGAACGCAGCAATCAACCGGACATACTGCTGCACATTGCGGCTCATCATGAAATCCTTTACACTCAGTGCATTTATCCGGAACGATATAGAAAAATTCTTCCGAGAAAAATCCGCTTGCACCAGATGGTGAATTATCTCCAGCACCATAGGTGTTTCCGGCTAAGCTCCATTCTGCCGCGCCTGCATAAATTGCAGTGTTTGGGCATTCAGGTTCACACGCACCGCAATTAATACATTCGGTTGTGATCATTATCGCCATAAAAAATCCTCCAATAATAATTTATTTTATCTATTCAAGACTGAAAGGAATTTTTTAGAATCAAAATTTCTAACAGCTTCGCTATACTTTTTTAACTGAATGCAAACTATGAAAAAACATATACTTTATCAATTGAGAAAAAGTATTTGAATAAAGCTTGTAAAGCATTTTTTAAACAAATTTAGCGAAAATCTACTCGGTTTGAACAAACGGTCGTATAAAGAATTTTCCCTTCCATCTCCGACTTTATTCCTGCTCTTTATAAATTTAATTTCACTATTATGTGAGTAAAATTTTTATTATTTTAAACTGAGTAGAGTGCTGCGTTATTTTAGATTTCTTAAAAAATAAGAAAGGAGTTATTTCATATGATAGGAATGAGCTTCTTCAGTTTTTTGATTTTATTGATCATAAGTCTCATTGTCTCAGTGATACTTCACTTTTGGTTAAAATTTCATGTTCGGCCAGGTGTAATTTCCTTCATTTCAAAAGTTATTTTTGGATGGTTTGGAGCCTGGCTTGGGTCCTCGGTCTTTGGGTATTGGTTTGAAGGGTGGAATTATGAACAGGTATACTATATCCCGGCAATTCTTGGCAGCTTTGCCTTGCTGATAGGAATGATAGATTTTGTTAAGTCTGTCAAACCCTCCTAAACTAATTATTTCGATAAGTACAATTGTATAAAAATCGCAGCACTCTACAATTTAAAAGCTGTTGAACAATTTACTTGACTCACTACCAGCTTCCGCTTGCCCCACCGCCGCCGAATGAACCGCCTCCGCCTGAAAATCCACCACCGCTGCCAAATCCGCCGCCAAAACCTCCAAATCCGCCCCAACCGCCTCGACTGCCAGAGTTCCACCCTCCACCATTATATTTCCATCCTTTTTTACCTACTCTCTGAAACATTGGAACGAGAATAAAAATTATTAAAAGAAAAATTATTATTGGAATTATGCTGACCTCAGGTGACTTTAATTCATCTTCTGCTTGGTATTCGCCTGCAATGGCATCCTGTAATGTTTTTATTCCAGCCAATATTCCTTCATAATAATTTCCAGCTTTGAAGTATGGAGCGATAATATTTCTAATAATTGAACTTGACAGCGCATCGGTTACGATTCCCTCCAATCCATAACCGACTTCGATCCGCATATCTCTATCATCTTTAACTATTAGAAGCAACAGCCCATTGTCTTTGTTAATTTGTCCGATTTTATTTTTTTCGACAACTTGAATTGAATAATCTTCAAGAGGATGTCCATCTAATGTCTTGATGAAAAGAATTACGATTTGATTTGAAGTTGTGTCTTCGTAAGTTTTTAGGCGGGATTCTAATTCGCTGATTTGAGCAGAACTAAACGTTTTTGTATTGTCTGTAACTCGATTTTTAAGAAGAGGAATTTCAGGCTCGGCAATTGCGAAACACAGAAATAAACCGAGCCAGAAAATTAAAACTTTCATTTATGAGCCGAATCTACACTTCACGAAACTTGCCTGCTGAACATTCGGCAAGCAGGCGTTTCGTGTAGTGAAGCTAAAAAGGTGTAGTTAATGAAAAAACATTTCGATTTTTGCATAAATTATAATTCACAAATCACTAAAACAACCTTTCCTGCCCGCCTCATTGATCTCTATGTGGCAGGCGGGTTAGAGTAGGCTCATTTATTAAAATTGAACTTTAAGTGATTGTTCTGCTCCTGCTGCTGCTTTGAAATATTGTTTTTCTTTGAATCCAGCGATGCTAGCAATAAGATTTTTTGGAAATCTTTTTATATCAGTATTATATGCTTGAACAGCATCGTTAAATCTTTTTCTTTCGACTGAAATTCGATTCTCTGTCCCCTCCAATTGCGATTGCAATTGCAAGAAATTCTCGTTTGCTTTAAGCTGGGGATAATTTTCAACAGCGACAAGCAGACGTGAAAGCGCACTACTTAACCCGTCCTGTGCTTGCTGGAACATTTGGAAAGCTTTTGGATCATTTAACATTTCCGGTGTAATATTTATTTGCCCGACTTTTGCTCTCGCTTCAGTTACTGCGGTATAAGTTTCTTTTTCAAAGTTTGCTACACCTTTAACAGTTTCAACAAGATTTGGAATTAGATCGTATCTTCTTTGATATTGATTTTCCACCTGCGACCATGCATTGTTGACGCCTTCATCTAAAACTATTATTGAATTGTATTGCGAAACTCCCCAGGAGATCACAAAAAATAGAACTACGAGAATCGCACCAACGATTCCGCAGCCGATTAGTAAACCTTTTTTCTGCATTCACTCTCCCTTATTTTTTTCTCTCTTATTAATATAATGATTAATTAGTTAAACTTCGAACTGGAGCTGGAATTCTTCCACCACGTAAGACGAAATCATTTGCTCTGAGGTTCCGTACTTCCATTATTGGTGCTGAACCAAGCAGTCCGCCATAGTCAACAATTTCACCAATTTTTTTCCCATAAGCAGGAATGATTCTAACAGCAGTGGTTTTATCGTTGATAATTCCTATGGCACATTCATCTGCGATAATTGCAGCAATTGTTTCAGGAGATGTATCACCAGGAACAGCTATCATATCAAGCCCAACGGAGCAAACGCTTGTCATTGCTTCAAGTTTTTCAAGTGAAAGATTTCCTTTCTGAACTGCACGTATCATTCCGGCATCTTCTGAAACTGGAATAAAGGCACCGCTCATACCACCGACGTATGAACTCGCCATTAGCCCTCCTTTTTTTACAGCGTCATTCAGCATTGCTAGGGCAGCGGTTGTACCTGGTGCACCGACAGATTCCAAACCCATTGCTTCTAATATAGATGCAATGCTGTCTCCTTCAGCAGGAGTTGGAGCTAATGAAATATCAACAATTCCGAAACTGACTTTCAACGACTCTGCAACCTTCCGTCCGATCAATTCTCCTGCACGAGTAATTTTAAAAGCAACTTTTTTGATTGTCTCGGACAATTGCCCAAGATCAACAGTTCCTGCTTCTTTGATTGCTTGCAGAACTACTCCTGGTCCGCTGATTCCAACATTCAGAGTAGTTTCTGGTTCACTCACACCATGAAATGCACCTGCGACGAAGGGATTATCTTCAGGTACATTGCAAAAAACAACAAGTTTAGCACATCCAACCGAACCTGCATCAGCACTCAGCCGGGCAGTTTCTTTAATTTGCCTGCTCATTAAATTGACTGCATCCATGTTGATACCAGCTTTGGTGGAAGCAACATTGACAGACGAACAAACTCTTTTTGTTTGAGCTAAAGCTTCTGGAATGGCTTCAATTAATTCACGCTCACCATTAGTAAAACCTTTTTGTATAAGCGCACCGAAACCGCCGAGGAAATCAACTCCAACTTTTTCTGCTGCACGATCTAATGTTTTGGCAATTTTAATGAAATCTTCTCTTTTGAAATTATCAAATGCAATTGAAATCGGCGTTACGGAAATTCTTTTATTCGCTATTGATATTCCAAATCTAGTTTCAATTTCCTTTGCGGTTGAAACGTGATTTTCTGCGACTCGTGTAATTTTCTCGTATATTTTTTGACATGCAACATCGATATCTCGATCTGCACAATCTTTCAAATTGATTCCCAGCGTAACAGTTCGAATATCGAAATGCTCGACGGCTGTCATCCGGATTGTTTCTAATATTTCTTCAAACTCGTAAGGCATGGGGGGTAATGGAAAATGTATGATGTAAAATGGATAATGGATCCGTTGGTTAACGGATGGACGATTGAAAATTGTCCGTCAGCTGACGGATTGAGAATTGAGAGCGAATCTCTGAATATTAATGGTTTCGAATTCAAACTAATTTTTTCTTATAAACCTTAAACTTTTTGAACCTTACTAACTTTATGAACTTTACAACTTTAAGAACTTTACGAACTTTATAAACACATTCGCTCCCGCCACAGCATGTAAATTCAGTGAATTGTCAATCAGTGCAAGCATTATAATCTTTTCGTTTTACATTTTTCAATTTGCGCAGTATTCTTTTCGTTTTGCACCTTACAATTTACAATTTGCAATAATTTTATAGTCTGTGCATATATCTAAAAACATCTTCATGCTGGATGAATATTTTAATGTTCAACTCCGCAGCTACTCCTTCTAATAGTTCAGAAATTTCCTTGAATGTCTTCTTTGTGTTTGAAATATCAATTATCATTATCATTGTGAAAAATTCCTGGAGTATTTTCTGTGTGATATCTTGGATATCGCAGTCGTTCCCAGCTAAGACCGATGAGATTTTGCTCACTACTCCGGGCTGATTGATTCCATACGATGTAATTATTACCCGCCCGTAATCCATCGGTTCTTGAGTAAAATTACCTTTACTCATTAGTGCTTCAACCTTGCGATAGACATTCTCACGAATTTTTTCAGTCGGAGCTTCATCGCCAAGCTCTTTAATAACTTCGATAGTTATTTCTCTGATCTTCGATTCAGATAGATTCAAGGTTTTGGTCCTTTATATTCATGCTGTAAATAATTTAACCAATTATTAAGAACTTTTGTATTAAAATCTTTAGCAAAATTTTCAGTGTTTTCTATGTTACCGGCATAAAATCTATACCAAAGCAGACCTAAGATCACGGCCCCGTCGAAATTCCGGTGCGATGAAAATGCATCTATTGCTAAATATAAGCTCAATGCGTTCCAGGCAAATGAGATAACGCCGCTGAAATATTCACCCATGTAAAACTGCCCAGCTCCGGGAAAAGCATAGCTCAAGATTTTTGCAGTTAATAACGATTTCTGGTTTACGCTTATCGTATCGCAAATACGGCTCAGCAATTGCGAATAATCATAAAATTCGACATCGTTACTATCGATTTGATCGAAATAAATTTTTGCGGTCTCAGCCCGATTGAAAAAAATATGTGCGACTCCGCTCCAATAGAGTGATTCATTTATGAAATCCGAGAAATCTTTTCTAGCAGTAATTTCAGAAATCAGATCAAGTGTTTTAGTTTCATTGCGTGAGATTAAAAACATCTTCAATTTTTCAAGCTTGATCTCATATAAATCCCGCGATGATTTATAGAAGGTTGAAGCGCTGTTAAAATACTCATCTGCATTTGTGTACCAGCCCCCACGGGCATAACATTTTGCTATGAATAGATTTGCCTGATACGAAAATCTTTTCTCTCTATCGAAGAAAATTAGTCTCTTGAACTCCGTAATTGCTTCAAAATACTTTTCGCTCTCAAAAAGTTCTTTGGCATAATTGAACTGAGCTGAGAGTTCGGCACTCGAAATATCCTGAGCCAAAACGTTCAAGTGAAGTATAATTATTATACTAAGGGCATAAATTAATTTCATCGATAAAGAAATTGTTTTTGCTTAAACCATCAAAAAGTTCATTTTGAAATTTTTCTTTTTGCTCGGAGTTGAAGATTTGTGCAGAGATAACCGAGCCATAAATATTTCCCGCGTACAAAAAAGAACCGATTACGGAAAAGAGCCATCCCCGGGAAGAGTGACCAGCAGAAAAATTGTCAGACGCTAAAAATCCAAATAGACCGGTTAATATAAAGCTGGCAATTCCATCTGAATATTTCTCTGTGTAGATTTTCCCGCTTCCGGGGATTGCCGCTGATAAAATTCCAGCAAGGATTGGATCTTTTTTCTCCAGCGAACGCATCTTAACGATATGCTCGGCAAGAAACAATTGACTTGAAATATCTTTAACCTGAATCAAATCTTTTTCTATTTCCGAATCGCTCAACGAACGAAGTTTTGCCGCAAGCTTGATCGTGTAAAAATATTCCAGCCACTCGTAACCTTCTCTTTCGGAAAACAATTTGTAGAAATAAAAATCATTCTCATTAAGAAACTGATTTTTTATATACTCACGGATTGCATTCCCCTTCAGCAAGCCGGGTGAATTATAAAATTTTGAAAAGTATTCATCCGACTTCTCATAATCCTTAAGTTTCTGAAACGATTTGCCAAGCAAAAAATTAATCGTGTCCTGGACTTCTGCCATCGGATTCGATTGCTCAACTTTTTGAAGTTCAATACTCGCTCGAAAATAATCATCCGTACAAAAAAGATATTTGGCAAATGGATAAATATACGATGCTGAATCGCTCAAAGGTGTCTGCGAACGAAGATTAGTAATGTTTATGATAAACAATAATGATATGAGAAAATATTTCATCTGAACAAATATTTCTCGATCGGATCTATGAGCCGGCGGTTTTTCGAAACAGAATAATCCCATCGATTAAAAACGTTTGCATCTCTTTGAAATCTATCGGAAAAGAGGAGCAAGCCTTCAATAAAGTTTGTCTTTTCAACTGCTTCGATAAAAAACTGTGAACAGCTCGGCTCGAACGGACATACCGAACCATCCGGCTCAGAGATTGTAATTCTATAAAGATTCAGCAATGGTTTTATTAAATAATCACTCGGCTTATCAAATTTTAGATCGAGAACATGTTTGCGGTTTTCAACGGGAATGGTATATCGAACGGGAATTTTTTCCCACTTTTGATTTTCAATTTGCTGGGCAAATGATTCTTGTGTTACGAAAAGAATAAGAATTGTAACGAGTATGGTTTTGTGTGTGGACATTTAAGGTAAACCCAGATTTGTCATTAGAAAATGAGTGAGTTTTAGCAGTTTATTACTATGCAATCTGTTACAGAGAAATATCTTAATCAAAATGTGTAAGTTTTTTGTGTGAAAAATTTTTAAATAATTCCAATTTTTTATAAGAATAACTTATTGTATTCAAATAAGTTAACTAATGTTTTTTCTAATGGCGGTCATTAGAAATTGTTACCTAATGACAAATTTGGGGTAAATATAAATTCCTTGTTTGTCACGGACCATTCCGTGACAAAATCGGTTTAAATTATAAAAGAAAATGAATCTATCCTGAGGCTGACCAAAAAGTTCTTAGTGCAACTTTGTGTCTTGGTGTCTTTGTGGCTCTTGTGCTGGATTTGACTCTTAATCGAAATTTTTCTTTGCCACTAAAGCACGAAGACTCGAAGAATCACTAAGATAAATTACTTTTTGGATAACCTCCGCTATGTAAAATTAGAAAATTTACGATCCGCGTAAATCCGCTTAATCCAGTCCGTTGACTAACGGATCCGCGTTCTATTAAGCTTATTGCAGCAAACTTCTTGCGATAACAATACGCTGAATCTCAGAAGTTCCTTCATAAATTTCTGTGATCTTTGCATCGCGCAGATATCTTTCAACCAGATATTCTCTCACGTAACCGTAACCGCCGTGAATTTGGATTGCCTCATCTGCACACTCCATTGCAGTACGCGATGCATACAGCTTCGCCATTGCCGCTGCTTGAATGTAATTTTCATTTTTATCTTTAAGCGATGCTGCATTCAGCGTTAGCAGTCGTGCAGCTTCGAGCTTCGTCGACATATCGGCTATCTTAAATTGAATTGCCTGGAGATATGAAATCGGCTTGTCAAATGCTTTTCTTTCTTTTGAATATTTTACTGCGGCTTCTAAAGAGGCTTGCGCAATTCCTATAGCTTGTGCGGCAATTCCGATCCTTCCGCCGTTCAAAGTGTTCATTGCGAAATTAAAACCTTTGCCTTCTTCCCAAACAAGATTTTCTTTTGGGACTCTGCAATTAGTAAAGCTTAATGAACATGTGTCAGAACTTCGAATACCGAGCTTGTCTTCTTTCTTTCCGTGCTCAAAGCCCGGCGTTCCCTTTTCAACGACGAATGTGCTGATCCCTTTGTGGCAAAGTTCACGATTGGTCTGGGCAATAATTAGAAAAACATCTGCAGATTGACCGTTTGTGATCCAATTTTTTGTTCCGTTCAAAACCCAGTGCTCGCCATCTTTCTCTGCTGTTGTGTGCTGATTTGTTGCATCGCTTCCAGCTTCCGGCTCTGATAGTGCAAATGCACCGAGGAGTTTTCCTTGTGCGAGCGGCTTTAAATATTTTTCTTTTATGTAATTCGAACCAAAGTCATTCAAGCCATAACATACCAATGAATTATTCACGGACATGATCACACCAACGCTTGCATCGACTTTTGAAATTTCTTCCATTGCAAGGACGTAACTGATCGTGTCCATTCCCGCGCCTCCCCATTCAGGCGGGACCATCATTCCCATAAATCCAAGTTCCCCCATTTTCTTTACGATCTCATGCGGAAATTCCGCATTGATATCTCTTTCCACTGCACTTGATGCGATTTCCGACTCGGCAAAATCCTTTGCGGTCTCTTTGATCATTAACTGTTCTTCTGTAAATGCAAAGTCCATATATCCTCAACTTTTTTTTACAAATATAAAGTTTATAAATCGAATGTGAAAAAATATATCGGCGGCAGAGCGATCAGCTTTCAGCGGACAGCATTCAGCATTGAAGGAGCAGACTGGCGTTTGAAAATGCTGCATGTTGACAAAGTACTTCGGTTTCACTAAAATGCGGTTGGGAGAAAAAAGAATGAATTTGGTTTCACATCACATTCGACCGCAAAGATTGGAGCCTATGGATGAGCAGGCTGGGCAAAAACCAAAACTTTTAGATGAAGTAAGAATTACTCTAAGGTCAAACCATTACAGTCCAAAAACGGAGGAAAGTTATTTAGGATGGATTAAAAGATTCATTCTATTTCACAGTAAAAAACATCCAAACGAAATGGGTAAAGATGAAATAAAACAATTTCTGAATCATCTTGCTGTTGAAAAACATGTTTCATCTTCCACACAAAACCAAGCACTGCAAGGGATATTATACTTATATAAGAATGTACTAAATAAAGAAATTGGATGGGTTGAAGATATTAAATGTGTTTCAAGAATTAAACATCTTCCAGTTGTGTTCTCGAAAAAAGAAACCGATAAAATACTTGAACACTTAAGTGGAATCCCAAGATTAATTGTTTCTCTTCTCTATGGTGGAGGATTGAGACTTTCAGAGGCATTAAATCTGAGGATAAAAGATATCGATTTTGACTACAAACAAATTATAGTTAGAGATGGGAAAGGTGAGAAGGATAGACATACCATTCTGCCTAGTTCAATAATCCCAGATTTGAAAAATCATTTGAACAAAGTTTATTTGCAACACAAATCGGATATTAAAAGAGAGAGAGGTGAAACGATTCTTCCGTATGCATTAAAAAGAAAATATCCAAATGCAGGGAAGGAATTTGGCTGGCAATATGCGTTTCCAGCTGATAAATTTATTAGGGAAAAAGAAACCGGCTTAATATTCAGATGGCACATACATGAAAGCACGATTCAGAGAGCAGTCAAAGATGCAATAAAAAAAGCTGGTGTAAATAAACCCGGGAGTCCACATACATTCAGGCATTCTTTTGCTACACATCTTCTAGAGAACGGTTATGATATAAGAACAATCCAGGAATTGTTGGGTCATCAGTCTGTTCATCCCGTGAGATATGTAGCATGAAATATTTTTATACATACGTACTCAGATCGTTAAAAGACCTGAACTATTATGTTGGTTATACCAGTAATATTGTGAATAGAATAAATGAGCATAACAGTGGAAAAGTCATCTCTACAAAAAATAGAACTCCATTCGAATTGGTTTATTGGGAGGGATGTTTAAATCAACAGGATGCGACAGCAAGGGAGAAATATTTAAAGTCAGCTTGGGGGAAAAGATATATAAAAACTAGAATCAAAAATTATCTCACGGGATGAAAACCACGATGATTTACACGCATGTTTTAAACAGAGGAATGAGAGTTAAAAGTCCGTTAGACTGAAACTAAAAAGATTATATATATGCATAGATTATTTCTCAAATATTTGGATTTAGTGAAGAAAACAAAGTTTTCAGAAAATATATATGCAATCCGCTGCATAATAACATTCCAAAGTAAAATTAAGGTGCGGCATAAGTATAAGTTATATTGCTACTAATTGGAGAATAATTGATGAGTAAAATAGGTTGTTGTTATGGAAGTGAATGGCATTTGTTAAGATATCTAGGATATCATCGACATTATTTAACAGATAAAATTATTAGTGAAGTGCCAGCGTTCCAAGGTTTTAAAATGGTTTGGAAAGATGTAAAGTTTTCGAATTCGACTAACTTGTTCAACTTGGAAAACGAATACAAAGGCATTGATATTTATTCTTCGAAATCATTGACTGATGAATGGACAAAGTATTGGCCTCAAACTGGAAATGTTCAAAATTGGGATTCCATTATTGAACTTAGTGGGAAAGACTCTGATGAATATATTTTCGTTGAATCTAAAGCTCATCTAAGTGAAATACAAAGTAACTGTGGTGCTTCATCTACAAGTAAAGCTCAGATTGAAAAAGCTTTCGAAGAGACGATAAATTATTTTGGATTAAAAAAAGCAAAATTATCAAATTGGTTATCTCCATATTATCAATTTGCTAATCGTTTGGCTTTTTTACACTTCCTTATGAAAAATCAAATTAAGGCTCAGTTGTTGTTCATATACTTTTATGGTGATGACGCTAAAAATTATAATGGTAATGTTATTTGTCCTCAAAATAAAGATGGATGGAAAAATGATTTGACAAATATGTATTCACATTTGGGAATTGATGAGAGTAAAATTGAAAAGATATTTTATAATAGAGTTCATAAAGTATTTATATCAACAAATCCGAACGCAATATAACCAGCGTCTCAGCCCGACCGCTTCTCCGAATCGGTCGTAGTGAGTTTTTCGAGTTTGGTTTTTCAAAGTAAGTTGTTCTTAAAAGTGTGATTGCAAAACAGACTGAATTAATAAATAAAAGTTGAGTGAAGTTAGCTGCATCGTAGTTATTGGCGGCGGGCTAAACGCAACGCCGTTAGCCACCAAATTAAAGGTGGAAAACGGTAAACAAAATAAGGAGTAAAAAGATGGCTCAAAAATGTTCTGATTGCAATGGAAGTGGTCGCTGTAAACATTGCAAAGGTTCGGGCAAGTTGAATTATCCTGGTTATGGAACACCCAGTGATAAGCCTTGTCCACAATGCCACGGAAGTGGTGTCTGTCAATGGTGTCGTGGTAGAGGCGAACGATAATAACTCAGAAGAGGAGATTAGTTCTCCTCTTTCCTTTTAAAGGAGTTTATATGTTAACAATTTATCAAAAAAGTGTTTACTTAATAATTCTTAATGCCACAATGATAACTCGGTCAATTGGCAAAACATTAAAGAAACATCAAAATGGTAAGACACTTAAAAACTATAAAGTTAGACTATTTAAAAAATTAAATCTTCTAACAAAAAAATTAGAGAATGCAACTCTTACAGAAAAATATTTAATAAAATCTATCGCCGATATGGCTAAAGAATTTGAAATTTCTTTTGGTCAATCTCAAAAAGCTATAAATGTAATTCTAAAGTATCACTATTATTTAAGCAAACTTGAAAATCAAAATTTAAAAAATATTTTACATTGTCCTTTGGACTCGAAAATTATAAATAAATTAAATAATACACAGATTTATTTGACTGGGATTGATAAGAAAAAATATCTTGCATTTCAAGAAGAAATATCAAAGAAAAATATATGTAGAGTTAGTGTTGATGATAACTGGGATAAACAACATTTGCAAGATG
>CAZNDS010000033.1:7281-19356 GCA_964571865.1 uncultured Ignavibacteriaceae bacterium | reverse complement strand
TTAAGAATAAAATATATGGAAATTAATACTGTTCATTCTTATAATTGCACTTAAGAAGGTATTGCTAAATATTCTTGTTGAATTAAATATTTAAAAATAAATAGGAGGGACTAATGGCCTCAGTAGTAGAGTTCAAAACAATCGCTGAGATGTATGACAAATTAACAAAACATTACATCAACGCTGAGCGTTTTGTAATGATGCGCAAAGTCGATAAAAAATTCACTGGAATTAAATTTCTAGAATTTCGCGATAGCATAAGAAATTTTGCGAACGGTTTAGCAACTCTAGGGATTAAACGCGGTGATATGGTTGGAATAGTAGCTGAGAACCGTCCAGAATGGGCTTATTCCGATTTAGCAATTTTATCCCTTGGAGCCGTTGATGTTCCAATGTATCCTTCATCAACTGCAGCCACTATTGAATACATTCTAAAAGATTCAGGTTCTAAAGCTGTTATTGTTTCAAATAAACTTCAACTTACAAAGGTTCTAAAAATTAAAGACAATGTTAAAGCGTTGAAACACATCATAATAATGAATGAAAAAGATGCCGGTGATGGTATCTTATCGATGGCTGAAGTTATGGAAAAGGGAAAAGAGTATGCTAGAAAAAATCCAAACTATCTCGATGATGAGATCGCGAAAGCTAAACCAGAGGATTTGTGCACACTGATCTATACCTCAGGAACAACAGGTGAGCCGAAAGGCGTTATGCTGACTAATAATAACTTCGTCACAAACATCCAAGCAGCAAAAGAATGCATTTCAATTGGTGAAACGGATATCTTCTTATCTTTCCTCCCGTTGTCGCATTCATTTGAGCGAATGGCAGGATATTATACAGCACTTTCATCAGGAGGTACGATATGTTATGCTGAAAGTATTGATACAGTTGCTGAGAACATGCTTGAAATCAAACCTACTATTATGACTTCTGTTCCAAGGTTATTTGAAAGAATTCATGCAAGAGTTATGAAAAATGTTGAAGCATCTCCTCCAAAGAAACAAAAAATATTTTTCTGGGCTCTTGAAACTGGTAAGAAATATCAAGAGTCGAGAAAGAAGAAAAAGCTTTCCCTAATTTTAACTGCCAAGTACAAATTAGCTGACAAACTTGTCTTTAAGAAGATCAAAGCACGAACAGGCGGGAATTTGCGCTTCTTCGTAAGCGGCGGCGCTGCTCTACCACAAAACATCGGCGAATTCTTCGAAGCATTGGGAATAATTATTGTTGAAGGATATGGACTCACTGAATCTAGTCCCGTTATTACCTGTAATCGATTGGATGATTATAAATTCGGGACAGTCGGAAAACCAATTCCCGGTGTTGAAGTTAAAATTGCTGAAGACGGTGAAATCCTTGCTAGAGGTCCGAATATAATGCTTGGTTATTATAACAATAAAAAGGCAACAGCTGAAACTGTCGACAAAGACGGCTGGCTGCATACAGGAGATATTGGTGAGTTCGATAAACATGGATTTGTTAAAATTACTGACCGGAAGAAATACTTATTCAAGACTTCAGGAGGAAAATACATCGCTCCTCAACCGCTTGAAAACATTTTTACAAGGAGTAAGTTCATAGATCAATTTGTTTTGATTGGAGATAACAAAACATTTCTCTCGGCGCTGATTACGCCTGATTTTGAAGCCCTGAAAGAATATGCAGATGCAAATAACATTCCTTATTCGAATGTGGAAGAACTGACAAAATCACAGGAAGTCTATAAAATAATTGAGCAGGATATCGGAGCGCTGCAGAGAAATCTCGCAAACTATGAGCACATCAGAAAATTTGTCATTTTGGATAAACCCTTTTCGATCGAGGGCGGTGAATTAACCCCGACTATGAAAGTCAAAAGAAAACTCGTCGAAGAGAGATATGCAAACTTGATAGATGGAATGTACGAGAGCTAACGAATCGATATAGAGAACACTATTATACTGAACTTATTAAGCCACACGCATCAAAGCTGTGGCTTTTTTATGACTCATTGTAGATTTTTGTCCACGTCATCAGAAAAATCCCACAATTGTGCATCTCAGAGTCATTTGAATTTACAATCGTATTGGTTAAATTTGTCAAAATTTATAGGAAAAATTGAAAAATTTCGAAAGAACAATCGTTACAGCTGCACTGCCGTATGCTAATGGTCGGATCCATCTTGGACACTTAGCTGGGGCTTATTTACCAGCTGATATATTTGTTAGGTTCAAAAGATTAAAAGCTGAAGATGCTATATTTATTTGCGGTTCAGATGAGCATGGTGTTCCTATTACAATTACCGCAGAACAAGAAAAGATTTCACCCCAACAAGTTGTTGATCGATATCATGCCCAAAATAAAAAAGCTTTCAAAGATTTTGGAATGAGTTTCAATAACTATTCACGAACCTCTCTTCCAATTCATCATGAAACGGCGCAGGAATTTTTTCTTAAACTCCACTCAAAGGGAATACTCAAGGAGAAAAAAGAAAAACAATACTTTGATGAAAAAGCTAAAATGTTTTTGCCAGACAGATATCTGCTCGGTACCTGTCCAGTTTGTAAAGGTGAGGATGCACGTGGTGACCAATGTGAAAGCTGTGGAAGTTATCTTAACCCAATTGAATTAATCAATCCTAAAAGTAAAATTAGCGGTGAAACACCAGTTCTGCGCGAAACATCACACTTCTATTTCCCATTAGGTGCATATCAGGAGAGGCTTGAAAAATACCTCGCAGAAAAAAACGAACGGGAAAGTTGGAAAGAGAATGTTTTAAATTATTGCAAGAGTTGGTTTAACGATGGTCTTCAAGATCGAGCAGTTACTCGGGATTTAGATTGGGGGGTAAAAGTTCCTCTTGAAAAATATAGTGATAAAGTACTTTATGTTTGGTTCGAGGCAGTTCTTGGATACATATCATCTACAAAAGAATGGTGTAAAGAAAAAGGGGACCCTGAACTCTGGAAAAAATACTGGCAAAATGATAATACAAAGTACATTGCATTTATTGGTAAAGATAACGTAGTCTTTCATTGTATTGTTTTTCCTGCGATGCTGATGGCCTGGAACGACAATGATGGTGAAAAATACATTTTACCTGATAATGTTCCAGCAAATGAGTTTTTAAATTATGAAGGATTGAAATTTTCAAAAAGCCGTGGATGGGGGATTGATCTCCAAGATTATCTCGAAAATTTTCAACCGGATCCGCTGAGATACTACTTGGCTTCTAATTTACCGGAAAATCGTGATACAGATTTCTACTGGAAAGATTTCCAGGCAAAGAACAATAATGAACTTGCTGATATTCTTGGAAATTTTGTTAACCGCACTTTGACTTTTACTCAGAAACATTTCAATTCTGAAGTGCCAACAGCAAACATTTTATCTGAAATCGATAAAAACATGTTAAATACCCTGGTCGGTTATGTGGAAAAAGTCGATTTCAATTTTGAAAGGATAAAGATAAAAGATGCATTGAATGAGACAATGAATCTAGCACGAGCAGCGAATAAATTTTTTAATGATAGTGAACCTTGGAAGACGGTAAAATCTGACAAAGAAAAATGTGCAGCTACAATTTTCGTTTCTCTGCAGATTATTCGCACACTTGCAATACTACTTTCGCCGGTTCTGCCTTTCACAACCAAGAAAATTTTCTCTCTTTTAAATATTGACGGTGAGGACTTAAAGATGTGGAACAGTGCTGGGGAGGCGAAATTATTAGCAGGGCACAAAATCAATCCGCCTGAGATAATCATTAAAAAAATTGAGGAGAGCGAAATTCAGCCATTTCTTCCTAAAGATGAATCGGAAAAAGAAAAAGGAAACGAAATCGCCATAGACGAGTTTAAGCGAGTTGAAATTCGAGTTGCGAAAGTTTTAAGCTGCGATAAAGTTAAAAAATCAAAAAAATTGTTGAAACTTGAAGTTGACCTTGGATTTGAAAAACGTCAAGTAATCGCTGGATTAGCCGAATTCTATGATGAGAAAGAAATGATCGATAAAAGAGTGTTATTTGTATCCAATCTGCAAAAAGCCATCCTTATGAATGAAACTTCAGAAGGGATGATACTAGCGGTGGAAGATGATAATAAAAAATTAAAATTGGTGGAAGTTCCGGAGTCTTTACCTCTCGGTGCTCAATTACGGTAAAACACTCATTCATAAATGGGTTAAAAATATTTATATAATTATTCACTTAATTTATTTAGGAGAAAGAATGAAAAAACGTCAGATTCAATTGTTAATCCTGTTCACTTTATCAATTGGATTAATCTCATGCTCTACAAGCAAGAAGGATATAACTATTGCAGAGTTTGAGAGCCAGAAAGTGTCTCTCGAAGAATTTGAAAATGTTTATGCAAAGAATAATGGAGGATATGATGCTGCAAAATCAGATTCTCTTTCAAAGAAAAAGAATTTTCTTGATCTGTATGTCAATTTTAGGATGAAGATATTCGATGCAAAGAAAAGAAGTATCGATCAGCTGCCTGACGTCGTCAGTGAATACACTGATTATAAAAACAAAATTGGTGTCAGTTATCTTTTGGAGAAAACACTTGTAGAACCGAACATAAAAGAATTGTACGAAAAGCGAAAAGAAGAACTTCGTGTCAGTCACATTATGTTTCGTCCGGATACTACTAGCGATGAAGGTTTGCGGGCAAAAGCAAATGCTGTGCTCGATTCTATAAAAATGGGCGCTCCATTCGAAGAAATGGCGAAATTATACTCGCAAGATTTCTATTCTGCACCAAATGGAGGCGATATTTTTTATATCACAGCCGGAGAAATTATTCCTTCGTTTGAAGATGCGTGCTTTTCTTTGAAAAAGGGGGAGGTGTATCCTGAACCAGTTAAAACACAATTTGGATATCACTTGATTAAAGTTACTGACAGAAAATCTCGTACTCCAGAAATTCGTGCTAGTCATATTCTAATTCAGCTCAATCCGGAATCGACAAATGAAGATACAGCAAAAGCACTCAAACTTATAAATTCTATTAAAGATAAAATTAAGCTTGGTGAAGACTTTAATGAGCTTGCTAAAGAATTTTCGGAAGACGAAGGCTCGAAATCCACAGGTGGTGATCTCGGTTATTTCACGCGCAGAATGATGGTTCAGCCATTTGACGAAGCAGCTCACAACTTGAAAGTTGGCGAAGTGTCCGATGTGGTTGTTACTCCTTTTGGATATCATTTGATTAAGCTCGTTGATAGAAAACCGTTGAAAACCTTTGATGAAGATAAAGAGGTATTGAAAGGAATTTACCAAAGAATCAAATACAATGAAGATCATAAGAAATTGATTGATTCACTAAAATCAGCTTTCAGTTATCACTTATATTCGGAAGTTTTTGATTTGGTTGAACAATTTGCTGATACGACTGAATTTGGTGAGATATACTCAAGCAGTGGCCTAAAAAAGGAAATCGGAAATTCGGTCGTGTTCACTTACGCAGATAAAGTTATGACTGTTGATTCAGTAGTTGCTCATGCGATAGCTTTGCCTGAATTTGCTAATCGAAGAATTAATAAAGCTATATTTGAAACAGTCACAAATAAAGTTGCGGAGACTTTGATTCTTCAAAAAGCGGTTGACTATCTTCCAGCAAAATATCCGCAATTCAGTGAGTTGATGGAAGAATATAATAACGGGATCCTTATATTTAAGCTTCAAGAAGAAGAAGTCTGGAATAAGATTGATATAAATGAAGATAAATTAAAATCCCATTACGAAGCCACAAAGGAAAAATACCAATGGCCGGATCGAGTTGATTATTCAGAGATTTTTGTTAAAACAGATTCTCTTGCCAAAGTTGTTTATGAGCTTTACAAAAACGGAGAAGAATTCGATACTTTGGCTTCTCAATATACTGAGCGATACAAAGAAAAATATGGACACCATGGAATTAAACCGGTTCTTGATAATCAACTTGCGATGAAAGCCGATCAAATGAAGGAAGGTCAAGTATCTGAACCGCTTGCCCACGCAAATGGGTTTTCCATCGTGAAATTGATTAAGAAATACCCTGCAGGTCAAAAAACTTTTGATGAAGCTCTTCCGGAGGTGAGTGGAAGTCTGCAGGAATTAGAATCAAAACGACTCGAAAAAGAATATTTGGAATTTCTTAAGTCAAATTATAAACCTAAAGTCGATTACGATAAGCTTGAAAAGGCATTCAAAGAATAATAAGATTGGTCCTTTCTTGGCAGTTCTGCTAATCTTAACAACGATTAGCAGCTGCAAGAAGGAAGAGCCGCCGGAAGATTATCTTGCAATGGTGAATGGACAACCCTTGACACGCAAATTTCTTGCTACAAGGATTGATACAAGCAGTTTTAGCAAACATGAGCTTAAAGAATTCATTGACAATTGGATAGAGACAGAGCTTCTTGCTCAAGAAGCTTTGAAAGAAGGAATAGAGTATGAGGAAGATTTTATTTTCCAATATCACTTAAATAGCAGAAAACTTCTTGCGGGAAAATTTTTGGAGAAAAAGTTCACAGAAGCTGATTTCCAACCAAGCTCAAAGGAAATCGAAGAATATTTCGAAAAGTATAAACATGAGTTTTTACTCGATTATAATATATATAAAGTCAATCAAATTGTTCTTAATGATTTGCGAAAAGCGGTGGATTTAAGGAACACGGCTATTTTAAAATTAGATTTTAAAAATGCTGTAAACCAAATTGTTAAAGTAAGCGATATACTTGATTTGCGGTATGATATTTATCTGAAAGATTTTGACGAAATCCCCTATGAACTCAGCGAAATGATTGCCACTATGTTTGTCGGCGAAATTACTTATCCAATAGATATCGGGAGTGGCAGATATTTGGTCACACAGCTTGCCGACAAGTATGACAGAGGAACTACACCCAAATTTCATTTTGTAAAAGATTTAATATTTGAACGTATAATGCAAGTTAAACAACAAAATTATTATCGGTCACTCGTAACTAAATTAGCAGAAGAATCGGATATACAAATAAAAGAGCTATACTAAATGAAAAAACTAATTGTATTGTTAATATTTTATTCCTCAATGACTTTCGCCCAGGAAGTACTTGATAAAATCGTTGCCGTAGTTGATGATGAATACATTCTTTTGAGTGAACTTGATTTTCAAACTCAATTGACCGCTTATCAGCGGCGGTTGAATCCAAATGATCCCAGCTTGAAAAAAAGTGTTCTTAATTCGATGATCGAGGAAAAATTGATCCTTGCCCAAGCTCAAATCGATAGTGTCGTCGTTTCTGAAGAGGAAGTTAACCGTCAGCTTGATTACCAAATAGAAATGTTCATTGAACAATACGGATCTAAAGAAAACTTTGAGAAAGCATACAACAGACCATTGGAGAAGATCAAACGTGAACTTCGTGATGAAGTTAAGAATAATCTTTTAATCCAAAAAGTTCAGGGACAGAGGTTCGCAACAATGGAAATAAGCCGTTTTGAAGTAGAAGAATTTTTTAATTCCTTCAAAGACAGTCTTGGAAAGGTCCCAGAAGAAGTTAAACTTTCTCAAATTTTCTTAGCGCCGAAAATTTCTGAGTCTGACAGAGAACGAGTGAAAAATCGTTTGGAGAAAATTGTTGACTCCCTCAAATCCGGTATCGACTTTGGAGAACTTGCAAAACGAAATTCAGAAGATCAAGCAACTGCCAAAGACGGAGGTGACCTGGGTTTTGTTAAAAGAGGATTATTTTTCAAAGAGTTTGAAGAAGCAGCCTTCACGCTAAATGAAGGAGAAATTTCTGATGTAGTTGGAACTCCGCTTGGTTTTCATCTTATCAAATTATTAGAAAGAAGAGGAGAATCGGTTCGGGTTCGTCATATTCTGTTGAAAGTTCAGCTTAGCCAGGAAGTGGACGAATCTGTGAAGTCGAAGTTAAAAATCATTGCAGACAGCATACGAAATGGTTTTGGTTCCTTTGCAGATTTTGCTCGAAAATATTCGGAGGATAAAGCTTCTTCGCAGTTTGGTGGAGAGATGGGTACGCTTCAAATCACTGAATTAGAAACTGATATGCGTAATTCTGTAGCCAAACTTAGTGAAGGAGAAATAAGCGAGCCAAGAAAAATCACACTTGCTCAAAACAATTATGGTTATCAAATAATATTGCTAGAGAAACGAATTCCCGAACATTTTCCAAACTTAGACCAAGATTATGAAAAGTTGAGCCAGATTGCCCTGTTCAATAAAAAACAAAAAGTCTATTCAGGCTGGATTGAACAATTAAAGAAACAAGTCTATTGGGAAGTCCGCATTTAAGGAGTAACATGGTAAAATTTAAAGATGATGTTGAAGCAGTAAATGAACTGAAGAATGTAATTCAAAAGTTAAAGAAAGAAATCGGGAAGGTAATCGTTGGACAGGAAAAAACAATTGATCAACTCTTAATTGCGCTTTTATCGCGAGGCCATTGTTTACTCATCGGTGTGCCTGGTTTGGCAAAAACGTTGCTTATTAAAACACTTGCAGAAGTCTTGGATTTGAGCTTTAACCGTATTCAATTTACACCCGACTTGATGCCGAGTGATATAACAGGAACAGAAATATTAGAACTTGATAAGACCACGAATCAAAGAGTTTTTAAATTCGTCAAAGGTCCGGTTTTTGCCAACATCATTTTAGCAGATGAGATAAATCGAACTCCGCCAAAAACTCAAGCAGCACTTCTTGAGGCGATGCAGGAGCGGCAGGTAACGGTTGCTGGAAATAAATATCAGCTTAGCGATCCTTTTTTTGTCCTTGCTACTCAAAATCCAATTGAACAAGAAGGAACTTATCCTTTACCGGAGGCACAGCTCGATCGATTCATGTTCAATATTTGGCTCGATTATCCATCCATTCCTGAAGAAATATTAATCGTGAAAAACACCACAAGTCAATATGAACCGAAAGTCGATAAAGTCCTTAAAGCTGAACAAATAATTTATTTTCAAGATTTAGTCAGGCGGGTTCCTGTCGCAGATAATGTGATAGATTATGCAGTAAATTTATCTAATTATACACGGCCAAATGATTCTACAACGAAATTTATTAAAGAATCGGTTAACTGGGGGGCTGGTCCGCGTGCCTCACAATTTATGATTCTTGCTTCAAAGGCGAGTGCGGTTATTAGCGGTCACTTCACACCATCTATTTCAGATGTTAAAGACGTTGCTCTTCCAATCTTGAGACATAGAATTATACCGACATTCAGCGCGG
Source organism: uncultured Ignavibacteriaceae bacterium (assembly GCA_964571865.1). GTDB lineage: Bacteria > Bacteroidota > Ignavibacteria > Ch128b > Ch128b > JAHJVF01. The sequence goes on along the minus strand of CAZNDS010000033.1, from coordinate 10,147 downwards.
AAGCCGAAGGTATAACATCGGTAGAAATTATAAATAATATTTTAAATGAAGTAAAACAATAATCATTAATGGAGAATTAAATGGGAAAAGGAGATCAAAGAACTAAAAGAGGAAAAATTTTCAGAGGCACGTCGGGAAACACACGACGCAAAAAGAAGAAAACCACTCCCCCTAAAAAAGAAGACGTTGAGAAGAATTAATTTTTAGGGGTATAAAAACGAGTCATGTTAGGAAACGAAACTCATCCTCCAGCTCCTTCTCTTACAAAGAGAAGGAGATTTAGGGTGAGTTATTGTTCTAAAAATAGAGTTGTCTATCACTGCCAATTAAATCTTCAAACATTTAAGTCAGAAAGTTTTATTTGATACTAATACTATGCGTTCAACATGATTCTTTTTTACACCCCAATTAATTTTTATCTGACAATTTGAATTCAATGTATGAGTTCGAGTTGTAAAAAGCTTGAACTCATTTTATTGTGGTGGATTGAACGATCAATTCAAAATATATTTTTCTATATGTAAAAATAATTCTTATTTTTGTACAGAGGATTGTGTCGAATATTGTTGATGGAATGCGAATATAATCTCACCAAAATCAAAATCCCGTTTTCGTCCGGAAAATTTCGAGAAGGTTTTTAAATGACTCATGTTAAAGAAAAAAAAGTTACCGGTGCGGTTGTTATCACTGCAGAAAGATGTAAAGGATGTGCATTTTGTGTTGAATTTTGTCCAACGCATGCACTTAAACTATCAGAGCAATACAACTCAAAAGGATATCATCCGCCGGTGCTTATCTCAAAGGAATTATGTAACGGTTGTGACATCTGTGGACTAGTCTGCCCGGATTTTGCTATCTATGGATTTATGAAAAAGAAAAAATAGAAAGGTAAAAGTTTGAAAGTTGAATCATCCGGTGTTTTAACAGGTTCACATTTTATTGATGGCGATCATGCATGTGCAGAGGGAGCGATCGCTGCTGGATGCCGATTTGTTGCAGGCTATCCCATCACTCCATCCACCGAAGTTGTAGAACGCATTGCTGAACGATTCCCGCTCGTTGGTGGTGTCTTTATTCAAATGGAAGATGAAATTGCTTCATCTATTGCAATCCAAGGCGCCGTTTGGGGTGGTAAAAAAGCAATGACTGTTACATCTGGTCCAGGATTTTCTCTCATGATGGAACACATTGGACTTGCAGCGATGACTGAAGTTCCCTGCGTTTTTGTTGATGTTCAGCGTGCAGGTCCTTCTACTGGACTTCCTACGTTACCAGCACAAGGTGATATGATGCAAGCTCGTTGGGGTTCGCATGGTGATTACGGAATCATTGCACTGTGTCCAAATTCACCGCAGGAGTGCTTTGACTTAACAGTTAAAGCATTTAACCTTGCAGAAAAATATCGTGTCCCTGTTATGATGATGCTTGATGAATGCGTGGGTCATATGACTGAAAGAGTAGATATTCCAAAAGCTGAAGACATTGAAGTTTATGAAAGGCGGTACTACGAGGGACCAAAACATAAATATTTAGCATATGAACCAAATGAGGATCTCGTTCCGTCAATTGTTAAAGCTGGCGATGGATATAGAATACATGTTACTGGACTTACGCATGATGAAAAAGGTTATCCAGTTATGACGCCGAAGGTCCACGGAAAATTAATAAATCGATTGATTAACAAAATAAAATTCAATGCTAAAGATATAATTGAATACGACTCCGATCAAATCGAAAATGCAGATGTTGTCGTTGTCAGTTATGGTATAACATCGCGAACTGCAATTCCTGCAATCGAACAAGCACGGCGTGAGGGGATGAAAGTCGGGCATCTTCGTCTAATTACTGCTTGGCCCTTCCCCGAGGAAAAAATCCGAGAATTGGCAGAAAAAATTAAGGCTTTTGTTGTGCCAGAAATTAATTTTGGTCAAATGGTACTGGAAGTAGAGAGATGTGCGGCTGGGAAATCGCAGACTTTGAAAGTTCCTCATCCGGGAGGTGCAGTACACAATCCGAAAGATATTTATAATGTAATTGTTAAATCAGTTAAGGGAAGCTGAAGAATGTCGCAAGAAATTTTTATTGATGATGTCTCTATTCCGGTGAATCCGGTTGAATCTTTTCTACGAACAGATAGAATCCCGCACATTTGGTGTCCGGGATGTGGAATCGGGACGACTGTAAATTGTTTTACTCGTGCTCTTGAAACAAGCGGACTTGATCTAGATAAAGTTTCGATCGTTTCTGGAATTGGATGTACTGGAAGAGTCGCAGGTTATTTGAACTTAGATTCCTTTCATACAACGCATGGAAGAGCGATCCCATTTGCAACTGGACTGAAACTTGCAAATCCGGAATTGAAAGTCGTTGTCTACAGCGGCGATGGTGATTTAACGGCAATTGGTGGAAATCATTTCATTCATGCTGCAAGAAGAAATGTTGATATGACAGTGATCTTAGTTAACAATTTTATTTATGGTATGACAGGCGGACAAGTTGCCCCAACTACTCCAATAAGTGCAACTGCATCAACTACACCACATGGGAATTTTGAACTCCCCTTTAATCTTCCATTTCTTGCAGAATCTTGCGGTGCAGTATATGTTGCGAGATGGACTTCATATCATGTAAGGCATTTAGCAAAAGCAATGAAAGAAGCTTTGCTTAAAAAAGGATTTTCATTTATAGAAGTCCTCTCTCCATGTCCAACTCTTTACAGCAGACGAAATAAGCTTGGCGATGGACTTGACATGATGGTCTACTACAAGGAAAACAGTGAAATTAAAAATGGTGCTGATACAAGATCGCTCGATCTTGGATTTCAAGGTAAGATCACCTTAGGCAAATTCGTTGATAAAGATAGACC
>CAZNDS010000033.1:0-7271 GCA_964571865.1 uncultured Ignavibacteriaceae bacterium | reverse complement strand
GCTCATGAATGAACATTATGTTAAAAAGTTTGGTGATAAATATCAGTGGTATGGACCAACGAAGACGGAAGAGAGCAATAAGAAAATGGAGACCGAGCATGTCTAGAACTGAAATCAAAATTGGTGGAATGGGTGGACAGGGTGTAATTTTAAGCGGCTATATTCTTGGTAGAGCCGCATCAATTTTCAGCGATAGACATGCAACTATGATCCAGGCATTTGGTCCAGAGGCGAGAGGAAGTGCATGCAGCTCGCAGATCATTATAGATAAAGATCAAATCGACTATCCGTATATCATCGCACCAAATATTATGGTTATTCTTTCTCAAGAAGCTTACAGCAAATTTGTACCGGAATTGAGTGAAGGTGGAACACTTCTCACGGATGAAGAATTGGTGAATCCAATTTCCTTGAGGAAAGATATTAAACACTACTCCATTCCGGCAACCCGTATTGCTGAAGAACTTGGAAAGAAGATGGTAATAAATATTGTTATCATGGGCTTCTTTACTTCGATCACTCAACTGCTGGATGTTGAATCAATGCGTCAGGCTGTTCTTGCCTCGGTACCAAAGGGGACTGAAGAATTGAATCTTAAAGCATTTAATGCAGGATTTGAATATGGAGAAAAAATCCTTAGGCAAGATTTGGAAACTACTCTAGCATAAATTTTTCATTTTGCCAGAGTATCATTTTGTAGGATCATTTCATTTCTTTATACCCATTTCATTTTCTTATATAAAACCACCTGGCAAATCTGCCTTGCAATTCCTTATTAATTCTTTTAGTTTTGCTCTGCAAATTTCAACAGAGGAATGATGAATAAAAAAGTTGAAGAATTAACTAAAGTTACAATTCGTTTTGCAGGTGATTCCGGTGATGGAATGCAGCTAACAGGAACACAGTTTTCGGATACAACTGCGTTAACAGGAAAAGATTTAAGCACACTTCCCGATTACCCTGCAGAAATTCGAGCACCAGCCGGTACCTTATACGGTGTAAGTGGATTTCAAATTAATTTTGGTTCTGTGGAAATAAATACACCTGGCGATCAACCCAATGTTCTCGTCGCAATGAATCCAGCGGCCTTAAAAGTAAATTTAAAAGATTTAGACCCAGGTGCGTTAATAATTGTAAATACCGATTCATTTGACGATAGGAATTTAAAACTTGCACACTATGAAAATAATCCATTAACAGATGGAACTCTTTCAAATTACAATGTTATCGAAGTACCTATAACTACCCTTACGGTTAACTCACTCGAAGGTATGGAACTTTCGATGAAAGAGATGACCCGATCGAAAAATTTCTTCGCTCTCGGTTTGATGTATTGGCTTTTCAATAAGCCGATGGAACCCACGATCGAATGGATCCATCAAAAGTTTCAAAAGAATCGGCAAATTGCCGAAGCAAATGAAAAAGCTTTGAAAGCCGGTTACTTTTATGGCGATACTGCTGAATTATTTACCACCCGATACGATATTAAACCGGCAAAACTTGAGTCAGGCACATATCGAAATGTGATGGGGAATGAAGCCGTTGCACTTGGTTTTGTTGCTGCTTCTGTTAAGAGCGGCTTACCTTTATTTCTTGGCTCTTATCCAATTACACCTGCGAGTGATATACTTCACGAGTTAAGCAAGCACAAAAATTTCGGAGTAAGAACTTTTCAAGCTGAAGATGAAATTTCTGGAATTTGTTCGGCAATTGGCGCAGCTTTTGGTGGAGCTTTAGCAATCACAACTACGAGCGGTCCAGGAATGTCATTAAAAACTGAAGCTATGGGGCTCGCGGTAATGACCGAGCTTCCATTAGTGATTGTCAACGTTCAACGTGGAGGTCCAAGCACAGGCTTACCGACAAAAACCGAACAAGCAGATTTACTTCAGGCGATGTACGGTCGAAATGGGGAAGCACCAATTCCCATTCTCGCCGCTTCAAGCCCCGCGGATTGTTTTTATACAAGTCTTGAAGCTTCACGGCTTGCGATAAAATATATGACACCAATTATTTATTTAACTGATGGTTACATTGCAAATGGTTCTGAGCCGTGGAAACTTCCTGAAATTGAAAAACTCGACAAGATAGACGTTGAATTCAAAACTGATCCAAATGATTTTGAACCTTATGCACGAAACGAATTTCTTGCGCGACCCTGGGTTCAGCCTGGAACTCCGGGACTTGAACATAGGATCGGCGGACTTGAGAAAAAACATATTACTGGTGCGGTAAGTTACGATCCCGATAATCATGAATTCATGGTTAATCTTCGGACAGAAAAAGTTAAAAAAATTGCTGAAGAATTACCTTTGCTTGAAATCTACGGCGAGAAGAAAGGGGAATTATTGGTCGTTGGATGGGGCGGAACTTTCGGTGCGATAAGAGATGGTGTCAATCGTGCTCGAAACAAAGGGCACAAAGTTTCTCAGATCCACTTAAAATATCTTTTCCCGTTTCAGAAGAACTTGGGTGAGGTCCTTCACAGTTTCGAACAAATTTTAATTCCTGAATTAAATCTTGGACAGCTTGCTACATTGATTCGTTCAGAGTTTTTGCTCCCAACTGTAACATTGAGCAAAATTCAAGGTCTTCCATTCAGAGCTTCTGAGATCGAAGGAAAAATATTAGAACTTATCGAGGGCAAAAAGAGAGACTAAATATGTCAGTACAAGAATTAACAAACGAAATTAAATACACATCGAAAGATTTTCATTCAGGGGAAGATGTACGCTGGTGCCCTGGCTGCGGTGATTACAGCATTCTCGCACAGGTTCAAAGAGTTTTTCCGAGTCTCGGAATAAAAAAAGAAAAATTTGTTTTTGTCTCTGGTATCGGATGTTCAAGCCGATTCCCTTATTACATGGATACATATGGTTTTCATGGAATTCACGGCAGAGCAGCCGCAATCGCATCAGGATTGAAAATGCATCGCCCAGATCTTTCGGTTTGGGTCGCAACAGGTGATGGAGACTTGCTCAGCATTGGCGGAAATCATTTTATTCATACTTGCAGGAAAAATGTTGACCTGAAAATTCTTTTATTTAATAATAGAATTTATGGCTTAACAAAAGGACAATATTCGCCAACATCTGAATTAAATAAGGTAACCCGAAGCAGTCCTCATGGAACAATTGATTACCCATTTAATCCAGTCGCACTTGCAATTGGAACGGAAGCTACGTTCGTTGCTCGTACAATGGATCGTGATCCAAAACATTTGCAAGAGATGATAGAGCGAGCTGGTAAACATAGGGGAACAGCTTTCATTGAAATATTTCAAAACTGTAACATCTTTAATGATGGTGCATTCTTCAGGTTTACCGAAAAAGAATCACGCGCGGATAATGTTGTTTATTTAAAACATGGCGAACCGCTCGTATTCGGAAAAGAAAGTGATAAAGGTATTCGCATAGATGGGGCGCATCCACAAGTGGTCTCTCTAACCGACGGAAGATTCACAAAAAATGATCTTTTAGTACATGATGAGTTTCAAGCCGATCCGGCAATTGCCTATATGTTAGCACATATGAATGAACGCCCTGGATTCCCTGCGCCAATTGGTATAATTAGACAGTTGACTAAACCAACCTACGATGATATGCTTCATAATCAAATTGAAACCGCAAAAAATAAGCTTGGTGAAGGCGACCTGCAAAAACTCCTTTATGACTCCAGCACTTGGGAAGTAGAATAATAAACTGTTATACAGTTGGACCGGCAGAAAATATTATTTTGATTTTGTGGAAATCCGGTTGGAAGTTTTAGATTAACTGTTTAGATAAGATTCAAGAAATTTCTTAAATTGCATTTAAGGGCGAGAAAAAACTCGCCCTTTGATTTATACATGATAGATTTTGCTAAATTTAAAAATATAATTGATCAATATAATTCGTTCGTAATCACAACTCACATCAATCCGGATGGAGATGCTCTCGGCAGCCAGCTTGCTCTTGGATATTTTTTGATCAAGCTTGAAAAGGAGGTTGAATTAATAAATCATAGTCAAACTCCCGGCAATTATAAATTCCTCGACGAAGACAATCTGATTAAACAATACAACAAAAATCTAGATGGGATAATTTTAAATTCAGATGTTCTCATCGCTGTTGACTTCAATGAGATCACACGGGTCAAATCCATGGTTGAAGTCTTCAAGCTTAGCTCAGCCTACAAAATTTGCATTGACCATCATACTAATCCAAAAAACTTTGTCGATGAATTTTTCTGCGATACGGGATATTCCGCAACCGGCGAAATTATCTTTGAGCTGATCAAAAGCTGCGATGAAAACTTGTTAGATAAAAAAATTGCTGATGCGCTGTATGCGGCAATTATGACCGATACTGGCTCTTTTCGATTTGAGAGAACTTCGCCGCGGGTTCATCGCATAATCGCTGAATTGCTCGAATTGGGAGCAAATCCGAACGAAATTTTCAATAAAATTTTCAATGAGCTTTCAATCGCTAAAATAAAATTGCTCGGAACCGGAATTTCGAATATTGAAACCGCATTCAATGGTGCAATCGCTTACATGGTGATCACTCAGAAAATGCTGAAAGATGCCGCTGCAAACGAAGAGGATGTAGATGGCTTTGTGAATTTTTGTCTCAGTCTGAAATCTGCTCAGATCGGAATTCTATTCTTCGAGTTAAAAGACGGCGTGAAGACGAGTCTAAGAAGCAGAGACACTTTTCCGGTCAGTTCACTCGCTCAAAAATTCGGCGGAGGCGGGCATATCAATGCGGCTGGAATAAGATTTTACGACAAAAAGCTGGAAGAAATAATTCCGTTGCTGCTTGATCAAACTGAAAAAGATTTAACCGAGTTTGAAAAAAGAGGAAATAATGCTGAAGTTTAGTACAATCAAGTCAATCCCCAAAAAATTTTACGAATCGTTTTTATTCTTTTCTTTTTCGGATGAAAAAGAAGTTCTTAAAACTTTCAAAACAATTGAAAAGCAGCTCGAGATAAACATTCCTGAGAGGATTAAAAAGTCTATCTCAAAAAATTCAGAGAGTCAAAATTCATTTTATCTGGATGACGGCTCACTTGTTTTCATCCAAAAATGTGAGAAGAAAGCCAAACTCAATTCCGATACATTACGCCGTGCTTCAGCAAGTGCTGTAAAAAAACTTATCTCAATGAACCTAAAGGATGTAATTGTTTCCGTTCCTATTCTTGATGAAGAATCGATTCAGCCATATTTCACTAATCATGAATATTTGCTTCAAAGTGTTCTGGAAGGACTCTCTCTCGGAAGTTATAAATTCGATTCGTATTTAAGTGAAAATAAAAGAACTCTTCCAAACATCAGTGTATATTATCCAAAACTAAAAACTGAAAAAATAAATTCAGTCATCGCGTTCACAAATAAGTTAATTAAAAATGTGTTTCTAGCACGCGACCTGCAAAACACGCCTGCTTCGGATCTCTATCCAGAAACGCTTGCCGGAAAGGTGAAATCACTGGCAAAGAAAAATTCTAAGGTGAAAGTTAAAGTGTTCGGTTATGATGAAATCAAAAGAAGAAAAATGGGGGGACTTGATGCTGTTGGTAAGGGAAGCGAACGCAAACCAAAATTTATTATTATGGAATATTTCGGTGCAGAGAGAAAAAAAGCTCCGTACGTTATCATTGGAAAAGGTGTAACCTTTGATTCGGGTGGTATAAGCATTAAACCCGCATCGGGGATGTGGGAGATGAAAGGTGACATGTCCGGTGCAGCGACGACAATCGCTGTTTTATTTGCAGCCGCTGAGCTGAAGCTGAAAGTGAATTTAGTTGGATTAGTACCGGCAGCTGAAAATATGCCCTCAGGCAGTTCGATGAGACCGGGCGACATTATCCGCACTGCGTCTGGAAAATCGATCGAAATAGATAATACAGATGCAGAAGGAAGATTAATTCTTGCTGATGCATTGGAATATGCAGCACGTTATAAGCCCAAAGCTGTGATCGATCTCGCAACTCTCACAGGTGCATGCGTGGTTGCGCTTGGACAGTTTGCTTCCGGATTATTCACACACGATGATGAGCTTTCCAGAAAATTAGTCAAAGCATCGAACTTAACCGGTGAGAGAACCTGGAGATTGCCGTTGTGGGATGATTATCACCTATTGATTAAAAGCGATTTTGCTGATGTTAAAAATGTAGGCGGAAGATGGGGAGGAGCAATCACTGCAGCATGTTTCCTCGAAAAGTTTGTCGATGAGAAATATACTTGGGCACATATCGATATAGCCGGACCGGCTTTCGCCGAAGAAAATATTTCTTACACTTCAAAAACGATGACCGGATATGGTGTTCGATTGTTAATTCAGTTTCTGAATGATGAGCTAAAAGCAAATTGAATGCGGTTTAGTTAGAACCCTGCGGCTTTCCGTCTAAATCACACGCGTCGGATTTTTGTCCTATCAGGTGTGATTAAATACACTTTCTATTTTCCCATCTTTAATTTCAAATACACGGTTTGCAAGTTTCATCAAGTCGTTGTTGTGAGTGACGATGACGAATGTCTGTTTGAACTCTTTATTTAGTTTATCAATTAGCTGATGCAGCGCATCACTATTCTGCGTATCGAGATTTCCCGACGGTTCATCGGCAAAAACTATTTTCGGATTATTTGCTAATGCTCTTGCTACTGCAACTCTCTGCTGCTCGCCGCCCGAGAGTTCAGCCGGTTTATGATTCAGCCGCTCGCTTAAGCCGACTAATCCTAAAAGCTCTTTCGACCTTACTTCCGTTTTTGCGAGAGTTTTTCCATCGATCATTTGCGGGATCGATACATTCTCAAGTGCTGTGAATTCCGGCAGCAGATGGTGGAATTGAAATACAAATCCAACGGTTTTATTTCTAAACTTTGCCAATTCATGGTCTTTCATTTTAAAAAGATCATTGCCGTTAATGGAAATATTTCCTTCATTCGGTCTGTCCAATGCACCCATGATGTGAAGCAGAGTGCTTTTGCCCGCACCCGAAGCTCCGACTATCACAGCGATCTCCCCCGAAATAATTTCAAGTGAGATACCTTTAAGCACCTGGAGCACTTTATCAGTACCGGTCTTGAACTCACGTTTGATATTATCTGCAATTAAAATATTATTATCCATTTGGATTCTAAAATAAAGAATTTGAAGATAAAAACTGAAAAGAAATAGAGGGCTAGTGTAAAAAGGCGTGATCGATAGCAGCACAAAAACTTACTGTCTGTTACTATAATATTATGACTTATGGTATAGAGTATGTTGAATTTGGCATCCAACAGTACG
>CAZNDS010000032.1:0-19517 GCA_964571865.1 uncultured Ignavibacteriaceae bacterium | reverse complement strand
GCTGATATTATTGTAAAATAGGATGTGAAAGTTAAATAAAACCACGAAGTGGTGAAATAACAGTTTTACATCATGAACTATTTCACTCCTTCGGAGTTTAGTTTTTCTGTTTTGTGCTCTGTTTTCGTTTTTTGAATTTGGAATTTGTTTGTCTTTTAGTGCTTGTCATTTGAGATTTTAGAGGTGCCCATCAGTGACTTTTAATGGAAAAAAAATTAGTTTTAATCCATCAAAATTCTGATTTTTGGAAAAAATATGATTAAATATATATATATACTACTTTTCGTTGTTCCTGCTACTTTCTTCGCACAGGTGAATTATTACTATTACCAAGATAAACAGGTAACACTTAACGAGCGAAGAGATAAGTTAGCAGTTATACTAAATGAAACTCCATATTCAAAAAGTTTTGTCGAACAGAGGATAAAAGAGGAATTAAATCCATCGGATGAGTTGAAAGAAATTCATGACGGAGTGCTTCTGATTAATTTTGATATGCAAAAATCAAATTCAGAAGTCGCAGCACTCAAAAGCAAGCTTAAAAGCAAGCTTGAAAGTAAAAACTACATCGTTAAATTTGTTACGGACGTTTACTATGGCGAATCCAGGAAAGTAACTCAAGTGCCAATTGATGAGTTCATTGTAAGACTGAAGAACTTTAGCGATCTCGATAAATTAGAAAAGCTTAACAGTGCATTGAGTGTAGTAGTGTCGGATAACATTCAGGATAAACGAGGTTTTTTATTGACCACCCAGAATGGACAAAAAATGAATGGATTAGAATTAGCTGATGAGTATTACAAAACCGGTCTTTTTGAATTTGCCGAACCAAATTTTGTTTATCCTGAGGGAGGACTGCTTCATTACAATCCTAATGACACACATTATCCAAGCCAATGGGCATTAAAAAATACTTCACAGTCCGTTGCAACGGAAGGAAGTTCGACATATGGAGATCTTACCACCGCTAATGGAATTTCAGATGCTGATATGGATGTCGATTTAGCATGGGATTTTACTACAGGCTCAGCTTCGGTTAAAATTGGTATAATTGACACTGGAATAGATTCAACGCACCCGGATTTAATGTCAAATGTCCTTGCAGGCTATGATGCCTATTGGAATCGTGACGGTGTCCCTAAAGATTCCGGGAGTCACGGTACAGCATGCGCTGGCTTAATTGGGGCAGTGATGAATAATTCTCTCGGAGTAGCTGGTATAGCACCAAGTTGTAAAATAATGTCAATCAGGATTTTCAACGCAGCTGGTTCAACGACAGATGCTGCAATTATTAGAGCATTCGATACAGCGAGAGTCAGGGGAGTAGATGTCTTGAGCAATAGTTGGGGAGGCGGCACTCCATTAACCTCGATAACTAATTCGATTAATAATGCTGCACTTAATGGCAGAAACGGTAAAGGTTGTATAATATTATTTTCCTCAGGTAATGACGGAAGGAATCCACCAAGTTATCCTTCTTATTTAGATAATGTTATTTGTGTAGGAGCTTCTACAACTCACGATCAAAAAAAGTCATCAGGTACAGGGAATCAATTTTGGTGGGGAGGAAATTGGGGTTCGGATTCGAATGGTGATCTGGATTGTGTAGCTCCGACAATTTGTTATACGACTGATGTTCAAGATACAGGAGGATATAACACTGCGTCTGGAGCAGCAGGAGATTATTATGCAACGTTTAATGGGACTTCGTGTTCTTGTCCTAATGCAGCGGGTGTAGCTGCACTTATTTTGTCAATCAATACGAGTTTCACACGAACTCAAGTTACTGAATTTTTACTAAGGGGCTGTGACAAAATAGATAATGTCCCTTATTCAACTAATAAAACTTATGGTAAGTGGAACGAATATACGGGTTACGGCAGGGTGAATGCTTATCATTCTGTTAGATTAGCTGCCGGTGTAGATGTAACACCCCCTACAATTAATCATAAAAATATTTCATCACATTCGAGTACGAGATTGACAAAGATTGAAGCTGAAATTATTGATCAAAGTGGAGCTTCAGTTCCAACATCCGGAAATTATCAACCAAAATTATTTTATCGCACGAATCGAAACAACGCTGGATGGTCTAGTTTTGATTCTATTTTGGCTTCATCTTCTTCTGGAAATATTTTTACATTTTATATCCCCTGTCAGGGTTGGGAGACTCAGATACAATATTATATCAGAGCAGCTGATAATTCTGGCAATGAAACTACATTCCCAAAAGGTGCACCGAATTCATTTTGGTTAGGTTATTTCGCAGTCGGACAATTGACGACAAGTTCAGGAAAAAGTCCAGCATTCACTATTGCTACTTCTGGGACATCACAATCTGGGACTTTCACAATTGGAGATCACATAATTTTAGATTCTAAAATACAAATATATTTAAGGCATACATATGTGAGTGATATTAGGGTAATATTGCGTAGTCCTCATTCTGATGCCAATCAAAACAGAAAATGTCTTTTTTCGAGAAATGGAGGAAGCGGAAAGAATATAACTGGGGTAACAGTTTCGGATTCGATGACGAATTATTGGAGAGAAGGAACACCACCTTATACCAACAATAATTATAAACCTGAACATATTCTGAACGGATTAAATGGGACGAGTGCGAACGGCAATTGGCGGGTAATTATTTACGATGGTTATGCAGGTGACGGTGGAACCTGCGACAGTCTGCGTGTAACTCTGTATAGAACTTCAGGGACATCCTCATCTTCAGCTAAATTAAATTCTAGAGAAGATTCCACAGTCAACTTTGATGTGGTTTCATTTCCATCGACAACCACAAGAGACTTCTATCTAAAAAATGTCGGTAATTCTAATTTGACGATTGGTTCTGTTAGCTTTACAGGGAGTTATGCTTATATGTTTTCCCTGGATAATACTCCGCCTGCTGTAATTGCTGCGAATGATAGTGGTTTATTTCGGGTTAAGCTTAATACTGAAGCACTATCGAAATATATTTTTTCAGAGAATCGGTTAATGAGCAATGTCGGTGCAGTAATGAACATCCCAACAAATGACCCGTCAAAATCAAATTTTCAAGTCTCTTTAGAATCAGAGAATCCTCTCCCGGTTGTTTTAAGTACAATGAGTGCAAAAGCGAAGGAACGAGATATAACTCTTAGCTGGGAGACGAGTACGGAATTAGACGCACTTGAATTCCAGATCGAACGGACTTCATTGAAAGATAATGGCGTGCCAGATAATGCTAATTGGAAAAAAGTCGGCGTTATCGCAGCCCATGGCAACAGCAATAGTCCGAAGCAATACAGTTTTATTGATAAAAATCTTAACAGCGGAAAACATTGTTATAGACTTAAAATGGTCGATATAGCTGGCGGTTATGAATATAGTTCTGTTATTGATGTTAGTATCGGAGTCCCGAAAGAATATGCTTTAAGTCAAAATTATCCTAATCCATTCAATCCTTCGACAAGAATTGAATATACATTGCCATTTGCTTCTCTAGTTAAACTTGAATTATACAACACTATTGGTGAATTGATAGCAGTTTTAGTTGACAAAGAAATTGATGCAGGTTATCAAGTTTATGAATTGAATTCAACTAGATTAGGATTATCGAGCGGTGTGTATATTTATAGATTGTCAGCAGTTAAACCGGACGGGAGTCAATTTATCCAAATAAAGAAAATGCTGCTGATGAAATAAGAATGTTGAGCTGAGCGAGCGGCCGCTGACTACAGCTGCTATGTCGCTAGCGAAGTGTATGAAAAGAACCCGATTTCTCCAACAAGTTCATTTGCGGAAGAAGTCGGGATTTTCTTTAGATTTTTAAAGTACTTAAATGGGTTCGGAGTATAATTCCCAAAAGGTCAAGCAAGACTCTGAAAATGATTATATATTCAAAACAGTGATATATCCATTTTATGCTGAGGCGAAGTTCAGCGTAACCGCTGGAGTTAATCTCACTTATCGCAGTTTCTATTTGCTCTATACTTTTATTTATAGTAGTTTAACATCAAGACATTACCCAAAGTTTAATTATTGGAATTACTTGGGAATGATGGTAGTGAATCCGATCCAGCACAGGGTGCTGCTTTCATATAAATTCTAAATGTTACTTTAATGGAGGTTTTATGTTCTCAAATAAAATTAAAAAGTTTTGTTTTTTGATATTCGTGCTGAGTGTCTACTCTGTAATTGAAATAGATGCACAGCAAATCTATTGGTTAAAAAATCCTACCCGCAGTATTATTCCGACTCATTTGAACACTTCGCAGTTTGATGGAATGGGGCTGATCGAAATTGCAAAAAGAGATCCGATAAGAGAAATATTTATAAACCCAGCAACAATAGTCGATTTAGAAAAAGACGTTTTATTCCTCTCTGTTTTAAGTTTTAATAAGGATCAAAATTACTATTATAACCAGGACTATTACACGGAAGAATTTAATTCAAAATTGGGATACACAAATCTGCCGTTAGGAGGAATATTCAAGTTCGATCGATTTTCAATCGGCGGCTTAATAGCTTATGGGTTTGAAGAAAAAAGAGAAAGATATTTTGAAAAGTATTCCTACAGTTCTGTTTATTATGAACATTTCGTCAATTCTCAAGCGAGCGATTTGCTTTATCAATTTTTTACTGGTTTTGAATTGAGTGATGCATTCTCTGCTGGCTTGAGTTTCTCAGGTCAAAACAAAAATTATGATGAGGTTCAAAAAAAGGAAAAAGTTAAAAAGATAATGATACCAAGGAACTTGAGTTTTGGTCTGAAATTCAGTTTAACTCCAACTGATGTTTTGTCATTCTCGGCTTTAAACTATAATCTGCGTGATGAATTAACCAAATACAGAGGCACAATTTGGTCATATCAGATGTACAAGACACCGTATGAACAAAAAGGATGGAAGTTAACTCTCGACTATTCGAAGTATTTTCCAAACAAAATAAATATCAACTCACGGATTGAGTATGATTTAAGTAATCATGAATCGATACAAACTTTCAATGGAGGTTTAATAAGTTCTAATTCTTCAAAAACTGCAAATTTGAAAGCAGGCATCGGCTTTACAAAGGAAGAAGGGGATTTGGAGTTTGCGGGTGAAGTGTTTTATGAGTCCTTTAATTTCAAACAAAAAATAAATGATTTGTCGAGCATTCCGCCTGGCTGGTTTATTAAATTCGAAGATGAGGATCAATATTCATCATGGAGATTTAGATTGGGGATGAAAACAGCCGTCGCCGATTTCTTAGATTTTCACATTGGTACAGAATATATTACTGAACAAGAGAAAAAGATCAAGGATGCAAGTAGATGGGCATTTAATTTTGGAGATTTAAATTCTTTCAATCTTACGGCAGGTTTGAACGCAAGAATTAATAATATCTTGATTATCTATTCGTTTATTTACAGAAATGAATTTTATGATTATCAATCTATGAATTTTGATAAACCGATCAGTCAATTAATGAAATCGAATCCGACAGAGCAAAGATTTGCATTACGTTACGTGCTCTAATTGACATGGTGAATTCCCCTCCAATAATTAGAATCAAATTAAGATTTTAGGACCAAAAAAACCCTTTTCGAATATTCTAATTTTTTTTAATTTTGTATCAATATTTTTATCAACACCAAAGCAATCGAGTGAAACTGAAAATGAAAGCATCAAAAATATTTTTCTTACTTTTTCTTCTTCCGATTCAAATTGTTTTTGCTCAACTGACACTTACCGATACGACCTTTGTCAACGATAATCTGGTCGATTCATCCTTGACAACAAGTACCGATTGGAAATCCGAACCCGGAAAATTGCTCCTGCAAACCGGTGAAAATGAAAACTTAGCAAGAAATAAATTCGCTTACATTGTCTATAGAAGCAGAAATTTACCTGTCGATACAGCATCGAGAAATGCTAATAGATTATTGGATGGTTCATACTTCTCACCTTCATTTGTCCAAATTTTAGCTCTAAATGCTGGACCAGGCGGAGAAGGAACGTACATAATGATCGATTTGCAGGCAATTCGCTCTGTTAATAGAATCAAAATGTGGCAATTAGGATTTTATCCAGGAGGTCCGACAAATCTTCCAACTCACTTACGTGTGCGAGCGTATACTATTTACGGAGGACTTGACACTCTCGCGATGGAAAAACTTGTTCAGGTTCCCGAAAATACATTCGGAATAACTGATGATTTTTTTGAAAAAGTAGTTGATATAAGATTTCTGAAAATAACTGTTGATGTGATTGACCAAGTTCAAAGTACTGTAATTTCTGAAATTCAGGTATTCGGCAAAGGATATCTGCCTGAAGGTTTTTACACTTCGAAAGTTCGCGACATCAGGCAGCCTGTTAATTTTTCAAAAATAACTTGGAATGCTGAAAAACCGGAAGGCACACAAATTTCTGTGAGACTTCGAACCGGGCATACTTCAAAAGTAGATACAAATTGGAGCGATTGGAGAGAAGATTCAGCAACTGTGTCCGGAACTTTACTTCCAGTCTTCGAACCAAGAAGATATGTTCAATACCAAATCAGATTGGGAACACAAACCTTGTTCACTCCAAAAGTTGACGATATTTCAATTCATTATGATATAAGACTGGTTGCGCAGTCGACTGATGCAAGTATTACACCTCAGTATTCAACAATTCTAACTGAGAACATCTTTACATATAAAATTATGATTAACAAGGGACCGACTGATTATTCGATTGACACAATCATCATTGGAACTCCTACGCCAAGTATATTAAATGAAGTAACTGTTAATGGAGTTAAGCCTTCTTACTCAGTAAAAACTTTTTCAGATAAACTTGTAATCGCTTTAGGAAGTCCGATAACGTCTACTTCCACATTTGAAGCAAAAATTCAATGTACTCCATTTTTAGGAGTAAATAGATTTAGTTCCACTCTGGTCAGCAAGGAAGCACCGGACAATCCGCAAAGAGTCGATACAAAAACATCGAGCGGAATTGAAGCGTGGAGTGTATTGACGACAGATGTCCCAAAAAAACTTCTGATCGATTATCGAGTAGAACCAAATCCATTTACACCAAATGGCGACGGTATAAATGATAAAACTAAATTAACATTTTTCTTAGCTAATATTGCCGAGCCAAGAGTTTTAATTGGTAACCAAGTTCGAAAGCTGAATATTAAAATATATGATTTGACAGGAAGATTAATTAGAAATTTATATGACAGCGATGCTCGTGCTGCGGCTTTTGTTGCGGGAAATGCAATCGATTGGGATGGTAAGGACGATAATGGAAAAGTTGTCCGCCCTGGAGTTTACATTGCTCAAATTGTAGTTGATTCTGATAACGGCGGAGAGCAATCCGCTAAAACAATTACAGTAGTTTATTAGAAGGCAGAGGTAACTGTGAAAAAAATTATCGCTTGTTTAATTCTTATAAGTTTTAATTTAGTCCAAGCCGGTGGTTTTGATAATCTTGGTGTGCACAGTCGGGTGATCGGTATTGGCGGAGTATATTACGGTATTGGTGATGCACCGTATTCGGTTTTTTATAATCCCGCCGGTTTGGCTCATTTAAAAAGAATCGAAATCAATTCCACATACACGAATTTATTCCCCGGACTTGAAGACGAAAGTATTTATTATTTAACCGCTTCTGGCGTTCTTCCATTTGAACCATTAGGAAATTTTGGTGCAGGTATTACATTTTTAAGAACGAATCACTGGCAGGAAAATTCAATAATCCTGAGTTACGCACGAAATATAGTCAGCACGTTTGGGATAGGAGGAAGTGTAAAATTTTTAAGATGGAGTGCTTCTGCGGCGCCAGGTGAAGCCCCTCTCTCGTATTTCGGATTGAGTTTCGATGCAGGTGCATATTACACATTAGAGAATTTTCTCGGACAAGGAAATCTTAGATTCGGTGCGGCTGTTCAAGACATCACTCAACCGAGCATTGCAAAAAGTGGATCAAAAGATGCTGCACTCCCAATGAAACTCGCTGCAGGTATTTCCTATTTTTCTCCTGGCTATGACTACTTAATAGGAATTGATGGAATCAAAGAAGGTGATGCCTACTATCTAAGATTCGGTGCGGAGTTTCTTGCAATGAAATCTCGTGTGATTGGCGTTGAAACCGGTTTCTACGTTCGAGGCGGGATGAATGGCGTAGTCAATAAAATTGATTCAAAGCAGAGTTCATTGAACGGCGGATTTGGTCTTTTCGTGGAGAATTTCAAATTTGATTATGCTTACGATCATCAACTAGAAATTAAATCCATTGGCGGTAGTCATAAATTATCTATCGGATATCAATTCTAAGATGAAAGATCTCCAGAAGAAAAAATCATCTCATTCATTGAAAATTTTAATTTTGAAAACATCTGATTCAACTCAGAAATCCATTTCGGAGGTTAAGTTGAAAATTTTATTCAGCATATTATTTTTATTAATTGTTACAGTTCAATTAACACTAGGACAATTCGTTTCAAATCTTGGTAAGTCGGAAGATAAATACATAAACCTTTCCGGCAGGAACTACGAAAACTATAGTTCTAAAATTGAAAAGAAAAAGTTCTTCGACAATTTTGGAAATTTTCTCATCGAGGGTTACACTGTTATTGAATTCAATGAATCGCAGAAACAAGCTGTCGATTTCGCTTTACCTGGCGGGCAAAGCAATTTTCTTAAATCAAGATACTATGAGAATTATTTCAGCAACATAGTGATTGGAAATGATAATTACGGAGGTTTCAGCACCCGTTTGATGGTTGGTGATGCGATTCGAACAAAGTTTACGAACCTTACATTGAATAAGGCACGCTTTAATGGCATCAGATGGGATGGCTCATCAGCAAAGCACCG
The DNA here is from genome assembly GCA_964571865.1 of uncultured Ignavibacteriaceae bacterium. Taxonomy (GTDB): domain Bacteria; phylum Bacteroidota; class Ignavibacteria; order Ch128b; family Ch128b; genus JAHJVF01. Next base: position 10,687 of record CAZNDS010000032.1, on the reverse strand, counting down.
TGGTACGCTGCTTGTTTCAAGAATTTCAGATCCAATAAGATTCCGGTTCGATCAAGGATTTTATGCCGATGGCGTGAGAAGAATTCGTGATTGGACACAATATCTTATCGGCGGCCATTTCGAAACTGACATAGGGGATATCTTTACAGTTGGTCTCACTTATCTAAACCAGCATCAAAGAAGAGCAAGTCTTGACAGTGAAGAATCGAGCTTGAAAGGAGTCGTATCAAATGCAATTCCACGAGTAATCTTTGTCCGTGTCAGAGATGATAGCCCCGGCGACAACTCAGGTCCAATAGTGTATCAAGCTCCAACGATTCTGATAAATGGAATAGCTAGACCTGCAATAAATATTCACGGCTCGGTACCGCGGCGAGGTGCTACAACGCTCAGTGATCCAATTCAATATTGGACATTTACAGATTTTTGGATTAACAATAAAGACTTTTTTGCAGGCGCAGATACTACAAGTTTTACAAGGTATATCAATTATCGCGATAGATATTCAAGATTCGCTCCCTCTTACCCAACACAGATTTCAAGTGTCGATGGAAGGAACATTACTTACGCATTCGTAATTCCCGAAGGTGCAACAAGCGTAGCGTTTCAGATGATCCTTGCGAACGATTATAGAATAGATATTGCTCACGATTGGATAAATCGATTAGATGAATACACCGGTGATGCACGATTTATCTCGCATTCCGATCCGGATATTTATGCAACTCCAGTTCCATTTAGAACAATTCGCCGTGCAGAAGGAAATGTACGGGATGCATCGAACAAGCAAATCGTAACTTTCTCATATGGTTTAGCAACTGGAATAGAAGTTTATGGAATTAACTTTTCATTGAATTGGGAAGGATTTGAAATAGAAGGGGAATTTAATCAAAGCAGTGAACACTATAAATATCCAATCATTCGGGATCAAAGATTTACAAAAAAATCCGGTGAAGAATTTACAAAGACTGGTCAAGCATGGTATCTGCGTGCAAAGAAAAAAATAGGGCGATTAACTTTAGGCGGTGAACGCTATAGAATTGACGGAAATTATATAACCGCTTTAAACATATATACTATGGAGAATAGTTTCTTCAGCAGTCCATCTGATAATTTAATTCCTAATCCGATTTTCCCGGATTTTTTAGGTTATGACGGTTCGACCTCGGGTGCACTGATCCCTGGTGGTGCGTATTTTGCTCTTGTCGATGACAACGATGATAATGACCGATGGGAAGATGGTTTTTACCATTACAATGTTTTTACAACTGATGCACGCCAAAAAAACAGAGATGTTCTTAATAGAGTTGGCGACTTTTTCTTACTTGGTTATAGACAAAACACAAATGAATTGGTTAGTCTTGCCACAATCCTGCGTCGACCAGATACTGGAATTTTTCCAGGAAAGGACAGAGACAATGATGGAATTCCGGATGATGATAGAAATGCAGACGGTATTCCAGATTTTGCCCAGGATTTTTTAACGTTTTATACAGATCCGCCTTCGCTTGACTATGGAGACGATTGGAATAACAATGATGTAATCGATGAACAAGAAAATGATATTTTGCCAGACTATCCTTACAATCCTGATGTTGATGGTTATCATGTATTTTCAAATCTTGAACTGCTCAGTTCATTAAATGTCGGATTTGGAATGTTGAGAGAAAGAGGATTATTGAGAGGTGGATTTAATAATGTCGATTACTTTAAGCTTACATACTTCACATCGACACCAAGATTTGGTTCATTAAGAATATTTTATGTATTAAAACGTGTTCATGATAATATTTCAAATGATAGTTATCAATTTCCTGGAGTAATTACAACTGCTGATCCGTTTCCGGATTATGTTTTAGATCCGCTTAATTATAAGAACAGCTTAGTGAATTCATTTTATATTGGAACGACGTTTACTCAAATTCCAAATCTAAGAATTGAAAATAATATCAAGATTCAATTCAACAAACAATTTGCACAGGGTCAAAGATTGCGAGCATTTCCCCGAATCACGACTGTTAGATGATCAGGTGGAAGGACGTATTTCTTTCTTCGGCATGGTAAATAAGATTGAGTATGAAATTTCATTTTTCAATAACGCGTTGAAAGTGATCCCGCAATTTAAGATTCGAACAGAAAAATCTGCTAAGTTCACAGAAAATAAAGAAGGACAAGCAGTAACTCTGATAAATAAACATCTTCAGGAAACAAATCCTATTATTCGTGTGGACTATAGACTGACGGATAATACTACTCTTCATTTTGGAATGCAGGGGATAACTTTCTTGAAGGGAATTGAAGCAGCCGCCTATCGCATCAGAAATCTCAAGGATGATTTTGAAACTGAAAATAGAAGAACAGTTGCTTTCTCATTGAGCAATAAGTCTCAGTATGCCGGCTATAACATCGTAATTGATTTTGGTTATAAATTTACTACGCGAGATTTTAAACGTTTTGAAGATAGAGTAAAAGGAAAAGAGGAATCAACCTTGTACTTCTCAATCTTTACTGGATTCTAATTTATGTGGCAGGCGATAATAGTCATAGTTGCTGCTGTCTTGAGTGTGTTTATTCCAACTCCTCAAGAGATGCGAAATGCGTTCAATGCAGGACAGAATTATTTCGTTTCGCGCGACTATGTTAATGCTATCAGACAATACGATAAAATTCTATATACCGAAAGCCATTTTTTAAAGGAAGACAGTGTTAAGGTCTCAATTTTAAATGATGAATTCCGGGTCAGTGTACGAATCGCCGCAGCATATCAAAAAGCGAATACATTCAAACAATTAAACAACGGTGATTCCGCAATTTACTATTTCCGTCGTGTTGCGAATCAAAAAGAGGAAACAAAATTAGCAGCTCTTGCACAATTTCAGATCTATGATATTTTGTATAAACTGAAAAAATTCGATCCTAGCATCCAAGAGGCATCATTATTAGTCAGACGTTTTCCAAAAGAAAAGAAATCGGAGCAAGCTCTCTATGACATTGGCTGGGCATATCGTGAACTTGAAAATTTAGACAGTTCAAGTATAGCGTTTGAAAGATTATTATCACAGTATCCTGAAACAGAATACTATGCGAGAGCATTGTATCAAGTTGCCCAAAATTATTTTGAAAGTTCAAGATACGATTCAGCACTCGTTCATTGGAACGAACTTGTTGTTCAGTTCAGACCTTCAATTTTTACCGAGAAGGATTGGGAAAAGGTAGAACTTAAAGCAGAAAAAGAGAGACGTATTTTTGAAGCAACACAGGGAAGAGAAGTTGAGAGCACAGATCTCGAACTTGTTGCAAAAGCAAACATAAAAATCGGCGATGCTTATAGAAAGAAGGGAGATTTTTTTAGATCAATTGAAGCGTATAGGACGATCATAACAACCTACACACTCCTACCATCTCTTCAAGAAATTGCATGGATAAAAATTGCTGATTATTCACTTACAGAAAAAGGTATAGATGAAGCAATTGATGTTTATCGGGATGCGATCGATGAAAATTTTGCGAATAAAAAGCTGCAAGCGAAGATGCAGTATAAAATTGCTGAGACTTATCAGAATGCTAAAATGTTTACTAAAGCAGCAGAGGAATTTGATTTTTATATAAACAGTTTTGGACAAGTAGCTGATGCAATTGATTTCAGTGTCGATAAAGCCAAATTCAGCGTACTTCTAAATTATTACAATGCAAAAGACTTTCAAAAAACTGTAGCTCACTCTGATTCGTTCACTCAGAAATATGCCTACAGTGATTTAACTCCTGGTGTCCTTTCAATGAAAGCTTCATCATTGAATTTCTTGGGAGAATATTCTAAAGCCCAAAGAACTCTCGAAATCTTGATTAAGCAATTTCCTAAGAGCAATGAAATCGTGAATGCAAAAGTTCAGCTTGGTTTTACTTTGTATAAGCTCGGTGAAATCGAACCTGCTCTTGGACTTTATAAATCAGCTCTCGAAGAGCATCCTGAGAAAATTGATTCGAGCGAAGTTTCGTATTACATACTAATGGCTTTAGCTGATTTAAAAAGATACGATGAAGCACTTGCACATTTTGATAAAGTAAAATTTAATTCACCCTACTTTCCGGCGGCAGTAAATCGTGTTACAAAAATATATGTTGCACGCTCTGAGTTCGATGATGGTGAAGCATTTTTGAAAAGTGTTTTGGAGAAGGCAGCCGCTAACAATGATTCAACAAACTATTTGAATGATATTTATTTCAGTACAGCAGATTTGTACATCGGAAAAAACGACTATCAATCAGCATTAACTCAATTGAATTTGATTTTAAATGATCAAAAAGTATTAGTTGAAAGGGAAAGTTTCGCCGTTCAAGTTAGATATGTTCGAGGAATTATTAATTTTCAATTAGAGAATTATGAAGCAGCGATCATAGACCTAGAACAAAGTCTTTCGTCAAAAACTTTCCTCTCTTTGATGAATGCGAATGTATCCAATGCGAATGAGAAATTAGCTTTATCTTATGCTAAAAGTGGTAAAACAGAAAAAGGAGTTAGTATCTTTCTTGATTTGGCTTCAAGAACAGAAAATGAACTTGAAAAGGGAAAATACTATTCTGTTCTATCATCGATATATTACGAAAGCGGGAATTACAAAGAGGGAATCAGTTATTCTGAAAAATCACTTCAAGTAAGTGGATTGGACACTGCGTCAATAATATCTTCTTATATTACATTATCGAACTGCTACAAGGGACTTAATCAGCTTCCGAAGAGCGTCTCGTTACTTCTTGAAGCTTCTGAAAAATTCCCAAATGCCGCAGAGATTGAAAATGTACTTTTCCAATTAGCGGCGATTAATTATGATAATTCCGACTATGAAAAGGCGATTGTTATCTTCAATAAGTTTCTCGCTCGTTATCCAGATAGTGAAAACAGACGTGATGCTTTGTTATTCAAAGGTTACTCGCATTATGAACTCGGTGAGTGGGAAAATGCGTATAATACAATGAAACGATTTATTGCGGCTTATCCGCAGGACCCAAAATCGGCTGATATGCAATACTACGCTTCAGAATCAATGTTCAATTTGAAAAAATTCGAATCGGCAATTCGCGAGTATCAAAATTTATATAAACGATATCCAAAGTCTGAGCTGGCTCCTGTTGCGCTCTACAATGAAGCTTGGTGCTATTATGAATTAAAACAGCCTGAAAAAATGATTGAAACATTTAAATCACTCGTACAAAAATTTCCTAAAAGTGAAAATGCCCCGCATGGATTATTCACGATCGGCGATTATTATTACAATATTAAAGATTATCCAAATGCATCGCTTTATTATACTGAGTTAAAAAATAAGTATCCCGCTTATGAAAAAAATGCAGAGGTGGAAAATTTGATCTATGATCTTAGTCAGATCAATTCTTACCTTGATTATGAAAAAGCTATGAAGTTTTTTGACGATAGAAAATATGAAAAAGCTATTGAAGAACTGAAAAAAGTTTTAACAAAGTATCCCACTGAGAGTATTGCGGTTGGATGTCATGTAAATATTGCTTCAGCATATGAAATTCTGGATATGAAAAAAGAAGCACTTGAATGGTATACGAAAGTAATTCAGCTCTACTCAGGAAGCAGAGACGACAACGAACGTGCAGCTGTTATATTTGCTCGTGAACATAAAGAATGGTTAGAAAGTCAATAAATTTTTACGGAGGACAAATTTGAACTTACAATTAATATTACTCCAAGTCGAAACTGAAACTTCAAGCTGGTTAACCGATAACTGGCTTGTTGATATATTAAGCAAGGGCGGGTGGTACATAATGTATCCGCTGCTATTTTTTTCGATTATCTCGCTCGGAATTATTATCGAAAGGTTATATCGATATTACTCTGTTCCGAAAGAAAAAAAAGCAAATTCAGTTTTGGATCATTTGCAAAATCTTCTTCAGCAGCATGGAACAGTAGAACCGTTGATCGAATGGTGTGACAAGAATAAAGGGATTTTCGCTTATGTCTTCCTGCAAGTGCTAAAAAGATTTAATTTTTTAGTTGTGGAGAAGCGTCCAATTCACGACATGAGAAACGAACTCCTTGAAACTGGTGACGAAGCTGCAGAAGAATACTTCGAAGAATTTTTACCGATTGTAAACACAATTGCGAGTGTGGCTACATTAATTGGACTTTTGGGGACGATTCTCGGTATGATAATGTCTTTTGATGAAATTGCTAAAGGCGGAAAAGGTGATCCAGCGATTGTTGCAGGAGGAATCTCTGTTGCCTTAATTACGACAGCCGGTGGATTAATAGTTGCAATTCCATCAGTCATTGGCTTCAGCTTTTTGAAACGAAGAACCGTTAAGCTCGTAAAGTTTGTTGAACCATTTACAAACCATTTTGTCAATTTGGTATTAAAAGATCTGGCACGTTTTGCAACTTATAGAGAAATGCTGAAGACTGCATACCGCGATGGTGTCTTAAACAAAGATGAAGAAGTTTTCTTGAAAGAAAAGAGAATTGATTTGAACATTTCAGATGCAGAAGGAAAAAAACTTGAAGATGAAATTCAAAAATCTTTAGGATTTAAATAATATGGCTCGGAAAAGAAAAGAATGGGAAGAGCGGGGAATTGACATGACCCCGATGATCGATTGTGTGTTCCAGTTATTAATATTTTTTATGGTTACGACAGTCTTTGCCGTACAAAGCGGATTGAAAGTCGATCTCCCTCAAGCGGCTACTTCGGATGCACCGCCAGAAAAAGATCTGAGCATTACAATCTCAGATAAAGGCGAGATGGATTTGAACGGCACTCCTGTAACTCTTGATAATCTTGAAGAGCAATTACGGATTCAAAAAGATATTTTCGGCAGTAAAGTATTGATAATAAAAGCAGACAAAAAAACATTTCACGGTATAGTCGTCGATGTAATGGACGCTGCAAAAGTTGTCGGTATAGATCAACTCGCAATTGCTACCGAAGAGGAAGAAAAAGATAAAAACAAATAATTTATAAAGCCGAATGCAGGTTATAAACATATCGGGAGTTGAAGTAAATCAGAAGATTAGAAATTTTCTGCAGTATTATAGAAAACATTTATTAATCTTTCTTGCAATTTCTGCAATCATTCATTTTCTGCCGGTAATTCTACAAATTGATATTGCTGAAAGCATTAAAGAAACAAAACGCCCACCCACAACTGTCAAATTTATTCAGCGTGCACCTAAACTCCAGAAGCAGCTCGAACTTCAAAAAGCACCGAAAATTGTCGAACGAACATTACAAAGAATGCTGCCTCAGCAGGTTAGAATGGCGACAATGCCTCGTACCATGACAACCGCAGCACGCCATGGCGGGACAGCTCTATCATCTCTTGGTCGGCCTGGAGATTACGTAGATAGAACTTGGTCTCCTCAGCAAGCTCAGTTTTATGGACCAAACATTCAAATGGAAGTGGAGAATACTCGTGCTTCATCAAAGCGAGGGACTTCCGGATTAAGAGACAATCTTATTGATTGGATGAATTTTCAAGATCGATTTTCTGGTATGATTGACCAGGGAGCAAATAAAAAAGATATTTCCGGCTTTTTAGAATTCTATCAATTGCAATACAGAGGAAGTAAAGTTGAAGATAATAACCAGCCTGGATGGAATGCTATTCCTCAAGCTCTGTTAAATTTATCGGATTTCATTAATAATGGTACGAAAGTAAAAGTTTCATTAAAGGGAACCATTCGTCTCGACAGCAAAGAAATTATGATTATTCCAGTGATATTTATGATTGGTTATAGAGCCGAACCACTCTACACAAAAGAAGAAGCTCAGAACTTGGGGAGATACCTGCGTGAAGGAGGATTTTTATTCATTGATGATGCTTTCGCTTATGAATCTGGTTCATTCAGCCGGAAGGCAAGGCAGCTAATTACTGATGCATTGGGATTTGATGCCATATTTGAACGTGTTCCGAATAATCATCCACTTTTCCATGCATGGGAAGATTTTGATGCAGTTCCCGCTGGTGACGATAACATACGTCCAAATGGAATGTCGCTTGCTAATCCAAATCCTGCACAAAGGTTAAAACCTGTACCTGAAAGATATAAATACATAGAGGGAGTTTTCCTTGGAGGCAGGCTTGCAGTTGTTATTTCGAACAAGGGATACAGTCGTGCCTGGGGAGATTGGTTGAAAAATCCTTCAAGTTTTGGCGGACCACAAGATAATACAAGACAATTACAATTTGGACTTAATATCATAGTCTATGCCTGTACGCAAAAGGGCGGAATTATTGATAAGAATAAACAAAAAGTTGCAGCAGAGATTAATCAATGAAAAAATTTCTTTTAATAGTTTTAGTGTTAGTTGCTTCAATTCAATTCGGATGTGACGCAGTTTATAAATATGTTTTCATGCCTCCGGAACGTATCGAATATATGTACATGCCTGATGCAGAGAACATGAAATACTTGAATGATACAACGTATAGACTTTCTAAAGATAGTCTGACGATTATAATGGATCGAAAAGATTTTAAAATTGAATTGAAGTACATGACCGATTTTCAATTAAACACATTCGAATTTCCAGACGATTCGAAAGCTGGCTGGTTCTCAAAAAATCCTTTTACATACGGAGACTGGATTGATCCATCAAAAGGATATTCTTCAAACAGATTTTCAGTATTTAAAATCACTATTTACAATTACTCCGGTTCTAAAATAAATTTTGCTCCCGAGGAATCACTCCTTGAAACCGATAGAGGAGATAAGTTGAATGCTTACGCCCGCGAGAAAAAAGCGGCAAAATATCAGAGTATGGAGGAGTACTACCTCAAACGTAAAGGTGCCAGCGGAATTGACGATGAAGTTTTTGAATCTAGAATGGGTATTGTCCGAAGAACGATGATTTACTTAGGTAAACCGATTTATGCGGGCGATTTCAGAGAAGGATTCATTGTTTTTGATCCAATGGATGAATCGGTTGAAAAAGTGAAAATCTCACTGCGGAATTTCATTCTTGGTTACAGCGAAACAAATGAACCTGAGGAGTTCGGCAATTATGTCTTCTACTTTAATAAAGTTAAATTTGATCGGGCAAAAATCACAGGAAGAACTTTTCTTGATACTACCTTTGTTGGGATTCCAACCACAAAAGATAGTTTGATGTTGGATCGAGAAATTAATTTTACTCAGCTTCAATATACTTCGACTGAAACTCATGAAGTAGGAAATATTGAAGCATGGAATCCTATGCCTGAAGCAATTCCAGAATTTATTAAACACCTGCAGGCTCAGACGCGAATCAAATCTAAATTTGTACGAATAACAGCCGATGCACCAAATTTAATGGTTTCAGATTTTGTTGTTTTGTTTGGCGGTTTTGGGAAACCAAATATTAGTTCGGTCATGGTGAATAATTTAGCTGAACTTCTATCCAAGGGGGGATTTTTATATATAGATAATTCCCATGTCACAAAAAGTTGGCCCTATTATTCGTCTATGCTGGAGTTTTTGAATCAACTTGCAAATAGACTAAGTGGAAAAACTGAAATAAAGAGAATAGCTTTAGACCATCAAATTTTTAATTTGAAATTCAAGTTTACAGATCTTCCAAAAGGATTGGATGATTACAATACGCAGTTACTCAGAAACGACTACATTGATGGGCTTTTTATCGAAGGAAAATTAGCCGCAGTCTTATCGAACAAAGGTTATATTCCTCAATGGGTCGCTTTAGAAAATAAAACCGATGCATTGAACTTCGGAGTTAATCTTGTTCTGTATGCACTCGAAAGGAAACGATGAAATACATTTCGCTCATAATATTTATATTAATCAGCAGCATGCTAGCAGCTCAGCCGCGCAAAGAAGTAAGAGCAGTTTGGGTTACAACTGCCGGAAGATTAGATTTTCCTTTTTCCGTTGGTGCTTCAGCCCAGCGGGCAGAGATCGATGCAATAGTCAATGTATGTAAAACTGCAAACCTAAATACAATTGTTTTTCAAGTCAGTGCTCGCGGTGATGCTTATTATAGTTCGTCTTTTTTACCTTGGGCTTCGAATCTCACTTGCTTTACTCCATGTCAGGATCCTTCTAATTTGGGATTTAATCCAGGTTACAATCCGCTCGCCGAAATGATTTTAAAAGCCAAGCAGCAAAATATAGAAGTCCATGCATGGATCAATGCATATTTTGTAATCAGTGATACACTTTCAAAATATTTGTCCGTTATAACTTTTCCACCGCATCCGGCGATTATTGATAGCTCGAATGGGCAGCGGTATTGGAAAACACGATGGTTTGCTAAAACTTCTACAGGTCAAATGAAAAGTGCAGGTGGATTTTTCTTAGATCCAGGTAATCCGGATGTGAGAAATCACTTAGTAAATATAGCAACTGAAATTGTCAAAAACTATAATGTTGACGGAATTCATTTTGATTTTATAAGATACACCGACCTAGGTGCAGAAGCACTTCTTTTTGGAGATGCTTCAAACTATTGGTTCACAAATCGAACTGATTCTTTAAACGGCAATCCATGGAATTTGCCGCGAAATGATTTTGCCCGATTGAATATTGAACGAATGCTCAAAATGACAATGGATTCAGTGAAACACCATAAGCCATGGGTAAAAGTTGGAACTACGACTCCCGGCGTTTATACAGCAGCAGCCATGGGATTATCTTGCAGCGTATGGGAATTATACAACCAACTACGTT
>CAZNDS010000031.1:0-19519 GCA_964571865.1 uncultured Ignavibacteriaceae bacterium | reverse complement strand
AAAGAAAAGTTAAAGAAGTGAGTTTGACAGATTATTCATTAATGTTTATATTTGCACTCCAAATTGTTAAGAAATCTGATCATTTTATTTTAATTGGCCAGATATTCAATTGAAATAATGACTTTGTTCCATTCCGCGATAGCTCAATGGTAGAGCATGCGGCTGTAAAACAAGAATGAAAAAAGATTCTTGAAAGTACTCTGATAGAAGAAATTACTTGATCTATGCTGTGAAAAAGCGTAGACAGGAGATTCGTCTGAAATCAATCGAGTACAAAGGTGGTAAGTGTCAATCTTGCGGTTACTCTAAATGCAATGACGCATTAGAGTTCCATCATCTAGATGGAAAAGAGAAGAACTTCGGCATTTCAAAAAAAGGATATACTCGAAGTTGGCAGAGAGTGAGAAAAGAATTAGACAAGTGCATGTTATTATGTGCAAATTGCCATCGGGAATTACATTCAAAAAATGCAGCTTTCTCAAGTAATTGAGATTGAAAAATTGGGTGAATTCAGGGAAGCCTAAGTTCCGCCTTCGGCGGAATAAGGTAATCCTGAGCGAAGTTCCGTGAAGAGAATATTAGTAGCGGAAAACGTGCAGAGACTAGAGGATGAGGATTCTCACCAATAAACCTCGTAAGCGCCCAACTCCCTAAAAAGGGATGATGAGATAGTCCAGCCCATTTTGAAAAAGATGGTAAACTGTAACCGCAGGGTTGTAGGTTCGAGTCCTACTCGCGGAGCAAAATTAATCCCGAAATAATTGTCGGGATTTTTTATTTATGTACACAGTGTATGCAATATTCTCCCAGCAATTCAATAAGATATACATTGGTCAGACCAACGATTTAGATCGTAGAATTACAGAACATAATAATGGAGTCTTCTCAGGTTACACCAAGCGTTATATTCCATGGGAAATAGTCTATACGGAAAATATGCAAACCCGCAGTGACGCCTTGAGGAGAGAAAAGCAGCTTAAGTCACAAAAGGGCAGAGCCTTCATCTGGTACATTTTCAAGAAGAGATATTCACTTTGAAGTTGTAGGGCCTGTCCCGACTCGTAAGATCAAACCTATTCCGTGTAATAAACGGGAGTAAGTCGGGATTCGATCCGTTAGCCAACGGACTACTCGCGGAGCAAAATTAATCCCGAAAAATTTTCCGGATTTTTTAAAAATAGCTCAGCTTTTATAAGGTCAAATGTATTAATAAAAAACGAGATTCTGACAATAGACAGAATTCAAGTTTTAAAAATAAGAAACCCAACCAGTCCGCTGACTGGTCGGGCTTCTTTAGTTTAAACTTTTAATCTCTGAAACAAGGTCCTCTTAATCCATCAACCCATTCGTTCCAAATCGTGAGCTGACGCTCGGTAAGGATTGAACTTATACTGCTGAGCAATGTCAACTTGCAGCTGCAGATTTTTCTTTGTGCTGCTTGAACATCTGGGTCGCTTTGAATCAATTCCTTTGTCCTCATGTTCAATTGACTCAGTAACTCTTTCGCACGTTCACGGGTAATTTCGCCGCTTTTAACTTTTGCGAGGATTTCTCTCCGCTTTTCATTGGCAGCCTTAATGTATGGTGTGGCTGCTGCCTTAAAAGCTCTGTGTGGTTCGCTTACGCACTCTTTGTGTGCACCAAAGAAATTTTTTACTTGCACAATTTGCTCATCGCTGAGATTAAGCTTTTTCAAGATGTGAAAAAGATGTCTGCCGTTTTTGCCGGGTGAAGTGTCATGCCTGAAGATCATTCCATTTTCTAAAGGATCGCTGTAGTTCATCGGTAAATCGATTGAAGCATCCATTAGGCCATTCATCGAATCTTCAAAATCGAATATCGCATATTCCTGACTGGCGAATTTATCCGCAGAAGGCGAATTAACTTCCATCCGTTCTTGACATCCGATGAGAATTATAGTCAAAAATGATATAACTATGAAAGCCGTAATCGGGATTAAATTTTTCTTTTTCATTTTCAAAACTCCAATTTTGTTTTTCTTAAATTTTTCATTTGACAAATTAAAATCAATTAAGTTTAATTCTCAATTGATGGTAGAACTCATTAAAATCGACAGGCAAATGTAATTCATCTTTGCTTCATTTTAAACTGCTGCGTGGTAAATTTTAGTTTAGAGTTTTTCTATCTTTGCACATGGATATTAGTTACCTAATTAATTTAGTCCTCGTTCTGAATATCATTTTAACTCTTTCAGCGAGCTTTGCTTCAGTCACTAAAAGCTTTAAGGCAGCAATTGGAGGGAGTAAAGATAAACCCAAAACATATCTTCAGTTCTTCCCTAAGCTGATTTCGACTCTCATTTTTATTTCTGTGATACTTGGAATTTTTGGGATAGGGAAAGCTGATTTTTTTAACACAGACTATGACATTCTTCGAATATGTTTTCTCGCTTTGTATGTAATCTCAAGCTGGCTGCAAATTTGGGGTTTCAAAGAGATGAAAGAATTGAACACGCAGGATATTTTAGTCTTGAGGAATCATCGAATTGTTCAAACCGGTCTCTTCAAATTTCTCAGACACCCAATTTATTTCTTTCAGATTCTTCAGGACGTTTCTGTGGGAATTGCACTTCAAAGCTGGCTTGTGCTTTCACTTGCTGTTCTTTTTGAATTACCTTTACTATTTCTGCGAGCAAATTTTGAAGAGAAACTGCTTCTAAAACATTTCCCGGCAGAATATTCCGACTATAAAAATCGCGTAAGAAAGTGGCTTCCTTTTCCTAAAAACAAAAAAGCGGATACTTGATCCGCTTTGTTAAATACACAATTCTGATAGAAAGAATTTTACATATGTTCGACAATATTCTTTCCAAATTCTGAGCATTTGATCTCAGTCGCACCTTCCATCAAGCGTGCAAAATCGTAAGTAACTTTTTTACTTGCGATCGCTCCGTTAATTCCTTTCAATATCATATCGGCAACTTCTGTCCAGCCAAGATATCTGAACATCATTTCTCCTGAAAGAATAACCAAAGATGGATTAACTTTATCCTGACCTGTATATTTTGGTGCAGTACCATGTGTTGCTTCAAAAATTGCGTGACCGGAAACAAAATTGATATTTGCCCCTGGTGCAATTCCAATTCCGCCGACCTGTGCAGCAAGTGCATCGGAAATGTAATCTCCATTTAAATTCATCGTAGCGATTACTTCGTATTCAGCTGGGCGTGTTAAGATTTGCTGCAGGAAACTATCCGCAATCGCATCTTTAATTAAGATTTTTCCTTCAGGAACGTTCCCTTTACATTCATCCCAAGTGACAACCTTATCTCTAAACTCTCGTTTAGCCAATTCATATCCCCAATTCATGAAAGCACCTTCTGTGAATTTCATAATATTGCCTTTATGAACAAGCGTTACGCTCGATCGATTATTTTGAATTGCATAATTGATTGCTGCTCTAACAAGCCGATCTGTTCCTTCGCTTGATATTGGTTTTATTCCAATTCCGGAAGTCTTTGGAAAACGAATTTTCTTAACTCCCATTTCTCGCTGAAGGAATTCGATAACTTTCTTCGCATCATCTGTTTCAGATGCCCATTCAATTCCAGCATATATATCTTCCGTGTTTTCTCTGAAAATGACCATGTTAATGAGTTCAGGTCTTTTTACAGGCGAGGGGACGCCTTGGAAATATTGAACTGGTCTTAAGCAAACGTAAAGATCGAGCATCTGTCTTGACGCAACATTGATCGAACGAATTCCTCCTCCAACTGGAGTGGTCATCGGGCCTTTTATTGCAACTAAATATTCACTTATTACATCAAGAGTCTCTTGCGGAAACCACGTATTTGGTCCGTAAAGTTCGTTTGACTTATCACTGGCGAAAGTTTCCATCCAGGCGATTTTTTTCTTTCCACCATAAGCTTTTTCCACAGCTTTATCAAAAACATACAGTGATGCTTTCTATATATCTGGTCCGGTACCGTCTCCTTCTATGAAGGGAAGAATTGGATTCTCTGGTACATTAAGTTTTCCATCTTTTAGCGTGATTTTTTCCCCACCGGCGGGTACTTTGACTTTGTCAAGTTTCAACGAAATTTATTCCTCTCTAATTTTATTTCTGAATACAGAAATAAAAAAAATCTTAATGGTTTATTAGTGATATTTTCAAAATTTAGATGAATTCTTCTTAACACATAGACAAAGATTGAATCTTTTTCACCTCATTCAATATGGTAAAGATTCAATCTTTAATCTGGACGAATTAGTTTTTGTTCGCTCCACAATTTCCTCAGCCTCAGTCTCAGCCTTAGCCTCAGGTACTGATTTTCATTTTTATTGGATTTCAATTATATTGCACCCGCTTTTTTTGATTATAAATTAGAGAGGATAATATGGCAAAAGCAACATCGTTTGCAGAAAAAGCTGCAAAATCACAGCGAAAAAAAGTAGAGTTGATCAGTGTTAGAGTCGTTGAAACTGTTTTTGATCAATCAAAAAAATCATACAAGTTCAATTACAAATATGTCAAAGTAAAAGATCTTAATGAATTGTCGAAAGTATGATATTCAGGTAAATCTATTATCTGAGCCATTTATTAATTAAAGGAGTTATTGACTCCTTTTTTTATTTCAAGGAAAAATGCACCAAGAAAATTTTATTGAAGTAATCCAGCATTCAGTTTTTGATACCATCCCGATGGTACCGGTGCTTTTTATTCTTTATTTTATATTGGAATACCTCTGGCACGAAAGAGGAATCGACTTAGTTTCATTCACAAAAATTTCCGGTAAATTCGGACCTTTAGCGGGAACTTTACTGGGGATTTTACCGCAGTGCGGTATGTCAGTTTTTGTTACATCCCTCTATCTTTCAAAAAGAGTAACGCTGGGTACTTTGGTTGCTACATATCTCGCAACTTCCGACGAAGCTCTGCCTGTTCTGATTGCTCATGGAGAAAAGTGGGAGTACATAGCTTATATTATAGGAATAAAATTCATTATTGGACTTGTTTCTGGATATGTTATTGATGCTGTAGTCCCAAACAGTCTTTATGAAGGTAAACAGACGATAAAAGTTTCTACAAAAGTTGTCGAAATAAAAACAGAGCTTGAAAAAACGAAGTATGCAGAAATAATTAAACACAGTCTGCAAAGGACTTTCAGAATTTATGCGTGGGTAATTTCGATAACGTTAGCGATCGGTTTGCTGCTATTCTATCTTAATTCGGAAAATTTAGTTCAGGGTTTGAGAATTAACCAGTATGTACAGGTTTTGATAATTGGAATATTCGGATTAGTTCCTAATTGCGGAATGTCGGTCGCCATCGTTGAAGGATTTTTACACGCCGGAGTTTCTTTTGGTGCGACAATTGCAGGTCTCAGCTCAGGTTCAGGCTACGGACCAATTGTCTTGTTCAAAGATGGAGAAGCAAAATATGGAATTCAAGCAATACTGATTTGCCTACTAATCTCAATTTCAATCGGGATTCTCTTCACAGTTCTTTCCCCCCTTATTAATATTTGAGCCATTCTCACAATTTTAATCATTGATTTTTAATTTTTTAATTATCTCTCGCTTCCCGCCATTTATTAATATTTGAACCCGCTTCACAATTTTAATCTTTGATTTTTAATTTTTTAATTATCTCTCGCTTCCCGTTGGGTGAAAACATTTCCTATATTTGTAATAAAAATAGGGAAAAAATGCAGACGAAAGATTTTATTGAAATAGAAGAAAAGTTTGGCGCTCATAATTATCACCCGCTTGATGTTGTAATAAATAAAGCAGAAGGAGTTTGGGTTTATGATGTAGATGGAAAGAAATATTTAGATTTCCTTGCTTCATACTCCGCAGTCAATCAAGGGCATTGTAATCCCAGGATAATTAATGTTCTTAAGTTGCAGGCAGAAAAAGTCACATTGACTTCTCGTGCATTTCGAAACGATCAACTTCCATTATTATGTAAGGAGTTGTGTGAACTTACGGGATTTGAAATGGTTCTTCCGATGAACTCGGGCGCTGAAGCGGTGGAAACTGCCATCAAAGCTGCTCGAAAATGGGGATACAAAGTCAAAAAAATTGAAAATGATAAAGCTGAAATTATTGCCTGCGCAAATAATTTTCATGGCAGAACTACAACGATCGTGAGCTTTTCTACCGAACACCAATACAGAGATGGATATGGTCCTTTCACCCCAGGCTTTGTTATAATTCTATACGATGATATCGATGCACTTGAAAAAGCGATCACTCCGAACACGGCTGCGTTCATCGTCGAGCCGATTCAAGGCGAAGCGGGCATTCTAATTCCATCTGAAGGATATTTGAAAAAAGCTTATGAGATCTGCAAAAAGAACAATGTGCTTTTCATTGCAGATGAAATTCAGTCTGGACTTGGACGTTCGGGAAAACTTTTCGCTTATGAATACGAAGGGATAAAACCTGATGCAGTGATCATCGGTAAAGCATTATCAGGCGGTGCATATCCGGTCTCAGCGGTTCTCGCTTCGAAGGAATTGCTGGGAGTTTTTAATCCAGGCGATCATGGTAGTACGTTCGGCGGTAATCCGCTTGCATGTGCAATTGCGAGAGAATCGATAAAAGTCTTAATCGAAGAAAACCTTCCGCAGCGTTCTGCCGAACTTGGAAAATATTTTATCGAGAAGCTGGGCAAAATTCAGAGCAGTCACATAAAAGAAATTCGCGGGAAAGGACTTTTCATCGGGATTGAATTGAAAAAAGAAGCCGGCGGTGCACGCAGATTCTGTGAAGCTTTAAAAGAATTAGGAATGCTTTGTAAAGAAACGCACGAGAATGTAATTCGTTTAGCTCCGCCTCTTGTGATTAAAAAAGTAGAAATCGATTGGGCAGTCGAACGAATCGAACAAGTCTTAACGAAACCTTGAAGGTTGAACAAAGTTCTGGAGTAGAGCTAAACCTTCAAGGTTGATGTTTTTGTCAGCCACCGACCTTCTGTGGCTGTATAAACTTTTTAACTGTCACTTGTATCTGCCGGTGCCTCAGGAATCTTTTTCAAAGCTTTCTCAAATTTTGTTTTACTTGCTCTGTTCGCACGATTTGTAATGTACTCTTCGGTCATTAGTGCAGAAATTTTTTCAGCAAGTGCAGATGCGACAAGCTGATTTATACTTGTATTTTCCTTCTTTGCTAAATCGCGTGCTTTTTTATGCAAGGACTCCGGTAATCTTAAGCTGATTGTACTCATTCTACTTCTCCGATTATTTCTAAAAACTCCTTAGGTGTTACTACCTCTATGTCAAAGAATTCTATCCCTAAAAAGTCTTTCTTATTAAAACTTATTATATAATCACATTCCGATTCGAAAGCCAATTCTAAAAGCATATCGTCTTTAGGATCTTTCAGAAATGGGCGCCATAGATAGTAAATCTGTCTCTTCTCGACAATAAGACAGATATAATCTAAAACATCATCCAGATCGGACTTGTTAAATCCTATTTTTGATCGATCTCTTTTCATTGCGTCTTCATATTCCAAAATCAGTGGAACTGATATAACCATTTGAAATCTTTTATCATCAATGATGGATAGTAATTTATACGAAAAACCTTTTTTGGATTTTAGTGCAGCGACAAGAACATTTGTATCAATTACAATTCTATACGATTTCACAGTGGTATTATATACACTACCAGAGAAAAATTCAACTTTAATTTTAGTTTTTTGTAGCCAGCAACCTTTGTTAGCAGCATAATTCCGTCACCGAGCGATTAGTGACGGCAGGGTTAAGGTTCTCGATTGACTCGAACCCAGGGTTCTCGAGTACGATTTCGACTTCTCCTGAGTCTGTTGTTGTTATAAGGATTTGCTAAGAGAGAAATCGTGTATCGAGAGAACTTATGAGACGGCATTGGCACAGATTCCCTCACCGAAGGGTCGGCGACAGCAAGTTAAAATAAGCAAAAAGATTCCATCCCGACTTGTCGGGATGGAATCTTTTTTGCTTTCTCTCCAAACTCCCATCAAGACGATAAGATGCCATCTTTTAACTAGGTTCAAATTTTTAAAAAATTTTTTTCCCCCAACTTTTTCTCCAAACGCTTCCAATGGTGAGATATATTAACTGCGGGAAGGGAGTAGTTACTTAGTAGTATAAACAATAATCAAGTATACTCGCATTTAATGGTATTTTATACCATTATTTTGTGTTGTATAAATGTATAATTTAACCGCTAAAAGCGGAGATAAACATAGGGAGAATATGAAAAGACTTGGAACATCTTTGCTTTTGTTTTCTATCTTTTTGATACTGATCTTATTGGCTCAGCAGTTAGTGGCGATGTATCCACCTTTGTGAGCTGTTTATGAAAAGTAATCAAAAAAGTAACTATTCAATTTTCAATAAAAATAGGGAGAAATAATGAACAGAAATACCGCACCTAAAACAAAAAACAACACAATAGGAGATTATTTTCTATTTTTTGTTTTAATACTTGTATCTATCCTTTTTTTCGCTTCTTCAAAAATTTGGAGTTGAGGTATTGACTTTGAGAAAAAATATTTACAAACTCATACCGTCAGCTCGAGTTAATTTATTAAATGGAGAAGACATGGTAACTCAATCGGATCTAACAATTCTAGGGGGAAATAAATGAGAACAAAAATTTATTCTTCGAATTACTTTTTGGAGGGTTTTTAGTATGATTAAAATTAAACTCTCTTTTCTTTTGCAAATAACTAATTTTTTAATAAATAAACAGGGGGAAATATGAAAAGAATAACTATTTCATTCATCCTTTTTACTTTCTTTGTCCTCCTTATTATAGGAGTGCAAGGACTTTTCGCTCAACCAGGACCGCCAACACCAACACCAGCAGATTTGTCCACAGGCGTTTCCCAAGCAACAGCTTCCGTAAGTTGGACAGATTTTGACGATGGAAATGGTGTGGGCCCATATGATGCAGATTTTGACGATGACCCAGCATTTGGTAGTATTGATGCGTCTGTTGCAAATACTGCGGCTTTAAGTTTAGCTCTACCTGCACTTTCCTACAACACAACCTATTACTGGAGAGTTAGGGATACTGATACGGATGGTGGAGGAACAGATGGGCCGTGGTACACATTTTCTTTCACAACAGAAATTGCAACGCCAGTATTAACCGCACCTGCTGATGCATCAACTGGGCAGGCAATTCCTGTAAGTCTAACCTGGACATTAGCGGGTGGAACAGGTGGTGTTACTTTTGATTTGCAGTATCATACCGGCGGGGGATTTCCAGGTACAATAGTACCTGGGGTAACTTCACCACACTCATTAGGTGGTTTGTTAAATGGTACAACTTATAATTGGCGTATAGTTGCAAAAAAAGTTGGCGAAGCCGATAAAATTTCAGCTCCACGTTCGTTTAAAACAATTCTTGCTACCCCTTCACTTTCAAATCCGGTACTAGGATTAACAGGGATATCGGTTCTTCCAACACTATCATGGTCCGATGTTACTGGGGAGACTGGCTATACCTTAAAAATTTCTACAGCAGGTGCAGGCGCTAATCAGGCTGCCTTTGATGCCGGCTTAATAGTATCAAAATCTTTAGCTGCAAATTCAACTTCCTATGGCTTTTTGGCAACAGATGATAACGATTTGCCTTTAACAAACGGCACAGTCTATACTTGGCAGCTTTTTGCAAATGATGATGTTACAGGTGGATATTCTGGTGTAAATTCTCTTATTAGGCATTTCACTGTAACTCCAGCATTTACAGTTAGCCAACATACACCAACAGCGGGTCAATACATTCAATCGACTACAGTAGATTTAGGATGGTCGATAGGTCACTCAGCTACAGGACTTACTTTTAAAATTGAATATAAAATTATGAGTAATGCTCCAACGCAAGAATCGGATTGGAGTGGTGCACTATCACCAGCTGTTGTCACCGGCAATAGTAACAGTTCTTACTCCAGGCAATTAACTGGATTGACTTTGGGTAAGACATATCGCTGGAGAGTTCTTATATATAGAACCGTTGGCGGCGATTACGTTCATTATCCGGTTACAGCTCATAATTACTTCTATACAGAAGGTGGTACTACTGTAACATTAACACCGAATTGGCCAATCGGAGGTCAAGTTGTTTATACTAATTCACCCAGATTAGATTGGATTGTAACCGGTTTTACATCGGGGTTGACTTATGAATTAGATTATGGTAAAGCCGCATTAGATGGAATTGCAGATGTAACAGGTATAACCAATCTATACTACCAATTACTAAATTTAGAACCGGGTGCAACATATAACTGGGCAGTTAGAGCAAATTATTCTGGTACTTATACTTCATGGACAGCATCAACAACTTTTGTAACAAATGGCACAGGTACGTTAGAAGTTCCTACACCAAATTATCCAAGAGATGGTGCAACTATCTACTCTAATACTCCACGATTGGATTGGACACTGACAACGAGCGGGAGTGGATTACAATATCAAATTCGATATAGTACATCATCTTCGGTAAATGGTTCTGGGATGCTTAATGGTGTAGATGCAGTAAGTTATCCATTGGATGCCGCTTTTGCAACATTCCCAAGTGTTCAATACATAACTTCACCAACATTAACACCTGGGACAACATACTATTGGCAGGTTAGATCATATTCATCTACAGTTGATGGTTTCTATGTCGGTTCTCCTTCTTCAGAAGCTTTCTCTGCTTGGTCTTCAGTGGAAGACTTTTATAATAGTGGACCAGGTACACTTCAAGTTCCGGTACCAAACTGGCCAACAGGTGGAATAACAATTTATACAACTGCACCGGAATTGACATGGTATCTTACGACCTATTCAACCGGATTATATTACGAGATTGAATATGATTTACTCGCAAACGCTTTAACAGGTTTGCCCGATGTTCAAACTACTACTCCAGATATATTTAGTAAGCAGTTAACAGGTCTTACTCCTGGTGCTACATATCACTATAAAATTAGATCAAAAAATGTAACAACATTTCCTGCGGTGGTTGCAGGTACATACTCCGCATGGTCGAGTGCAGCTACATTCGTTGTGGCAGGTGGAACCACAGCAAGTTATGCCGTTGCCAATTGGCCAATCGGTGGAACTACAATTTATACGAATCCTCCAACATTGACCTGGTATTTGGAAGGATCAACCCTGGGTATTACCGGCTACAATGTTAAGTATAAGAAAACCTCTGCACCAGCAAACTGGATTACATATGCACCAGGGTCGAATGATGCTGATGGCGGACAATATACTGGCTTAAGCACTTCAACATTCAGCAAGCTGCTTACTGCCGAATTGACATACGGCGCAACTTATTACTGGGCTGTTTATGCAACTGGAACTTCACATCCAGTTAATGTACTTGGAGTTGGTTATTTCACAGTAGTTGGCGGTTCAGGTTCAACAACTATCGTGAATTCTTATCCATACGACGAATCTGTTGTTTACAGTACAACTGTTCCGTTTAGCTGGTATGTCAGCGGTTCAACTGCTGGAATTGTAAGTTATACTTTGACCTACAGCCAGTCAGATGTATTTGCAGGCGGTTCACCGACCACAGAAGTTGTGACAGGAATCACAAGTATTCCAAAGACAATCACAGGACTTACAAACGGAGCAACGTATTTCTGGAAAGTGAAAGGTGTTTATGCCGATGCTTCAGAGACAGCAGAATCTGTTGTATTTAAATTCACGATTCAACAAGGTTCTGCCATCATTGTTCAGCCGTGGATTGGCGGTCCTCATAATGTTGCTATCAATACTACTTCTCCGACAATCTCCTGGAGATTACCAGTACCTCCGGCCCCTGGCTTGAAGTATGAACTTGAGTATGGAGCGAATCCGAACTTCATTCATGCGGTCAAGTTAGAAAATATCTCTAACCAGTATGCTAATGTTTCCGGACTCAACGCAAATACAAAGTATTACTGGAGAGTAAGATCAAAAGCATTGGATGGAACATATTCATATTACTCGTCAGTCGGCAAGTTCGATGTCGGTATGCCAACCGGCGTAGACGAACCAAAGAACGTTCCGGATGAATTCATGTTAAAACAGAACTATCCGAATCCGTTCAATCCATCGACAAAGATCTCATTTGATCTGCCTGAAGCTTCAAGAGTTTCGATCAAAGTGTATAACACAATTGGTCAGCTCGTTGCAACACTCGCATCAAATGAATTCTTGAATGCCGGAAGATATGAACGCACATTCGACGCAACCGGTTTACCGAGCGGTATTTACATCTATCAATTGAACTCAGACAAGTTCAATGATTACAAAAAGATGATATTGATGAAATAGCTCTCATTAGCTGTTTCGTATATTAAGCGTCCATCATATTCTGACGGACGCTTAGTTTTTTTTTAGATTGAGAATCCAATGAAATTGAAGAGTTTTACTTTGTTTATATTTTCTGCGTTTCTAATATTAACCTCCGTATATGGCAGCCACCGACCTTCGGCGGCGTTACAAAATTCTTTGGTTTCAAATTCACATTTAGAAAAAAATAAGAAAGAAGAACTATGCTCAAATCACAAGCTCGGTTCCGGGATGTATTATCAAGATTTGCGTTCTGAGTTTGTTATCTCAGTAAGAAAGATCATGAAAGTTTAATTTTGAAAATGAAGTTTTGGCGGATAAATAAAGAATTAATTAAGGAGAGTATAAAATGGTAAGACCAAATCAGACCACAGCTCGACCGAAGTCGAACACAGCAGGAGATTTTATGTTATTCCTGCTGTTAGTGGTCGTCACAGTTTTGTTTTTCGCATCCTCACAGCTTTTTGTTTGATGAAGTGTGAAGGAATAAATCGATATTATTAATATAAAAGATGCCATCCGTCAGCTGACGGATGGAATCTTTCTCTCTGTACACATGCTGTCACCGACCACTTGGTGACAATTCTTTGATTTTAGTGATTTTTTGTGACTTAGTGTTTTTGTGGCAACTATTATTTCTTTAGTTTATACTCATCAATTACAATAGCCACAAAATCACAAAAGCACTAAACGACCACAAAAAATATTTTTCACATTTAATAAAGAGATCAAGTCTTTGGGTTCTAAAGATTCAGAATGCTTTAAGACTCACAATATTTCTTTTCACCATCAATTCGTTGATTTGAATTTTATGATAAAAGTCGGGCTTCTATTTTAATTTTTTAATATATTTTCTTAAAATTATTCAATTATGCAATCAGTTTTAATTTTTATTCTTGGATTTTTCTTAGGCAGTGCCGTGGTGCTGATCTTTTTTCTTCTGCGGAAAAAGGATATACATCAAATGGCGGCAACTTTTATCTCTGCAGCAGAAAGCGACAAAGAAAAAGAACGTCAACTGATAATCGATTATCTTAAAAATTCCTTCTCCAGTCTTTCCTTCGATGCATTAAGTAAAAGCACAGAACAATTCTTGAAACTTGCGAACGAGACTTTATCAAAACAGCTTCAATCCGGGAATTTGACGCTGAATGAGAAAAAAGAACTGATCGATCAAACACTGAGATCGATGAAAGACGAACTCGGAAACGTTCAAGACCTGATGAAGACGATTGAAAAAGACCGGGTTCAAAAGTTCAGCACTCTCGCAGAACAAATTCAGCAAACTAACAAAGTGACAAAAGAACTTTCTGATTCAACGAATCAATTGAAGAACGCTCTTGCGAGCAGCAAGACACGCGGGCAGTGGGGTGAAAGAATGGCTGAAGACATTTTGCGTCTCAGCGGCTTGAAGGAGGGAATAAATTACTTAAAACAAAAAGCTCTTCAATCGACAAGTACAAGACCGGACTATACGTTTCTTCTTCCGAACGATCTTTCGGTGAACATGGATGTGAAATTTCCGCTCGATAATTATTCTGCATACTTGAATACTGAGAACGATTCAGAGAAGAAAAAATTTAAAGAAATATTTCTTCGCGATATCAGAAGCAGAATTAAAGAAGTGACTTCGCGCGATTACATCAATCCGGATGAAAACACTGTCGACTATGTTCTTGTCTTCATACCGAATGAGCAGATATATTCATTTGTAATGGAACACGATTCGAATCTCATCGATGAATCGCTTAAGCAAAAAGTGATTCTCTGCTCACCGATTACGCTCTATGCAATTCTTGCGATCATTCGTCAGGCGGTTGATAATTTCAGTCTGGAGAAAAAAGCATCGCTGATTATTTCGTTAATGAATACGTTTCACAAGCAATGGGAAAAATTCATCGAGTCGCTCGAAAAGATGGGACGGCGGATTGACGATGCCAAAAAAGAATATGATTCAATCATGACTACAAGACGGAATCAGCTCGAAAAACCGTTAGTGCAAATTGACGAACTTCGAAAGGAGAGCGGAATTAAAATGGATCCAATTATGGCTGAGCTGCCTCCTCACTCAAAAGAAAACAATAAGAAGTTCGAAGGATCCCTTGACGAAGACTAATGTGAAAAAAGGATCTTCTGCTAAAAAGACAGCTGCTCAAAATTATTCGGTTGATAATCTAAATTCACCTTTCATTGAAAATTTTCCCGATCCAATTTTAATAGTTTCTCGAACTGCAGAAAAGAAAGTCATCCTGCAATCATTTAATCCAAAGGCACAGGGATTATTCGAGATCAATTTGACAGATGCGCTCAATAAGGAACTGAAAATATTCTGGCCTTATGAATATTGGAAGGAAACAAAAAGTAAAATCCGAAGAGCAATTAAGAAGAAGTTAAGCGAGTCGATAGAACTTTTCGTATTAGAAAAAAGTAAAGAAAAGAAAATTCTCACGATAAAGTTTTTCCGCTTAGATGATCATTCAGCCGGAATTCTTCTGCTCGATTCGACAGATCAGCAGAAATCGCAGCAATCAATCCTAGAAGAAAAAATTAAGTATGAAGAGTTCTATAAAAACACACCGGTAATGATAACGACTCTCGACCAGCATGGTACTATCCTCGATGCAAATGCCCACTGGTATGTAAAGACGAGCTATACACGCAATCAAGTTATCGGAAAGAAGCTCGTAGATTTTTTAGCATTCGGTTCAAAGCAAAGGTTCAGTACCGAAGGATTCAATGAATTATTAAAAACCGGACACTTATCTAATTACGAAATTCAAATTGTAAAAAAGAATAATGAACTTCTTGAAGGCATTGTTGATGCACGTGCACTCTTCGATATTCATGGGCAGTTTTTAAAATGTTACGTTACAATAAATGACGTAACCGCCCTGAAAGAATTGAGCGAAGAGTATGAAAGCAGCGAGCTGAAATATTCGCAATTATTTGAATCGGCAATTGAACCAATTGTGATCTATTCCCTGGAGGAAGGGATCATTGATTGCAACAGCAAGGCGGAATCGCTTTTCGCAAAGAGTAAAGATGAGCTTATCGGATTGCCGCTGAGCGAATTTTCTTTTCATGGTCAATCAAAAAAATCTGATGCAGATGAATATTTAGAGAACGCGCTTCGAGACGTTGTGGAAAATCAATTTAATTCTTTCATCTGGAAAGTCCGCAGCGGAAAACAAATTATCGAGTGCGAAGTTTCTGCCGGAATGATGGAGATAAAAGAAAGAAAAATAATTCTTTTGTTCATCAGAGACAGAACCGAACAGCTTCTCGCTGAAAGAAAACTCCAACAGAACGAAGAAAAATTCCGCACGATTTGGAATGAGTCCGATGATGCACTGAAATTGATTGACAAATCCGGTAAGATATTGATGGCAAATAAAAAAGCATGCGAGCTTTATGAACTCAGTGACCAAGAAATTATCGGTAGAACGCTCTCGGAGCTTAGCTCAGATCCGAGTTCAATAAAAAAAGTCATACAAAATTTTATTACTTCCAATCAGGAATATTTTGAATTTGAATATTCTTTTACCGGTTCTGGAAAACGGAACAAGATCATCGAAGAAAAAAATCTTTTGATCAAGCTGCCGGAATTTAAAGAAGATGTTGTGCTTTCGATCTCGCGTGATATAACAGAAAAGAAAATAATTCATGAAGAGCTGAAAAATTCTGAACTTAAATACAAAAAACTTAACGAGACGAAAGACAGATTCCTTTCAATTCTTTCTCACGATTTGCGTGCACCGACGGCAAGCATAATTGGTATGGTAAATGCATTGATCGAACAGCCGACTACCGATCACAAGGAACTTTCATATTATTTGAATTTAGTTCATTCATCTGCAAAACATCAGTTAAACTTGATAACGAATTTGCTCGATTGGTCGAACATTGAATCTGGCAAGGAAAAGTTTTCTCCTGCACAACGGAATCTTCGATTTGCAGTTCGTGAAGCAGTAAATTCCATTGAAGGATTGGCTCACCAGAAAGAAATTAAGATTACGAGCGAAGTCGATAATGTGAATGTCCTGATCGATGGACATCTTTTTGAGAGACTGTTGATCAACCTTGTTTCAAACTCGATAAAATTCAGCCATGAGAAAGGCAAGATTGAAGTAACATCGAAGCTGAAGTCAAACGGTTTCGTTGAATTGTGCGTCACCGATTATGGAATTGGTATTCCAAAGGAGATCCAATCAAAACTTTTCGATTTTAAAGAAAAAATTTCACGAAGAGGAACAAAAGGAGAACGCGGCACAGGTCTTGGACTTTCGCTTTGCAGGGAAATTGTTCAGTTCCACGGCGGCGAACTTTCAATTGAAAGTCCAATTAAGATACCGAAGAAGAAATCGATCAGCGGGACAAAAATTTATTTTACAATCAAAACAGCTGTTCCAAAAGTTTTTATTTCGGACTCACTCTACAATAAATTTGTTGCTAAAATGATCAAAGAAGAACTTGATGGATACAAAATTCACAAGGGTAAAATTTCTGAAGAACTGACAAATTTTGAAAAGGAGTATTACTCGTTGATCATTCTCGATAATAAGCATGACGGGATATCGGATGTCTTGAAAAGTTTTTCGAGCAAGCACAAAACACTTCAAAACATTTGGCTTGTCGACGGACATTCTGAAGGGACAACTGAATATGATGTTAAGAGTTTAACCCGGAAAGATTTTGAAAAAGATTTGGGGAAAGAACTTCACAAATATTTCTTTGAATTAAATCAGCAGAAAGCATTGGCAAAGTAAAGCTAATTGCTGGTAGCGTTCCACTACAAAACTCACACACGTTCACCCCTCAAGGTTTTCTCAAAAAAAATTCAGAACAAAAACCAAATTGTGTTGAATCTTAAAAATATTGCCTTACCTTTTTAATGTTTCTCATTTAGTGTTAAGTGTTTATTGTTTTTCATTTAGTGTTTAGTGTTATATGTTTTGCATTCAGTTCCTTGAGGGAAATATTATAATGAATAACATAAAACCTGCCCGCCAAGTAAATAACCAAGAGGCAGGCGGGCAAGAAATGAAAATGATTAGGTTTTGAATGAAAAAAGTAAAACCTATCTGTCGACAGGCAGGCACATATTGAAAAATGAATAACGTAAAAAAGTCAACAACAACTCAGGTAGTAAATGCACATCACAGTAGAGGAAACAATGACGAATCAAACATCACAAAATAAACCAAAGTTCGCGGTACTTGGTGCAGGTCATGGGGGGTTAGCTATGGCAGGTTACTTAGCCGTCATGGGTTTTCCTGTAAATCTTTACAATCGAAGTAAACAAAGATTATGGGGAGTAAACTCGATGGGAGGAATAACTCTCGAAGGTGAAGTCAAAGGATTTGGTAAAATAAATATAGCAACCGCAAACGTAGAAGAAGCACTTAATGGTGTTGATATAATTATGGTCGTCGTACCTGCAACTGGACATGGATATCTTGCAGAAAAATGTGCACCAATTTTGAAAGACGGTCAAGTGATAGTTCTCAATCCTGGAAGAACGTTTGGTGCAATTGAGTTTAAACAAATACTTAATAAAAATAATTGTAAAGCAGACGTTGTAGTGGCTGAGGCGCAAACTTTTATTTATGCATCACGAACGATAGGCCCCGGTCAATCCAAAATTTTTAGAATTAAAAACTCTATTCCAGTTGCTTCTGTTCGTGCTCATCTCATTCCGGAAGTCTTAAAAAAATTGCGTGTAGCTTATCCGCAGTTTGTTGCCGGGGATAATGTTTTGAAAACAAGTCTCGACAATATTGGAGCGGTTTTTCATCCAACGTTATGTGTATTAAATGCGGGTTGGATCGAAGACGAATCCGACTTTCAATTTTATGCACAAGGTGTTACTCCTTCGATTTCTTTGATACTGGAAAAAGTCGATGGTGAACGTGTAAAATTAGCTGAAGCATTAGGCATTCGTGCTTTAACCGCCAGAGATTGGTTGTATATAGCTTATGGTGCTACTGGAATAAATTTGTATGAAGCGATGCGCGCAAATCCGGGATACAGCGGTATTCTAGCTCCTAAAAGGTTGAGAATGAGATATATTACTGAAGATGTTCCAGCAAGCTTGGTACCTATTTCATCTGTTGGAAAAAAATTTGGTGTTCATACTCCAACCATTAATGCGATAATTGATTTCTCTTCAATTTTGCTTCAAACAGATTTCTGGCCCATTGGAAGAACTGTCGAAAAGCTTGGTATTCAAGATATGTCGTTAAAGGATTTGCGTCTGTTTGCAATTGGTGAAAAGTAGAATTAGGTAAAAAAATTAGGAAGGAGAAAATGAAAAAGATATTAGGTGCTGCAATCGGTGATTGTGTTCACGTTTGGGGATTGTACAACTTTTTGAAAATTGCTGAATCAGAAGGTTTTGTAGCTGAATCGTTAGGACCGGCAGTAAAATTGGAACGTCTCATTCGAGAAGTGATTGATAAAAAGCCCGACGTTGTTGCTCTCAGCTATAGACTAACCGATGAATCGGCGAAAGAATTATTTGATGAATTGAAAAAATTATAAAAGAGAAAAATCTTGCCAATGTAAAATTTATTTTCGGTGGAACTCCGCCTAATGTCAAGGCCGCAAAAGAATCGGGTATATTTCATAAAGTCTTCGATGGTACCGAATCTATTCAAGAAATAAAAAATTATCTAAAAGGAGAAAAAGATGTCCTTGTAAAAGTTATTCATTCTGATAATCTTATCGAACGAATTTCGAACAAGTATCCGTATCCAGTAATTCGTCATCACTTCGGCAGACCAACTGTGCAAGAAACAATTGATGGAGTTAAAAAGATTGCTGAATCAGAATTGATTGATGTCATTTCTTTAGGGATAGATCAGAATGCTCAAGAACATTTTTTTCATCCTGAAAGAATGGACCCTAAGTTGGATGGAGCTGGAGGAGTCCCTGTAAGATCGACCGAGGATCTGAAGGCAATATACGAGGCATCTCAATGCGGCAGCTTTCCTTTGCTGAGATGTTACAGCGGAACAAACAATTTGATTAAATGGGCTGAAATGAGTGTCGAGACAATTAATAATGCTTGGGCTGCAATACCTCTCTGCTGGTACAGTGTAATCGATGGAAGATCGAAAAGATCACTCGAAGCAGCCATAACTGAGAATCAAAAAGTTATGAAATGGTACGCAGAGAAAGAAACCCCAGTTGAAGTAAACGAATCGCATCAATGGAGTTTGAGAGA
>CAZNDS010000030.1:3214-19661 GCA_964571865.1 uncultured Ignavibacteriaceae bacterium | reverse complement strand
TTTTCTAATGGCGGTCATTAGAAATTGTTACCTAATGACAAATTTGGGTTAAACTTTTAACAATCAGTATTGTCAAAATACCAAAATGACAACAACAATTAAATATCAGGAGCAGTAAAATGAAAAAAACTTTTTTATATGCAGTGTTAGTGATGTTTTCATTAACACTAATATTTTCTATCGATGCATTTGCCCAGCGAGGTCAAAGAAAGGGGATGGGAAAAATGCGAGAGATGATTGCTAAGAAACTAGATCTGACGAAGGATCAACAAGCTCAAATTGAAAAACTTTGTGATAATCATCAAAAAATGATGGTTGACTATCAAGCAGATATTAAAAAGCTATCTATCGATCTTAAGAATCAATGGGAAGCAGAAAAAGTTGACAAGAAAAATATTGAATCCGCAATGGATAAAATTGCTCAAGTAAAATCCAAAATGCAAAAAGAGCGGCTTGGACATTGGTTCGATGTTTACAATCTCTTAGATGAGAAACAGAAGGAAACTTTCAAGATGATGAGAGAAAAATTTGGCGACGCCGTACGACACAAATTTCATCAAAGACGAGATGAATTCCGTGAAAGGATGGGAAGGCCTCTTCCCCCACCGCCCCCACAAGATTAGACCGACCTCCTATATTCAAAAAGCCCGACTTCTCTGAAAAAGTTGGGCCTTTACATTTCTTCCGGCTTATGACATTAGAGAACCTCTAAACACTCAAATCACAAAAAACAAATCTCAAATAAGAGCCAGTAACCTAAATACAAATAACCAAAACAGAGCAAAAACTGTATTTGTTTGAAATTTCGTTTTTTGAATTTGGAATTTGTTTGTCTTTTGGTGCTTGTCATTTGAGATTTTAGAGGTGCCCATTAACCTAAATATTAATATCCCCGGTAACCGGTCTAATTAGAATTTCTTCGGTTACGATATCCTCCGGCTGCAGAAAGATGGAAACAATTATATGTGCTAGATCATCCGGCTTCATCATTAAATGAGATGAAGATTTTCTCTGCTGTTGGCTCCACATTTGTGTTTCGGTCGGACCTGGGAAAACATTCACAATTTTAACTCCAGATTCCCTGATTTCCTCACGAACAACTTTTGAGAAAGCAACAATTCCTGCCTTAGAGGCGGAATAAGCAGCGCTGCCGGTATAGATTTTTTCAGCAGCAGTTGAGCTGATATTTACTACTAAACCTGATTTCTTTTTCATCATATCTGGAAGGACTGCTTTCATACAAAAAATTGAACCCAAGAGATTTGTATTTACGATATCTTTAATTTCTCGGTTTGAAGAGTCTACTGCATTTTTAAATGAAGTAATCCCGGCGCAATTTATAAGGGAATCGATTTTATCTGATTCCCGAATAATCTGTTTAGCAACCGCACTCACGTTAGTCTCAGAAGCCACATTGCATGGCAAAGGATGTACTTTTAATTTTTCTTTAGAAAAAAGTTTTGCAGTTCTTTCAAGTTCAGTGTTCCTCCGTGAAGAAATATAAACCTTACAGTTTATCTTTGCGAAATTTTTAGCTATCGCTTGACCAATTCCGCTCGATCCGCCTGTAACCCAAATTACTTTTGATTCAGATTTCATTAATGTAATCCTGCATTGATTAGATTTAAAAATTCAGCACGAGTTCTTTCATCTTCCTTAAATGAACCATGCATAGCACTTGTAGTTGCAACTGAATTTTGTTTTTCAACTCCGCGCATCATCATGCATAGGTGACTTGCTTCTGCAACGACTGCAACTCCATCGGGCTCAAGGTGTTTATTTATCGTATCAGCGATTTGCTGAGTTAGTCTTTCCTGAACCTGAAGACGTCGTGCAAAGACTTCGACAATTCTCGGAATTTTGCTCAATCCGATTATTTTTCCATTAGGAATGTAAGCTACATGACATTTGCCATAAAATGGAAGTAAATGGTGTTCGCACAAACTGAAGAAATCAATATTTTTCACGATCACCATTTCATCGTATTTCACAGTAAAAATTGCTTTGGCCATGATGGCATCAATATCTTTACCGTATCCACTCGTCAAATATTCATAAGCTTTTGCCACTCGTTCAGGAGTTTTTTCGAGTCCTTCGCGTTTCGGATCCTCGCCGATTTGAATTAATAACTCGTCGATCAGTGATGCTGTTTTAATCTTATCCATCTTACTCTCCTCTATACTCGACTAGATTTCTTTCGCTTTCATATAGTTTGATTGAATACAATTTTCCATTTGGAATTTTGTTTTCCAATTGTTTCCAGAATGCAATGCACAAATTTTCAACAGTTGGATTTATCCCATTTAAAAAATCAACCTCAACATTTAAATTTTTATGGTCAACATGATCTATAATATTTTCGTTGAGAACTTTTTTTAAATACTTTAAGTCCATAACATAACCTGTTTCAGGCTCTGGCTCCCCTTCAATGGTAACTTCAAGATTATAATTATGACCATGATAATTTGGATTGCTGCAAAGTCCGAAAACTTCTTTATTCTTTTGGTCGGAATAGTTTGGATTGAATAAACGATGAGCTGCAGCAAAATGTGTTTTTCGTGTTAAGTAAACTTTCATTATTCACTCATTAAGTCTTCAACTAAAACTTTTTTCATTTCTTCTGTTATTGTGGAACCAGCTTGATAATTTTTGTGATCAATCTCAATCATTGGTTTTGATTCCAATCTAATAAATTTCTCTTTTTGATTTTCACTTAAACTGAAAGTAAGATATTGAACCGCACTCACTCTTCCATCGGTTAGCTGCCCTTGGTCGAATATCGGTTCAATTTTTTCATTATCAAATTTCAAATAAACACATTTATCATTAAGACCTTTAAGCGAATCGAGAATAGGTTTGATGAATTGGCGCTCTTGAATTTCGATCAGCATGGTTGCACAAAGCTGATTCTCAGCTGGGATCAATTGATTGTAGACGTCAATTTCCTGTTGTATTAATTTTCTATTTACCAGTTTTTCGAGCCTCATCATTTCCTGAATTTGAAAAATCATTGTCTCCCGATTTTCGAATACTAAAGTAATATTTTCCCCGATTTGGATTCGTCTATTTTTTTTAATCTGAATAATGCGAGCGCGGAAGTCATTTCGAATTTTTTCATAATCGTCAATGCTCTTCAACTCTGAAATTGAGATTTTCTTCAAAAGAAATTCCTAACTAATTCGACTAGAGAACATGAAACGAAAATTCCAATCAGAATACCAACAGTCATTTTGTTTTCTCTCTCATTGAATCCAATGCCCGCTGTAATCTTCCTGCATGCGATTTTTCTGCGCGAGCAAGAGTTTCGAACCACTCGGCAATTTCAAAGAATCCTTCATCTCTGGCTATGCGTGCAAATCCAGGATAAAGTTCCGTGTATTCGTATGTTTCACCATCGATTGCCGTTTTTAAATTGGTCTCTGTATCACCGAGATTTTTTCCAGTCAATGGATCTGCAATCGGTTCCATAAACTCGAAATGTCCTATAGCATGCCCTCCTTCTCCTTCAGCAGTTTCTTTGAATATATCAGCTATTGATTCAAATCCCTCTTCTTGTGCGCGCTGAGCAAAAAATAAATATCTTCTATTCGCCTGGCTCTCAAGTGCAAATCCGTCTTTCAAGTTTTGAAAAGTCCTTGAGTTCAGAAGTTTCTCGGTTGAATCTTTATTTCGTTTCGAAAAATTGTTCATTCCTTTATTTCAAATCTTGTAAAACCGCCGAGATCTGGTTTGAAACTTTAACCTTGTAATAAATTTTTTCGATTCTTCCTTTTTCATTTATGATAAAAGTTGTACGCTCAATACCGAAATATTTTCTTCCATACATACTTTTCTCTTTCCAAACTCCATATTTTTGGAGTGTTGTTTTCTTTTCATCGCTTAAAAGAGTAAAGGGAAGATCATGTTTTTCTGCAAATTTTTTGTGAGATTGAACTGTATCAGCGCTTACACCAATCACAACCGCATTTTTCTTTTCGTATTTTTTAATGTTGTCGCGAAAGTCACAAGCTTGCTTTGTGCAGCCTGAAGTCATATCCTTTGGATAAAAATAAAGCACTACTTTCTTTCCAAGAAAATTTTTCAAAGAGATTTTTTCTCCATTCTGGTTCATCAAATTAAAGTTCGGTGCTTTGTTTCCAACTTTTAGCATTCAATCTCCTAAAATTGATTCAAAAAAATTAATATTAAGCCAAGTACGATATTCATAATAAAAATTGAATATGAAACTCCATGTAAGAATGAAAACTTTCTTTTAAATGGATTCTCCTCTTCTTGTATTTTTATTATTGTCATTTTTTTTGCGGTGCTTTTCATAAGTGGTCGAATGACCAATCTCGATACGATAGCCAGCAAAGTCATTGTTGAGAATAAAATTAAATGGATTTGAAATTGTGGTTTCAACATTGGATTTCGGGCGGAATTTACTAATTCTATCAAAATTCCAATCAAAAAAAGAAAGATTGAAATAATTATAAAGTAGTCAAATCTCTCTAAAATCTGTCCGACAAAATTACCCGCATCGTCTTTTTTCGCAAACGCTCTGAAACTGTATGGGGTGATTATAACAAAAATTAATATCGAACCACCTACCCAAATCACTAGCGATAAAATCTGAAGAAAAAAAGAAACTCTGTTTAAAAATTCAAATTCCATTTGAACGAAGTATTAGTTTATTTTGAATTGTAACTGCATCGACTAACTCGCGCAAGTTTTATTTCAGAGATTCAAGAACTGATTTAATCGATTCATAATTTGGTTCTTTGCCTGGATCATCCAAGACTTCTGTATACTGCACAACGCCATTTTTATCAATGACAAATGCAGAACGTTTTGCTACTCCTTTAAGTCCCCATTTTGCTGGCACCCAATTTTCCTCCAATACTCCATAAAGCTCTGAAACTTCTTTATTAAAGTCACTTAATAAATCGAATCCGAAATTAAACTTATCGTTCCAAAGTTTTAATGCAAATGGACTGTCGACACTAATTGCAAATACCTTTGCATTAAGATTTGCATACACATCCATGTTGTCTCGAGTTGTGCAAAGTTCTTTTTCACAAACTCCCGTATTCACAAATGGAAAGAAAAGCAGAACAACATTTTGCTTCGCGACAAAATCGTTTAAATTTACATTGTCAAATTTGTGATTTTTTAGATTAAAATTTTTATATGCGTCACCTTTTTTGATTGACATCGCTTCCTCTATTAATTTAATTTTCTGCCGATATTGACTGTCACCTGAAACTCCAGATTCCCATCGGGTAAAACTCTGCCACGATGCTCTGTAACTTCAAACCAATTTACCGTTCCTTCCGCTGCTGCTTCTTTCACTGCCTGCTCAACAGCATCCGAAAAACTTTTTGTTGAAATACCAACACGAATTACTTTTTCAAATGAATTTGCCATGATATACCTTTTAGTTTATTATTTTCTTTCAAATTAAAGATTTAGTTTTTTCCAATCAATTATTGTTAACGATTTCTGCAGATTGTAACGTCTACAATTTATCTAACAAAAGCCGTCAACTTTTAATTCCATCAATATGTTTTGAATTTTTATCCTAAATAAAAATTCTGCTTGCTTTCAATAAAAAAAACCTCTAATTTAGACTTAGTCTAAATAGTAGTTGATTAATGATTGCGAACATCACACATGCAGTTGAAATTTTCACGAACTTCTTGAAGAAGGGTCCATATCGCGTGACTCCCGAACGATTCGAAGTACTTGAAAATGCATATGTCAGGAACGAACACTTCAGTGCCGATGAATTATATCTAATTATGAAAAATGATGGTTCGAATATCTCACGTGCAACAGTGTATAACACTCTTGAATTATTAGTTACGTGCGGATTGCTTTCGAAACAAAACTTCTTGGGTAAGGAAGCACGATTCGAAAAAATTATCGGTGTGCTTGACCACAATCATATTATTTGTGTGAACTGCGGCAGAATCACTGAATTCAAATCTTCCGCTATTCAAAAAGTTCAGGAAGCTATTTGCGATGAATACAGCTTCGTTGCAGTAAATCACAGTTTCAATATTTATGGTTACTGTAAAGACTCAAAAAAATGTAAATCTGGAAAATCATTAGAGAAAAATTAAATGTCATTTACCTTAGATAAAGCAGCACCGGGTCAAAACCTTGTAATCAGTTTTTTACCGAGCGGAGTAGTCAAATCTCAGTTAATAAGATTTGGATTATGCGAAGGTGAACGGGTCCGCTGCTTAGATAGACTTTTTGGCGGAACCGTAATTTTACAAAAGAATAGATTGGAAATTGCGTTAGGATTTGACTTGGCTAAATCAATAACGGTCACAAATGAGAATTGAACACTCAAGCAACGAACAGAGTGAAGAAAAAGAACTTAACGAAAATCTCCCCTCAGATAATACACCTAAAAAAATTGTCATTACCGGCAATCCAAACGTTGGCAAATCTTTAATTTTTAATCACCTAAGCGGTATGTATGTGGAAGTTTCAAACTTTCCTGGCACGACTGTTTCACTCATCGCTGGAAAATATCAAGATAATAGTTTGATTGAT
Organism: uncultured Ignavibacteriaceae bacterium; assembly: GCA_964571865.1. Lineage (GTDB taxonomy): Bacteria > Bacteroidota > Ignavibacteria > Ch128b > Ch128b > JAHJVF01. The sequence goes on along the minus strand of CAZNDS010000030.1, from coordinate 13,115 downwards.
ACACCGGGGATTTATGGCGTCTCCTCGTTTAATGATGAGGAAAAAGTTGCACGCGATGTAATACTCGAAGCGGATGTAATATTAAATGTAGTAAATGCTCTAAATCTCGAACGTGATCTTTTTTTAACACTTCAATTAATTGAAATGGGTAAAAAAGTATCAGTCATTCTGAACATGATGGATGAGGTTAAAAAAAAGAATATCCTAATCGACTCAGAAAAATTATCCGAGCTTCTTGGAGTAAAAGTTTATGAAACCAGTGCAATAAAGAAGGTTGGTTTTGAAAATCTTGATGATGCAATACAATCAGCAAGACATGGAAAAATTGATAAAAACCTAATCTCGAAACTTGAGGAGCTAAAAGGTATTTCAGATTCACTGGCATCGACTTTGCTTTTATTAGAAGGAGATAAAGTTCTTCTCGATAACATTAAATTCGACGGCCCAGATTTAAGAGAAGAAATTTATATAAACAGGCGAAACAGAGTCAAAGAAATTGTCGACTTCGTTGAAACTGAAGGAACAAAGCAGGGAATTTTCTTCTCAAAGCTTGGAAGATTATGTTTGAATCCTATTACAGGCATACCAATACTACTTCTGGTTTTAACGTTAATGTATTTCTTTGTTGGCGATTTAATGTCTCAAAGAGTTGTCGATTTTACAGAAAATACAATTGGAAAAAATTACTTCGAATTTTACACGAAATCATTTATCGCTAAATACACAAACACTTCAATTGATGTTAAAATACTCGATTCAGAGGAATCGGTCATAAGCGAAAGAAAATTTAATTTTCCTGAGGGGACTAATTCTAATCAATCGCTTCTAAAAGAATTCGAAGATTACCTGAAAGAAAAAGACTACGAAGTTGAATTTCACTTTACTCAACCATTCCCGACTTTTTTATTTGGTGAGTTTGGCGTTATCACAATGACAGTCAGCTACCTTTTATTCCTATTGTTGCCACTCGTGCTTGCATTTTATTTTTCATTGGCATTATTGGAAGACAGCGGATATTTACCTCGGTTAGCTGCTTTAGTTGATAAAACTTTTACAAGGATCGGTCTAAATGGAAGAGCTGTGATTCCAATTATACTTGGCTTTGGTTGTGTAACAATGGCAACCATTACGACTCGTATTTTAAATACTGAACGCGAAAAAAGTATCGTTACTGCAATTCTCCAGTTTGTAATTCCATGTTCTGCTCAGCTGGCTGTAATCGCAGTTCTGCTAAGCAGTGCAGGGATAAAAGCTCTTGCAATCTATTCTTTTGTAATTTTTACTGTTATGATCGTAACGAGTGCAATACTAAATAAAATAGTGCCTGGTGATAGTTCTCCCCTGTTATTAGATCTTCCGCCAATGCGGACGCCTCGATTGAGTAATGTTACAAAGAAAACTTATTACCGCACATTGGGTTTTATGAAAGAAGCAGCTCCATGGTTTTTTGTTGGTGCTGCCGGCATTGGCATTTTACAGCTTACAAATTTACTTCAAGTCTGGCATGAAGCTCTAAGTCCACTGACTGTAAATTTGCTCCAACTCCCGAAAGAAGCATCGACAACTTTTGTAATGGGAATGATAAGAAGAGATTTCGGAGCTGCAGGATTATTCGACATGCATTTAAGTGTGAATCAAATAATCGTCGCATTGATAACAATCACATTGTTCGTCCCGTGCATAGCTTCATTTGTTATAATGCTGAAGGAAAGGGGAATAAAACAAGGAATGATTATTTGGACAGGTGCTTGGATTTTTGCTTTTCTAATTGGTGGAATAGTAAGTCATATTTTGATTTAACTTGTTTGATGTGATTAACTTTGTCGTAAAGCGAATATGAGTAATTCTCAATCTCAAAAAAAAATAGGAATTAATAATGGAAATTAAAAAAGAATCAATCATAAATGCTCTGAAGAATGTAATCGATCCTGATCTGAAAAAAGATCTCGTGAATCTTAAAATGATCAAAGATGTACATGTATCGGACAAAGATGTAAAAGTAAAAGTCGAACTTACAACGCCAGCTTGTCCATTAAAAGATCAAATCAAAAAAGATTGTATCAATGCAATTCGTAAATATGTTCCTGAAATTCAAAATATTGAAATTGAAATGGGTGCTTCTGTACGAAGTCATGTCAATGAAATCAAAGCCCAGCTTCTTCCGGGAGTAAAAAATACAATTGCCGTGGCAAGCGGAAAAGGGGGAGTCGGAAAATCAACCGTCGCAGTTAACATTGCTGTTGCGTTAGCCAAAGATGGAGCTAAAGTCGGTTTGATAGATGCCGATGTTTACGGACCGAGCATCCCGCTAATGCTGGGAGTTAACGGCAGACCTAAAATGATTGGCAAATCAGACAATTACAAAATTATTCCGCTTGAAAATTTTGGAGTGAAATTAATGTCAATTGGATTTCTTGTCGAAGATAATACGCCAGTTATTTGGCGTGGACCGATGGCAAGCGGTGCAGTCAAGCAGTTTATGTCTGATGTTGAGTGGGATGAATTAGATTATCTAATATTCGATCTTCCTCCCGGTACTGGGGATATTCAATTGACACTTGTTCAGCTAATTCCATTAACTGGAGCTGTCATAGTAACAACTCCTCAAGATGTAGCTCTAATTGATGCGCGAAAAGGTTTAAAAATGTTTGAACGCGTGAACGTTACGGTTCTCGGCATCATCGAGAACATGAGCTATTTCATCGCACCGGATACAGGCAATCGATATGAAATTTTTGGATACGGCGGCGGACAAAAGGCAGCTCATGAATTGAATGTCCCTTTCTTGGGTGAGATTCCTATCAATCCGCAGATCCGTGAAGGAGGAGATGTAGGAAAACCGATCGTCATAGAGCATCCGGAATGTGAAGAAGCAAAAAAAATTCAAGAAATTGCTAGAAATATGGCAGCTCAAGTGAGTATTCGAAATATCTCATCACCATCAATCATTCCGAAAATTGAGATACTCTCTAATAGTTAGTTTTATTGGATATCCCAATTCGATCAGCCCACTGAATTATAAAATATATTTTAAATATTTTCATTAAGTTTGTATTAATTTTTAATACTACAAAACAGGAATTAAAATGGATGACCTTCGTAAAAGAATTGAAAAAGCTATTGACACTGTGAGACCATACCTTCACGCTGATGGCGGCGATGTTGAGGTGGTCAATGTTACTGAGGACGGAATCGTTGAAGTTAAACTCGTCGGTGCATGCGGTACATGTCCGATGTCGCAAATGACTTTGCGTGCAGGCGTGGAACGTGCATTGATGAGAGAAGTTCCCGAAGTGAAACGTGTCGAAGCTGTAACTGGATAATTCATTACTTAAACCAAGTATTATCAGTTGACACAAGATAGTCTGACAAAAAAAATTATTAAATATTTACTGGTGCTTTTAGGCATCACAGGATTGGTATATTTTTCCATTCAGATTTTTAATTTAATTGTGATCCTGGCTGTTGCAATATTAATTTCATTCATACTGAAGCCGTTAGTGAAATATGTTGAATTTTTTAAAGTGCAAAAGACTTATGCAGTCATGATAGTGCTCGGCAGTGCAGTTTTCTTGATAGGTTTTTTGATCTATTACTTCATTCCGATTTTCTCTGCACAATTTGAAAATTTGTTACTTTCACTTCGTGATTTAAAAATACAAGAGCTGCTGAACAAATTAGACAAATCTCTTACCGAGATTTTCCCTTTCCTCAAACCAGGCGAATTATACGAAAGATTTTCTGTGTTAATTCAGACTTCAGTTGAAAGTTTCTTCGCAGATATTTCTGTATTTGTTGGGGAAGTTCTCCTGTTTGCTGCTCTTCTGATCATTGTTCCGTTCATTACATTTTTCATCTTGAAAGATGGAAGAGAATTAAAACTGGGATTTATCAATTTGCTGCCGAACCGATACTACGAAATGGCATACCGAGTTATAAATAAAGTTGATAAGGAAATTGGAAGATTCGTTCGCGGATGGATTTTGGATGCTTGCTTTGTTGGTATTACATCAACAATCGGGCTTTATATTTTGGACATTGAAAACTTCGCAATGATCGGTTTGATCGCAGGGATCGGACATCTAATTCCATACTTAGGTCCAATCATTGGTGGAATACCGGCACTGCTTGTTTCATTCTATCAATTCGGGGATTTCTCGATGTTTGTACCTATTGTCCTTTTGTTTGCAATTATTTACACGATTGACAATGGACTTGTTCAACCTTATGTTTTTGCAAAGAGTGTAAATATGCATCCGGTCGTAGTTATTTTTTTAATTTTAACCGGCGGGCAATTAGTCGGAATTGCAGGTATGCTGCTTGCAGTGCCCGTTGCTAACGTTGTGAATGTTGCCGCAACCGAGATTTATAACGGATACAAAGAATATAAAATCGTCCGAACTTAAAAATTGATTATTCCCCTCTTCGCCTTAATTCAAAAGCTTTGAATTAAAACATCACAAAAATTCTATTAAGAAAGATCGCAATGATTTACTTCACTTTTTTCATGATCTTCAGGAATTCTGCCGGTTTTACAAATTGTGTAATTCGGTCAATCTCATTTCCTTCAGCATCAAAGAAAATTACTGTCGGCACCCCAATAATTTCAAAGCGGTCCATCATTTGCTGAATTTGTTCATCGCCGGTATTTGTTAGATCTACCTTCAAAGTGCGAAAACGTTTTGATTCGTCTATTACGCTCTGATCGGTAAATGTAATCGCATCCAGCTCTTTGCAGGGGATGCACCAATCTGCATAGAAATCAACAATTGTTGGCTGCCCGCCGAATTCAATTTTGGTTGTTTCATCCCACACAACCGAATTAGTTGATGATGGGAAAAAAAACCACACACCAACAAGAATTACTATCGTGAGAAAAACTTTTTTGAAAATATTAAACGCACGGATCTTCTCCCCCATTCTATCAAAAAATAAAAGGTAAAGTGATGCGAGGAGCATAAACACCGGAAGAATATAACCAGATATATTTTTAGGAAGTAATGGCAAAATAAAATAGAGAGCCATACCAACAAGAATAAATCCAAATATTTTTTTAACCGCAACCATCCACTCACCTGAACGGGGCAGATTTTTTATTTTGCCAGAAGACACGCCAAGGAATAAATATGGCATTCCGAGTCCAATAGCAAGCACAAAGAACATAAAGAATCCGAGAACTACGTCTGCTTTTGCTCCGACAAATGTGAGTAGCCCGATTACAAAAGGACCGATACAAGGAGCCGCAACAATTCCCATGGTCAATCCCATGAACAAAGCACCGAAAGCGCCCCCCTTTGCACCTCCAAATTTTGCCACCCAAGAACTTGGAAGCTGAAACTCATACATACCGAACATACTTAAAGACAATCCGACTAAAACTAGTGCAATAAAGATTAATACGAAAGGATTCTGAAATGCAGCTCCGAACAAACTTCCGCTTAAAGCTGTTACAACTCCTATTGCAGAATATGTGATAGCCATTCCTAAGACGTAAAGTCCAGAAAGCAAAAATAACTTTCCAGTTTTTTGTTCACTTTGTCCTCCAAAAAATCCGATCGTAATTGGAATTAAGGGATAGACGCAAGGTGTTAAATTTAGTGCAAGCCCGCCAAGGAAAATTAAAATGAATGTGAGAAGCAAATTTTCTTCGTCAATCAGTGAACTCTCATTGTTTTTTTTTTCCATTGCTTCGGATTTAAGTTGCACGTCATCGAAGAGTTCAGAATTTATCAGCATAATAGGAGTTTTGATATCAACAACTTCAAACTTGAATGGAACACTTACTCTTTTTGGTGGAAGACACGTATTATCATTACACGCTTGATATTCAAATATCACTTCGAATTCATAAATTCCAAGTGAAAAGTCTTTTGGGATATCAATCAAGCCATAGAATTTACTTTCACCTTCAAATACCGAAACTGGCTGATCGGAAAATGCGAGATCAATATTTTTGGGTTCTGGATAGATTGTCTTTGAAAAATTTAAGTCATACTTAGACTGAATCCTGAACTTCGAAGGAATGAGGAACTCATCGTTAGGTTGATGTGAATTGATGTGCCACTTATCATCAATTTTAACAATAAGCACGATTTTTAATTCTGAACCTGGCTGCAGCTTTTCGAAATTAGCTTTCCCCTCAAGAGTTAAAACATCCTGTGCAATAGAAAAATTAGTTAATACTAAGAAAATTGATAAAATACGTTTAACCATTATTATCTCCATCCTTGTACAATTGGGAATCTTCTTCCCGTGCCAAATGCTTTGTTTGTGATTTTAAGTCCAGGTGCAGCCTGCTTCCGCTTATACTCTGCCCTATCAACCATTTTTAATATTTTTCGAACCAATTCCTTATCAAATCCTGATTTTATTATATCCTCCTCCTCTTTCGATTCTTCAATGTACTGATACAAAATCTTGTCTAAAATGTCATAAGGTGGAAGGGTGTCTTTATCTGTTTGATTGGGCTTCAGCTCTGCAGAAGGAATTTTTTGAATTATCTCCTTAGGAATTAATTCCTTTTCTCTGTTAATATAACTTGCAAGTTCATAGACAGTAGTTTTATACAGATCTGAAATAGGAGCCAAGCCGCCACACATATCTCCATACAAAGTCGCATAGCCGGTTGCGAACTCAGACTTATTACCTGTAGCTAGCAACAGATATCCAAACTTGTTAGAAAGTGCCATTAAAAGATTTCCTCTGATTCTTGATTGCAGATTTTCTTCAGTAATATCTTCGTTTGTTCCGGCAAATTCATTTTTTAAACTTGATTGATATTCATTGAATAACACGTTGATTGGAATAGTTGTTCCGCTCAAACCAAGATTTTTTAACAACCTCTGTGAATCATTGATACTTCCTTCGCTTGAATATTGTGATGGCATCATGACGCAAAGTACATTTTCAGATTTGATCGCAAATGAAGCAAGAGCGGCAACCAATGCAGAATCTATCCCGCCGCTCAAACCGAGTACAATTTTATTAAAACCGGACTTCGAACAGTAATCTCTTATTCCAAGAACAAGCGCATTGAAAATATCTTCGATATCATCAGGGGGGATATAATTTATATTGTCATATTTTTTTTCAGTATCAAAAAGAACTAACTGCTCTTCAAATCGATTCGATGCAATTATTAGATTTCCGCTGCTATCAAAAACTTTGCATCCACCATCAAAAATCAGATCGGTATTTGCACCGACTTGGTTAACAAATATCACAGGAAGATTATTTTTTTTCGCAATTTGAGAGAACATCTCAGTTCGTATTTTTTCTTTACCAATACTGAAAGGGCTTGCCGAAATATTGATTAAAAAATCCGGCTTTTGTTGAATAATAGATTCAATAGGATCATTCTCATACTTTCGATGAATCCAAAAATCCTTATCATTCCAAGCATCCTCACAAATTGAGATGCCAATTTTTTTCCCCTTTATTCGTGCAAGAACATTTTTTTTTGATGGTTCAAAGTACCTAACTTCATCAAAAACATCGTAGTTCGGTAAAAGGGTTTTATTGTGAATAGATGCGATTTCCCCTTTCTCACAGAAAATGGCGGAATTAAAATTATTAGTTCCAATCATATCTGTATCGCGAGTGATACCTCCAACCACAATTGAAATTTTCTCTGACAACTTTGCAATTCCATCGAGTGAATCGATACACTCATCAATGAACGTCTTCTTATCCAAAAGATCTAAAGGAGGATAGCCGCATATCGAAAGTTCGGGGAAAATAATTAAATCTGCTCGTAGATTAATTGCTTTATTGACATTCTCCTTAATTTTCTTGAAGTTAAAATTACTATTTCCAACTGTTGGATTTACTGAAGCTAATGCGATTATCATATCTCAAATTTAGCTAAAGATAAAAGTTATATCAAAATATTTAAGAGGGATGTAATGTTTTGAACTTTTCTCAAAACCGATATAAAAAACAAAGATAAACGTTCTCTATTTCGTCCCTGAGGCTGACCAAAATGTTCTTAGAGCAACTTTGTGTCCGTTAGAGTCTGTTGCAGAACGATCAATATATAAGAAGAATACATCAAAACTGAAAAAGATGGAATCTTTCGTATGTGATTTAGACAGAACCTGCCCGCCGAACTCTCCGTCAACTGACGGGTGGTGAGGCAGGCGGGAAAGATTCCATCTTTTCTCAAAGGGGTGATTTCGCTTCCTTTTACCTGCCCAGTCATCTCCCGCCTCGGCGGATCACGGTAGGGTATTAAAAGCTCGAGTTATTCAACAAGCTCGTTAGCTAACGGACGGACTCGAAGAATCACAAAGATTAATTAATTTTTGGACAACCTCTATTTCATTTAAATTTATTAATTGATCTCACTTCTATGTACTATTTACTTTGCACTCAATCTGCTATTGCCCCTTGAACTCAGGTTTTCTTTTCTCAAGAAATGCGGACGTTCCTTCCTTAAAATCATTTGTTCCGCAGCAGTAACCAAAAAGTTCAGCTTCGTATTTTTGACCTTCTGCTTGTCCCATCTCGTGAGTTGCGTTAATCGTTTTGACTGACATTCTGACTGCAATCTGACCTTTAGTGAGAATCTTATTTGCAAGTTCCTCTGCTGTTTTCATCAATTCATTTTGCGGAACAATTTTATTTACTAATCCAACCTCATACGCTGTTTTTGCATCTATCATGTCGCCAGTCAGAATCATTTCCATTGCTCTTCCTTTACCTATTAACCTCGCAAGACGCTGTGTCCCTCCGTATCCGGGAATTATTCCAAGATTCACTTCAGGTTGTCCAAATTTTGCATTATCAGAAGCAATTCTGATATGGCATGCAAGTGCTATTTCGCATCCACCGCCTAATGCAAATCCATTCACTGCAGCAATGACTGGTTTGTCCAGATTCTCGATTGAATTAAAAACTTGCTGACCTTGCGCAGAAAAATCTTTTCCAGTACTTGCATCGAGCGAGTTTAACTCTTTTATATCTGCCCCTGCAACAAATGCCTTTTCTCCTGATCCGGTCAAAATAACAACATCGACCGAATCATCATCTTTAAGATTCGCAAAAAGTTCTTTCAATTCTTTCATCACAGTGGAGTTTAAGGCATTTAATTTATCTGGACGGTTGATAGTAACCTTCGCAATTCGATCACTGCTGGGAACTGTTTCGTAGAGTAATGTCGAATACATAAATCCTCCTTCGTCTGCTGTGCAGACCATTAAAGTGAAATATAAACCGGCAACCTTAGTCTGAAATCAAATCCAACGTAAGGTTCGTAGGTTTGATAGTAATATTTTGCAATTACATCAACGAGAAAAACTGAGACTCCTGCCCCGATGCTGAAACCAAATTTTTGATCGAAGAAAGATTTATTATTGAGTTCCGGAATATATTCGGTCCTCATTCGCTCAATAAAATTATATCTTAGATCAAATGAGATAAAAGGTACGAGTATTGCTTCTGATGCAAAGATCGGGTAGAATAAATACTCAACGCCGAGAGAAACACTATAAATCGATTTTTGGTGATATGCATTGTCAATTAATTTGCTTTGTGGAAAATGTGAATATCCAAATTCTGTTTTCAAGAAAAACGGAAATGCAGTAGTTGCATACTGCAATGAGGCGCCTATGTTGAATCCAGTTTTGTGTTTATCGTAAGATTCCCCGGATGGGTATCTCACGCCAAGCTGCGGCGCAGCAAAAAGTCCCCACACTTCCTGTGAGAACGAATTTTGGGTAATCATCAGCAGAGAGAAAAATGATATAATGAATATTTTTTTTATCATCGATTGGAGCGGTTTTCCTTCCCCAAGTTAAAAAATATTATGCTAAAAAAAATCATTATGGGTCCAAGCATAGCCTCAGTTGGCACATTATTGATTAACGAAAGTTTAAAGAATCCTTCCCACTCATTATAATTT
>CAZNDS010000030.1:0-3204 GCA_964571865.1 uncultured Ignavibacteriaceae bacterium | reverse complement strand
AAAAAATGTTTTAATTAAGAACTGATTTTTAGATCCAATTACGAGAACAATCGAATAAACAAGAGTGAACATGGCAAGTGCAGATGCCCATAATGATTTTGACCACTTGAAAAATGAATAAACAAAAAGTGCTGCAGCAAATACAAGGAGGAAATTTACAGTATGACTAAATAATTCGACTTCATTAAAATTAAATAAGTAAAAAGCCTCAACTGAAATAGAAATTATAAATGAATTTCTAATTGCACTAATAATTTTTCCATCATGTATAATTATAAGCCATAGATAAAGAATACTGAGGAGAAAAGGAAGCGTCCAAATAAAATACATCGGAAAATCAAAAAGTGCTGTAATCCCAAATTCATAGAAATATTTATTCTTCGGGTATGATACTTTTCCAAAAGTGTAAGTCGAGCCAACCACAATTGCTGAGATTAAAATTGGCACAATAAATGCCGCAGCCCAATCCTTAAATCTACCAAACTTTTTAAACGCACCTAGGAATTCTCTATTCAATTTAGTGTGATAGAGCAAAATTAAAATCAGATTTAATAGTAAGAATAAATTAAACCGAAATCCAAGTAGATAAATTTGCGGAATGAATTCAAAATACAATGAGCAAATGATAATTACGTTTGCCGTGATAACAAAGACAACAGAGATGAAAATTCTATTTGCAAACACTTTAATAAAATAAAATTAAATTCGTTTCAAATTACAATATTGGCTCAAATATTCATAACAAGGTTTGATGTAATTTTTATTAATGGGCCGCGGAACAATTGTGTGGATAAAAAATTCAGTTACTTGGTTTTTATAATTTCTGTTCCCACTCCATGTTTATAAACTAATTCGCCGCCAAGCTCACCTGTTTCATAAATAAAATAAGAACCAACGAGAGCAGAGATTAGAACAATAATTTGAATCCATCCTTTGAATTTGTTTTTCAGAGTGGAAAATAAACGTATGAACAAAATTATAGTAAATAGCCATTGAGTGATTGAGGCATAAGTTTGGTGCTCAGTGATCAAGCCAAACGGGATTCTAATCCCATCATTTTCAAAAAGCAATTCTGCTGATTGAGATGCTGCATTACCAGTCAATACTGCAGCGATCGAGCCAATAACTCCGAACACTAACAAATAATTTGCAACAACTGAAAACAGTTCCCTCTTGAAAAAGAGGAATAATATTTCAAATAAAACGTAGACCAACAGTAATGCAATTGGAAAGTGAACAACTTTTGGATGAAGTGTTGATATAAATTCCATTTACCCTCCGAATAGTAATTCCATTTTACTGTGACGAGTTTCAAACATCTTTTCGATCCTGTATTTTATAATTGGTGAAAGAATTTTTCCGATTATTCCGAAACCAATCTCAAATGTGATCTCATCGGTCATAACTGAAGTCCCATCGAATAATTGATCGAACCTATGTTCGTGTCTCCAATACTTGAACGGACCTTTCTTTTGAACATCGACAATCAGTTTATTTTCAATTAAATCTTCGATCACGATTTCCCATTTAACACTAACAAAAGGAAAAACGTTCAATTGTATTTTTATTTCAGAATCTTTTTGCAGTGGCAAATGCGAAATAGATAATATTTTAATGGATGGATAGCGCGGTGATATTAATCTCAGATTCCGTGGATTCAAGTGGAAAGAAAAAAACTTTTCAACTTCGATATCAAGAGATAAAGATTTTCTTATTTGCAGCATCGATCACTGGAAATGAGATAATTGAATTTGATAAGAATAATTATCCGCATAACACGCTGCCGCCATTCACATTTAAAATTTCTCCGGTGATATGATTCGCCAGATCACTTGACAAAAATAATACCGGGCCTGCAATATCTTCAGGTGAGGCTATTTTCTTCAACGGAATATTCAATCTTACTTCTTCTTCATAATTTTCATTACAAAAAACCGGATCGCACATTTCGGTATCAACCCACCCAGGTGCTACAGAATTAACCAAAATTTTGTGTGGAGCTAATTCGGCCGAAAGAGATTTCACATACGAGATCAATGCACCTTTGCTGGCTGCGTAATGCGAATGAAATGCTTCCCCCCTTTGTCCAGCAGTTGAGGTAATGATAATAATTTTTCCGCCGCCACTTTTTTTCATATATGGGATTACTTCTCTGGAAAATAACATTGAACCGGTCAAATTGATTGTCAGGGTTCGATTCCAATTTTCGAGTGTCATTTTTTCTGCTTCACCATATTCCCAAATACCTGCATTGCTTACAAGAATATCAATCGATGAAAATTCCTCTATTACATTTTTCACTGTTGATACGATGTCGGATTCACTTTCGAGAGAACATTTGTAAGCTTTAATTTTATTGATTTGAGATGAAAGATTTGCAATCAGTTCATTTGCACGATCACTCTTAACTCTATAAGTAAAAGCGATATTTGCACCCGCACGGAAAAAATATTCCACGCAGGCTCTCCCAATTCCACGAGAACCACCTGTGATAAGAGCCGTTTTCCCTTTTAAGTTTATCATGAACTTTATTCCTCAATAATTAACTTTATAAAGAAATAAACCTGAAACTGGTGCCCATAATGGACTTTTTAATTTCGTGTTTTCTGAAAAAAGTTTTTCGATGTCGTTGGAGGTTATTCTTCCGCGTGCCGCTTCAATCATACAACCGACTATTCCTCGGACCATACCATGAATAAATCTATCGGCTTTGATCAAATAATACAAAAAATTTTTGCGGATGAACCACCTCGAATCGAATACCTCACAAACAGGATTATCTATTTCTTCTGAATTTTTAGAAAATGACTCGAAGTTTTTTTTCCCAAGAAAAATTTCTTGATCTTTCTTCAGCGAATTGAAATCATGTTTCCCAAAAATTGTCCATGAATAATTTTTAAAAAATATGTTTTTCCTTAGCGAGATTATGTAAAGATATTCTCTGCTCTTAGCAGAATATCTTGCATGAAAATCATCATTTTTGAGCTCTAATGATTTTACAGCGATGTCATCGGGCAAAATCGCATTGATCGACTTTTGTATACTTGGAATATCAAATTCTTTACTAACCCGGAAATTAAAAACCTGATTTAATGCATGGACACCTGCATCAGTTCTGCCTGAACCAATAATTTTTGTGTTTTCCCTCAGGACTGTTGAAAGTGTTTCTTCAATCGTTTGTTGAATGGAATTAGAATTTGCTTG
>CAZNDS010000029.1:14238-19692 GCA_964571865.1 uncultured Ignavibacteriaceae bacterium | reverse complement strand
TCCCAACTCTCATCCGCTTCTTCAATGAACCACTGCCTAAAAAGTGTTTCGGCTAATGCTTCAAGAGTTTTGTTTTGGCGGTGGAGTAAATCTATTTTGTCATCTAAACTGCTTAGGATTGAGGCAATGGTATTTTGTTCCGGCAATTCAGGAGCTAATAATTCTAATTCAGTTATAACATCGGGTGTTAGTGATGGATACGCCGATGTTGAACCTTCTGCAACAGAATCTAGGTAATTCACAACTTCGTCTTGAGTTAAAAAGTAGTATATGTAACGAGGATCAGCTAATTTTGGGTTACAAGTAAGTACTGCAAATCCAGTTGAAACAACTGTATTAGGTTTAATGTTTTTTAATAATCCATAATGTCGTTGAATTGGTCTTACGGTCGAATAAATAATATCATTATCCTTAACCAATCTTTTTGCTCTACTAGGTGCATCCTCTATTTTTATTTGTTGAAAGCCCTCAATTTTGCCCATTGTAATTGAACCAGTGTCGAGGTATTGGATTTCTTTAAATTCAAATTCTCTAGAAATAGACCTCTTATTTATTTCTACAAAATCAGCTATTCTATATTCTTTCCACTCACTCATTTATTTGCCTGCTTTGGTTTCTGTGTTTGTCTCGGCTTCGCTCGACAAACATTCTTCGCTCGACAAACATTCTTCGCTCGACAAACATTTTCTGCTTTTCAATCCTTCATGCTCGCTGGTTGAGCGAAGTCGAAACAAGCGATTTCTAAAATGACTCTCATTTTTACATTCAGCATATATATGCAAATCTTTGAACTCTCTATTTATCAATGCTTCTTTCTTTTTCCTACTCCAACCTTGCACTTGTTTTTCGCGGTAAAATGCTTCGTCAATTCTTTTGTATTCTTCAAAGTAAACAAGTTCAATTGGTAATCTCTTCTTTGTGTAGTTAGCTCCATATCCGTTGTTATGTTCCCAAATTCTTTTCTCCAAATTCTTTGTGCTGCCAGTATAATATGAACCGTCTGCACATTCCAGTATGTACATAAATCCTTTACTCATCATACATTTAATTTTTTCAAAATCATAATAGCTTCTTTATCAAACTTGGAAAAAGCAAACCACTTTTTGCCAAGGTCTTTGAGTGAAGCACCAAAATGGTAAACATCTTTATTATCAATTATTAGGAATCTATCGTGTGCGTCTTTGAACTCTTTAACCTCCACTTGAGGATATTGTGAATTATACTTAGCAATATCGAGAGTAAGAGATTTGGTAATTTCTTTTGTAAAGATTTTGACAGCAACATTATTTTTTCTTTTTGTTAGCAAAGCAAGAACGGTTTCATCAACATAATTATCTATAATCACAATAGATTTTTCAGCTTTCCTGATAAGACTTGAAACAAATTTATGAGCATCAAAGATTTGACCGTTGAAAAATATGCCTTGCTTTGGCTCAATGTCTTTACTCTGCATTGCATCAAATATTTGATTTACTTTTTTATCGGTTTCAATCTGCTTCAATTCCAGCTTATCTAAACGCTGAAACACACCAGCATTTTCAACAAGAAACCTTCTCATAGCAACAAAAGCGTTCATAATTTGGATGCTCATTTTTACAGCAGTCTCGCTTTTAAGAACAGCAGAGAGCATTGCAACGCCTTGCTCGGTGAATACATACGGAAGATATTTGCGGTGTTTTCCTTTCCCCTTTTCTAAGGTCGCATTTTGCGACCTTAGAGAATGATAACTTGATATCGCAATTTGCGATTCCAAGTTCTCAAATTCATTTTTGGTCAAGCGAAACATAAATTCCGTCGGAAATCTCTCGATATTTCTCTTGACCTGTTCATTTAATCTTCTGGTTTCAACCCCATAAAATTTTGCTAAATCACTATCAAGCATCACCTGAACATCACGAATGGTATATATTTTTCGCTGTATAGCTTTAGAATCGTAGATAGTTAAACTGTTTGTAGATTTTTCCATTTTTATTTCTTCTTTTTAAGGTCACAAATTGTGACCTCAAAGGAATAATTGTTAAAGTTACAAATTGTGGATTCAAATTTTTACTTTGTTTAAGTTTTCTAAAATTTTTTTATTCAACTCATCTTCTTCAACAAGCTGCTTTTCAAGTTCGGCTTTCAAAGAGGTGAACCGCTCTACAAAATTAAAATCGTCTTCATCATCCGGTAAACCAACATATCTACCCGGGGTTAAAACATAATTTAGCTCTTTAACTCTATCTATCTTTTCACTTTTACAGAATCCGGCAACATCTTCATACTTGCCATCATTGCTTCTCCATGCATGATAAGTAGTGGCAATTTTATTTATATCATCATTGCTTAAATCGCGGTTACGTCTATTCACCAAATACCCAAGATTACGTGCATCAATAAAAAGGATTTCATTCGAGCGGTTTCTATATTTTCCGTTTGCTCTATTGCGCGATACAAACCATAAGCATGCTGGTATTTGAGTATTCAAAAACAATTTTGTGGGAAGATTAACAATGCAATCAACCAATCCTTTTTCTATGAGTGCTTTTCTTATTTCGCCTTCATTATTTGTCTGTGAGGTTAGCGATCCTTTGGAAAGCACAAATCCAGCTTGTCCGGTTGGTGCAAGATGATAAATGAAATGCATAATCCAAGCATAGTTTGCATTGCCGGGAGGTGGAACTATTTTCTCACCTAAAACTCTCCAACGTGCATCATTCTGTAATAATTCACCACTCCAGTCACTGTCATTAAAAGGTGGATTGGCTAAAACAAAATCCGCTTTGAGATCTTTGTGAGCATTGTTTAAAAAGCTTCCTTCATTATTCCATCTTACATTTGAGCTGTCAATACCGCGAATTGCAAGATTCATTTTGCACAATCGCCAAGTAGTTTGGTTGCTTTCTTGTCCGTAAATAGAAATTCTATCTTTAGGATTTAGCTTCAATCCTTTACCGTTCTTCTTTCCTGCCCGTCCATTAGACGCGTTGTAATTATCCGAATGAGCTTCAATAAATTTTTCACTTTGAACAAACATTCCACCGCTGCCGCAGCAAGGATCGAACACTCTACCCTCATAAGGTTCAAGCATTTCAACAAGTAATCGAACAACACATGTCGGTGTATAGAATTGCCCGCCCTTCTTCCCTTCTGCTAAAGCAAACTGTCCTAAGAAATACTCAAATACTTTCCCCAGAATATCTTTGCTTTGCGCTTCTTTTGTTCCTAACGTTGCAGTAGCAAATAAATCAATCAGACTTCCTAAGCTTGCCTTATCAAGCTTTTCTTGTGAGTATACTTTTGGAAGAACGTCTCTCAACGATTTCAGATTATCCTTTTCAATAGCTTCCATTGCATCATCAATATCTTTTCCTATTGTAGGATGCTTTGCACGCCCTTGAAGCCATTTCCATCTTGCTGAAAGCGGAACATAAAAAACATTTTCTGCTGTGTATTCGTTTTTATCTTCAGGATCAGCGCCCTCACTTTTCTGCTCAACTAATTTTTGGTATTGTTCTTCGAAAGCATCAGATATGTATTTCAGAAAAATTAAACCTAATACAACGTGCTTGTATTCGGCGGCATCCATATTTTTACGGAGTTTATCTGCCGCTTTCCAAAGCATCTTTTCGAGAGGTTCTTCCGTGTTTGATTTCTTATTTTTCAAATTTGCTCCACTAATTCTCGATCTTAATTCTGAAAAACATTTTTAGTCAATAATAAGCTCGATATCCCAAAGTTCATCCAATCGACTCCCCCAAGCGTTTTACACTGGGCAATAATAGTTATTGAAATTAAAATAGGCAAGCGTATTTGTTAATTGAATGATTCATTATTTTATTTCCCAAATTGATTACTTGTTAAATTCTGCTACTGTTTTTTCAATGTTATCATTTTCTTTAATTCAAAGAAAATTTTGGTTAAATTGGCATAGTAGCTTCCAACAAAATAAATATTATTATGCGAATAGGAATTTTAAAAGAAACTCATTTTGAAGATAATCGAATCGCTTTAACTCCAGCCGGTATTCATACACTGGTTGAAAAAGGACATTCAATCTATGTCGAAAAAGATGCAGGGCTTCAAAGCAATTTTACTAATGATGAATTTGAAACCGTTGGAGCGAAAATTGTTTACTCACAGGAAGAAGCAATTAACCGCTCTGAATTAATATTGAAAGTATCACCTCTTTCAGATGAAGAAGCTATTAAACTGAATCCCGAGCAGATTGTTTTCTCAGCGCTCCATCTTTTTATGCGGAGAAAACTGGTTGAGATTTTCCTTGAGAAAAAAATTACTTCAATCGGATTTGAACTTGTGGAAAATAAGGATGGGCATCTACCAATACTTGGAGCTATGAGTGAAATCGCAGGGCAAATGTCGATCCAAATTGCAGCAAGATATCTTGAAAATAATTTTGATATAAGCCGCGGTGTGCTGCTTGGTGGAATTGCCGGAGTTGCACCTGCAGCGGTTGTAATACTTGGCGCAGGAACAGTTGGAATTAACGCCGCACGTGCTGCAATAGGGCTCGGAGCTCAAGTCGTTATTCTTGACAAAGACATTCAAAAGCTTAAGCAAGTTGAAGAATTGATCGGAAAGCATATTACAACCGTTGTTATGAATCAATATACTGTCGAGCGAGGAGTAAAATTTGCTGATGTTTTGATAGGTGCTGTTCTGATTAAAGGGGAAAAGGCGCCTCATGTTGTCTCAGAATCAATGGTAAAATCTATGAAACCTGGCGCGGTAATTATTGACGTGTCGATTGATCAAGGAGGATGCATTGAAACGAGCCGTCCAACGACTCTTTCAAATCCGGTGTTTATAATGCACGATGTGATTCATTATTGTGTGCCGAACATTCCAGCCCTTGTTGCACGCACTGCGAGTTATGGACTAAATAATATTGTTGTAGATTACGTTCAGCAGATTGCCGACTTAGGAATTGAAGAAGCCATGAAGTCAAATGCCGGATTGGCAAGCGGCGTTTGCACGCATAATGGGAGCTGCACGAACGAAACATTAGCAGAAATTTTTAATTTGGAGTATAGAAGAATTCATATCTTCTCAAAGAACTAAGGTTTAAGAATGGTACAGGAAATTTCAGGGACGACTAAAACAAAATCATATTTTTGGCTGTCAAATTATAAGTCAAAATTAAAAACAGCGGACGAAGCTGTGCAGGTTGTAAAATCTGGTGATAAGATTGTGATGCACGGCAACTGTGCATTCCCTATGAATTTAATCAATGCTTTAGTGAAGCGTAAAAACGAATTGGAAAATGTTTCGATACTTCATGCTTTAACTGTTGGTGACATTCCTTATTTGAATCGTGGAATGGAAAAACATTTTACTCATAATTCATTCTTCATGGGAGCGGCAGCAAGAAAAGCCGTAAATGATGGTCGAGCGGACTTCTCGCCCATCTATTTGTATGAATATCCATTGCTTTTTTCGAAAGGAGCAATAAAA
>CAZNDS010000029.1:0-14228 GCA_964571865.1 uncultured Ignavibacteriaceae bacterium | reverse complement strand
TGCATTTGTTCATTTATCTCCGCCTGATGAACATGGATTCTGCAGCTATGGAGTTGAAGTCGGAATAATAAAAACCGCGGCAGAGAATTCACAGACGATTATCGCACAAGTTAATCCAAATATGCCCCGTGCACTAGGTGACAGTTTCATACACATAAACAAAATAAATTACATCGTTGAGGTTGATGAACCTATTGCAGAACTTCCCCAAGAAAAAGAAGACCTATCGAATGAGATGCAAGATGTATATACTAAGATAGGGAAACATATTTCAGAATTAATAGAAGATGGCTCAACACTGCAGATGGGTATTGGGATAATACCAGACTCTGTTATGAAATTTCTTGATACAAAAAATGATCTTGGGATTCATTCGGAAATGTTCTCCGATGGTATTATCGAGTTGGTGAACCGAGGAATTATTACAAACCGAAAAAAGAAACTTCATGCAGGAAAAACAATCGCTGGATTTGTACTCGGTACTAAAAAACTTTACGATTACATTGACAATAATCCTTCAATTGAATTTCATCCGCAAGAATATGTAAACGACCCATTTGTCATCGCTCAAAATCATAAAATGGTTGCAATCAATTCTGCAATTGAAGTTGATATCACCGGTCAAGTTTGTTCGGATTCGTTCGGGTCAAAACTATACAGTGGATTTGGCGGTCAAGTTGATTTTATTCGCGGTGCTGCACGTTCAGATGGAGGGAAGCCAATAATCGCTCTTCCATCCACAACAAAAGATTTTAAAATTTCGAGGATAGTTTCTACATTGCGCCCAGGCGCAGGTGTTGTAACTAATCGTGCCGATGTTCATTATGTCGTAACCGAAAATGGTGTAGCGCAATTGCATGGGAAAACGATCCGAGAAAGAGTTAATGAAATGATAAAAATTGCTCATCCCACTTTTCAAGATGAGTTAAAACACTTCGCAAAGGAAAACAATTATATTTAATGGTTGCAGTAATTGGTGATGTTCACGGGTGCATTAATACGCTCACTGAACTTTACAATCAAATCAAAAAAAAGTATCCGGAAACTGAGGTTTTCTGTGTTGGCGACTTGGTAGACCGCGGGAATTTCTCAGCTGAAACCATAGACTTTTGCCAAGAACGGGAAATAAAATGCTGTCTTGGTAATCATGATTTGATGTTTTTGTCTTACTTTAAAGATCCTTCTTCGGTTATGGGACGATCGTGGTTGTACAACGGACATCTCTCAACTTTAAGTTCGTACAAAGATCGACCGATGAGTCTCGAACCGCATCTTGATTTCATTGAAAAGCTCAAGTTGTTTTATAACACTCCAGATTGTTTTATCTGCCATGCTGGGGTCTCGGTGACGTACAAAAAATTTTTTGACGAATATAAGCTCGACGGTTCTGACGATGACTTGATTCAAAAAGTTTTTAATCGTGAGTTAGAATCTGAAACATCCGTTTTATGGGTAAGAAGCAATTATTTAAAATTGGACAAGCTTCAAATAGTCGGACACAACAGGAAGTTTGAAGTGTTATATGATAAGGATAATCAAATTTATTTCATTGATACAGGTTGTGCCTACGGCAATAAACTTACCGGCTTAATAGTCGATAATAATAATGTCATTGATAAATTGGAAGTTCCAGTATTCTCTGAGGATTTGAAGGTTCGGTAATTTCTTATAGAGAAAATTTTGGAACTGTTTGATTAAAAAATAGTAAATTTGCTTTGAATTTGAACATATAAAGAAAATGCTTTACAAAACAGATAAACTTCTCGCACATTTCAGCCTCTCATTCTCCCACCAGCTTTGGAGTATCTTATAGCTAACTTTCTACTGTAGCTTTTTATACTTATTTGATTAGTAATAGCATAAGATACTTTTGAAGAAGTTAATTTTATATCTTTCACCGATACTTGTTTTATCAGTAAGTCTTTTTGCTTGGGGATTTATTTTTAATCCCAAACATGTAGAATTGCAGGATAAATACTTATTATTCGATGCGATAATTCACGAGATGATCGCAGAGGATCTTGAACATGATTATTCTCGATCGTTCATTAAGGAAACTGTTTCAAGCGAAGTTAATTCGCAGAAACATGGAGGATTCTTTCTCCCAATCTTGACCCAAGCTGCACTCTCCGATACGAATGATTTTGAAAAGAAGGAAAAAATAGAAGAAGAGGGCGAGTCCCTTGGTGAAAATCTACTGTTAGTTGATACAACTCAGGTTGGAAGTGATTCGGCAGCCATACTCGATTCCATTCTTAAAGCAGATACTCTAGCTCTTGATTCAACAGTACGCCTAATTCAATTTAAACATGTAAGGAAAGATCCAGTAACCGTTCCACTTTTTAAGAAAAGAAAATATTCGCTTTTCCTTGAAAAGCCTGAAGGAAGCATTGTTCGTACTGTTAAATTAGATTCTACAGGCAGGTTCGTTGAGATTCGAGAAACGATCGATGGAAAAGATTATAAAATCCGGTTATTAATTCCCTTAGAAGAGTATATTCAGCTTAGATTAGCTTACATCGATAGAAAGAATTGGGAAGATCTTGCTTACAAGTATGAAACAAAACTTGAGAAAAAAGAGCTTGGAGACATTTTCGCTTCAATCACTAACATCGATATTCCGATTCCATCGAATCCTGTTCTTAGTATTTTTGGTCCACCTAAAATCAATCTTCGAATCAGCGGTGCAGTCGATATTCGCGGTGCCTGGCGCAATGAAAGTACAGAAGGGATCACTGCTTCACGGCTTGGAAATGTTCGAAACGAACCAGATTTCAAACAAGATGTTCAAATTAATATCAGTGGGACGATCGGGGATAAATTAAATATCACTGCTGATTGGAACACACAAAACACTTTCGAATACGAAAACCAGCTTAAGATTCGGTATACAGGCTACACCGATGAAATTGTACAAAGCGTTGAAGCTGGAAACGTTTCTTTGCAGACTTCACCACTTGTTGGCGGCGGAGAAGCTTTATTTGGAGTTAAGTCGAGATTCCAATTTGGACCTTTGATGCTGACTGCGATCGCTAGTCAGAAAAAAGGGGAGGTGAAAGAAAAAAGTCTCAGCGGCGGTGCTGAAGCACAGGTTTTTCAGAAACGAGTATACGATTATTCGACTAATCATTATTTTCTCGATACAGTTTATTCTGATACTTCAAAGGACTTAAATATTTTTAATAAATATTATGGAAATGCAACGCCAATAGAGATTCCCTTCTTCCGAATTAAAGATATTGAAATTTGGAAAACTGTTATTGGATTAATCAATCCAAAAGAAAGATTAGTTAATGCATATATTGATTTACCTTCACGAACAAAAACCGGCAAATATCCAAATTCATTGAGAGGAGAAGTTAGTGTAATCCCGGGCAGAGTGGAAACCGGTAGATTTATCAA
Organism: uncultured Ignavibacteriaceae bacterium; assembly: GCA_964571865.1. Lineage (GTDB taxonomy): Bacteria > Bacteroidota > Ignavibacteria > Ch128b > Ch128b > JAHJVF01. Next base: position 10,826 of record CAZNDS010000029.1, on the reverse strand, counting down.
GCTCGAACCATCTGAATATATCGTGCATGAAGCGACTGGATACGTCTCTTTCAAGACACAAATTAATGAAACTGATGCGATTGCTGTTGCATACAGAATGGAAGGAGACCCCGGCGCAGAGAACGATTTATATTTTGGTGAATTTATTGCCGATGTTACAGATACGGTTACTCTAATATTAAAATTGATAAAACCTTCAAATCTTCAGCCGCAGTTCCGAACAGCGTGGAAATTACAATTGAGAAATATTTATCCGCTGGGTGTTCGTGACGTAAAAGAAGACGGTTTTGAATTCGACATTAAATATGGAATTACTCTCGATGATGCGCGGAATGATCTCGGCGGAGTGAAATTTTTAAATGCTTTCGGTCTGGATTTGATCGATGATTCAAAAAATGCTCGGCCTGATGGTAAATTCGATTTTTTACCTGGAAAAACAATCAATCTCTCCACCGGAGAAATAATCTTCCCGGTGTTACAGCCATTCGGCAGGAATTTGCCTTCAAGTTTGTCGGACACACTTGCATACCTGAAAGTTTATGATACTCTTCAAGTATTCGCTAAACAAGATCGCGAGAAAGATAAATTTATACTCGTTGGGCAATCAAAGGGAACTTCACGTAATTCGTACAATCTCGGATTTAATATTGTCGAAGGGAGTGTCCGCGTTAAACTTGGTGGAAGAGATCTGCAGCCGAATGTTGATTATATGGTGGACTACAATACCGGGCAGCTCATCATTCGAAATGAGCAGGCACTTCTTCCAAATGCGGATCTGAGAATTACTTATGAAGAGAATACATTATTCCAATTAGCAGCAAAATCTTTATTGGGATTGAGAGGAGAATTAAAACTATCGAATAAAACTTTTGTTGGTTTTTCGATGTTGAATCTCAATCAGCAAACGCTGAGTGATAAAGTCCGCATCGGTGAAGAACCTCTGCAGAATTCTATTTATGGAATAGACGCGCAAACCAGTGCCGATCTTCCGTTCGTTACTAAGCTTTTAAATAATGTAATTTCAACTCGTGAAATGTCGACTTTTGCCTGGCGTGGAGAAGCTGCATATATCAATCCTGATCCTAACACAAAGAAAAGTACAATCATAAGCGATCAAAACGAGAGTGTGGCTTATGTGGATGATTTTGAAGGAGCCAAGCAGACGCTTTCGATAGGAGTTCATTATACCGCTTGGAAAAACTTAAGTCCGCCCAGAACTATTGAACGGCTTGGTGATATTCCTGATTCCACAAAGATTGGATATAAAGCTAAAACTTATTGGTATAATGAACTTCCCAGTAATGTAAGTGTAAAGGAAATTTGGCCGCAAAAATCAGTTGCTCGAGGTGAAGATCAAGTGACTGTTCTCGATTTGATATATTCTCCTTCGATGCGAGGTGAATTCAACTATAATCCATCTCTATCAGTTCGTGAGAATAATTGGGGAGGAATGATGAAAATGTTATCCTCAACTACTTCAAATCTTGTTGAACAGAATATTGAATTCATAGAATTCTGGATAAGACCCGATAAAGTCGCACAAGACGGAAGAATGTTCATTGATCTTGGTAGAATAACGGAAGATATAATTCCCAATAATAAACTTGACACCGAAGATAAAAATTTAAATGACTTAATTGACGAAGGCGAAGACGTTGGATTAGACGGTTTAACAAATGCGCAGGAACTTGCTCGCAGGCCTGGACTCGGTCCGGATCCTAGCGGTGATAACTTTTCATTTTCGCTGGCAACAAAAAATTATACACTTATAAATGGCACTGAAGGTAATGCTGCTCTTACAGATGCTGGCAGATTTCCTGATACTGAAGATATGAATAGAAACGGTGTGCTTGATCGTGTGAATAGTTATTATACTTATGAGATAAAACTTGACACTTCGAGAATTTCTAATCCTTATGTTGTTGGCGGCGGAACAGGAACTAGGTGGTATCAGTTCAGAATTCCATTAAAAGATTATTCACGCAAAGAAGGAGACCCAAACTTTACATTAATTGAGAACATTCGCGTATGGTTTAATGGATTTAAAGATAGTGTACATGTTCGGCTTGCGGAATTTAATTTAGTCGGTAACCAATGGCAGAAATTAAACAAAGAAGACAACGTCTTAAATCTTTCGGTAGTTAACATTGAAGATAACTCGCCATTTTATTACAGCCCGCCGGATGTGCAAAGAGAGCAAGACAGAACTCAACAAACCAGCACCGAAGAACGCATTTATAAAAATGAGCAGTCTCTCGCAATGATATTCGATGGGTTAAAAGAGGGAAAAGCAAGTTATGCTGTTAAATATTTGTTCAGACCGATTGATGTATTCAATTACAGTGAAATGAAATTTTATTATCACGGTGAACGTTCAATGATGGGGGCTGAATTAGTTTTCCGTTTTGGTGTTGATACGAACAATTACTATGAATATCGTGAACCGATTAGGAATGATTGGCAGAACATCGGAATAAAATTCGAAGAAATTACAGCAATTAAACAAAGAAGAGACACAATCGGTAAAACCATAACTGTTCCTGTTGAAAATGGGCCTCCTAATTCGTTTTACACAGTAAAAGGAAATCCAAGCTTAACAGCTGTGAGTATATTTATGATTGGAGTACATTATCCAGTAGAACGGTTTCCTTCATTAAAAATATCAGGACAAATTTGGGTCAACGAGCTTCGCCTAATTGGTGCAGATGACAGAGAAGGATGGGCATACTCAACAAATGTTTCTCTAAAGTTGGCGGATTTTATAAATATCTCTGCAAATTTAAATGAGACTAATCCATTCTTCCATCCGCTTGAACAAAGATTTGGATCACGTGTATCTTCTCGCGGCTGGGGAATATCTGCTGATATTGATCTTGTAAAACTTTTTCCGTCTGAGATGAGACAGAGTTCACTTCGATTCAGCTATTCTCATACAGAAAATGTCGGTAAGCCGCTTTATCTTCCCGGTACCGATATATTAGTTGAAGAAGCGGCAAAGCAAATTTATGAGAAAGCCCTGAATGATAGAAAAGATGAACGTGCTGCTCAATCAGAATCTGATGCATTAAAGACAAGTGCTCAAACCGTTGGGACATCGGATACCTACTCACTGCCGAGTATTAGAATAAAAATCCCGACCGACTTTTGGCTAATCCGAGATACTTGGAATAATTTGGGATTCGCTTTTAACTACAACAAAACTTTCAGCAGAAATCCAGTAACTCAATCGAATACAACTTGGGTTTGGAATTTTTCTACAAATTACTCCTACACCTTTAGCCCGGAAAATTACTTTAAAGCAGTCGACATTCCATTTCTTGGGACTGTTTTTGAACTGTTTGAAGATTTAAAGAATTTGAGATTTTATTATTCTCCAGCGACAACGTCGTTCGATTTTACGGCTACGAGAAATCGAGGAGAAAATGTAACTCGAACAGATCCAAGCAGACCAAATGTGACTCGAGATTTCAGAACCACACGACGATTCCAATTTGGCTGGAAGTTCATTGAAGGTGGATTTTTAAATCCATCGCTTAATTACAGCATAGATTTTGGAAGCAGTCTCGCACATCTCGAAACACGGCTCGATTCAATTCCAAGCAGTGTCCCGGGAAAAGATTCAGTCTTTGAAATTCAGAGAAGTGAAAAAGAAATTTGGCGGGATATTCTCGACGGTAACTTTTTTGGAAGAGATAATTCTTTCAATCAGAGAATTGAAATCCGTACACAGCCGAAGCTCCCATCGTTATTTGACATAGATAAGTTTTTGAATTTAACTATGGGATATTCAGTCGACTACCGCTGGCAGAACGATTTTAGACAGGCTGAGCTTGGACGTTCAGCGAGTTTTGCTAATACGATTACATTCGGAATGAATTTCAGATTGAAGCAGCTTTTTGATCCATTGTTCAAAGAAACTGCAACTCCTCAGCAGCAACTGCCGCAACAGCCGGATCCTAGAAGTCGTGAACGAAGAAAACCAAGAATTCAAGAAGAAGATGAAGATGGGCCGGTACAAGATACAACGAAAGTTGGGGATGAACCTGTTGATGAACAAACCGATGAGACGCCGAAACAAAGTGCAGTCACTTCTGTGTTACTAATGCTTAAGTCAATTTCAAAATGGCTGTTCTTTGATTATGAAAATATTTCAATTAATTTTTCACAGGGGAATACATCGGCAAATTCTGGGCTTTCAGGTGAAGGAACAGGAATTACAAATTTGTGGAATTTCTGGCTGCCTAATCGAAATGAACAGGGTCCATCGCGGCTTTATCAACTTGGATTAGATTTTAAAGCTGGACCTCGCGCTACAAGAGGAAATTTAACTGATGCTGTAGGGCAAAGAAATAATATGGATCTTAGGACATCAAGACCACTATGGGAAGGTGCGAGGATTGATTTAACATGGAAGGTCGGCTGGTCTTATAATAAAAATACATCTCTGCAAACGGATTCGCTTGGAAATGTTAATGTAGTAAATTTTGCTTCAACTGGTACAACTGATAGATCGTTTTTAACATTTCCTCCAGTATTGATTTTTAGTTTCTTTGGCAATGGAATCAAAAAAGTTCATGAACTATATGACCCAGATGCAGCGAATCCAACTGAAAATTTAGCAAACGCATTCGTTGATGGATTTGAAACCTTCCCAATTCTTGGGAAACTTCCCGGATTGAAAAATTTCATTAGATATATTCCAAGGCCAAATTGGAGTTTGAGCTGGGATGGATTAGAAAAATTTTTCTTATTCAGTTCGTTTGCGCAGAGAGTTTCTTTAAATCATGCATATACATCAAGTTACACACGAGGATGGAAAATCAATCCGGATGGAAATGAAGAGACTCAAGCACAAAAGATATCTTATGGATTTCAGCCGTTTTTGGGATTGTCAATGACATTTCTGCCTCTTTGGGGAGGGAATTTAGGAGCGAATGTTAAATTCGGATCGAATGTCTCATACGATTTGGGATTAGCAACGAAAAACATTACCGAATCGTTTCAGAATGATATTAACGTTTCTATCAATTTTACTAAGTCCGGATTCGAGTTGCCATTATTTGGCATTTCTTTGAAAAATGATATTGATATTTCTATTTCGTATACTCAAATGAAAAACTCGACTGTTATTTATGATATGCTGAAATTCAAGGAAGAAGGAACACCGCAAGACGGTACTACAAGAACGACAATAGAGCCGCGAATTAGATACGTGATGAGTTCGCGGGTAACACTATCGATATTTTATAAACGATCAAGCGTTACACCAGAAGGAGCTTCGCGGATTCCGCCAACAACCAGGATTAGACGTACGAATTACGATTTGAAACATGAGTTTATCGATGAAAAAAGGAAAAATTCTTTGGGTAGATGATGAAATAGAATTGCTTCGCTCACACATAATCTTCCTAAACGAAAAAGGTTATGATGTTGAAACAGTTACCAATGGAGAAGATGCAATAGATTTTGTCTCTCGAATTACATTTGACTTAATCTTTCTTGATGAAATGATGAGCGGAATGGGTGGATTGGAAACTCTTGCTAAAATCAAAGAGATCAATTCGAACATTCCGGTTGTGATGGTCACGAAGAATGAAGAAGAAACATTAATGAACGAAGCAATCGGAAGTAAAATTAACGATTATCTTTTAAAACCGGTTAATCCAAGTCAAGTTTTATTAGTGTGTAAAAAATTCCTCGAGAAGAAAAACATTTCTGCTGCTTATGTTTCCAAAGATTACCTTCAGGATTTTAATCTACTTTCTCAGCAAATATTTTCTGAATTAAATCATGATGACTGGGTAGACATTTATCTTAAACTTATTAATTGGGATTTGGAACTAACAAAGCACCCTGATCTGGAACTCGAGCACACTTTTCTCGATCTGAAACGAAATGCTAATAAGGAATTCTCAAAGTTCATTGAGCAGAATTATAGAAACTGGCTGGGTTCAGATGAAATACGACCTAATCTTTCCACAGATGTTATTGAAGATTCTATTTTTCCTCTTCTGAAACAAAAGCACAATGTATTCTTCTTCGTGCTGGATTGTATGAGATACGATCAGTGGGCAGTGATGGAAGAAATGCTATATCCTCATTTTAACATTTCGAAAAAATCGTATTACTCAATTCTGCCGTCATCAACGCCTTATGCACGAAATGCGATATTCGCCGGCTTGTTTCCCTCTGAGATTGAGAAGTATTATCCCGAACTATGGACTCACCAGCACGATGATGAGAATTCGCACAATAAACATGAAAAGGAACTTCTCGAGAAATTATTGGAACGAAAGAGGATTAAGCTTACAAACGAACTTAAATATTTCAAAATTATTGATCCGGAATACGGCAGAAATTTTGAGCAGAACATTCAAACACTGGTTAACAATAATCTAACTGCCGTAGTTGTGAATTATCTGGACATGATTGCTCACTCTCGTTCTGATTCGGCAATTCTAAAAGAGATTGCTCCGAATGAAGCAGCATATCGTTCACTTACGCAAAGTTGGTTTACACATTCATCTCTATTAAAGACTTTTAGGAATCTTGCTAATCAAAAAAATGTACGCATAGTAATTACAACCGATCATGGAAGTATACGATGTATGCATGGAGCCAAAGTGCTCGGTGATAGAGAAGCTCTGCCCAATCTGCGTTACAAGTTCGGAAGAAATTTAAAATCAGAAGCAAAGCAGGCAATCTTTATTCGTAATCCGATTGACTATAAACTCCCGAAAAGAGGGCTAACAATCAATTACATCATTGCAAAAGAAGATTATTACTTTGTTTATCCAACTGAATACAATAAATATCTAAATCTTTATAAAGATTCTTTTCAACATGGCGGCATCTCTATGGAGGAATTAATACTTCCAATAATTACTCTCGAGCCGAAATTGTAATGCGAGGCACAGTAATTTCCGGCAGTGAATCAGAAACTTTTAAATTTGGAAAAGAGTTTTCTAAATCTCTCAAAAAGGGAGATTTAGTTGCCCTCATTGGAGAACTTGGAAGTGGTAAAACAATTTTTGTCAAAGGAATTTGTTCGGTATTGGGTGCGAATGAAATCCCGTTAAGTCCAACTTTCTCGCTAATAAATGAGTATCACGGGGACGTTACAATTTATCATTTTGATTTTTATAGAATTAAATCGATTCAAGAGTTGTATGATATTGGCTATGAAGATTATTTTTTCAGTAAAGATATTTGTTTAATCGAGTGGGCAAATCTTATAAGTGAAATTCTACCGAAGAAATATATTGAAGTGAAGATCGAAAATCTTCCAGCTGAAAATGAAAGGGAAATAACAATTAGAGAAGTTGCAAAATGAAACTACTCGGTATTAGTACAGCTTTTCAGGCTTTAAGCCTGTCTATTTCGAATGGTCAAAATCTTTTAAGCACCGTCTCACTAGACGAGAGCCGTACGCATGCTGAAAAAATTATCGAATTGATTTCTAAAATATTAGCTGAATTGAAGCTTGAATTGAAATCACTCGACGGGATTGCTGTAAATCTTGGCCCGGGAACTTTTACTGGATTAAGAATAGGTTTATCCACGGCTAAGGGATTAGCATTTGGATCAAAATTAAAACTTTATGGTTATACATCGTTTGAAGAATTAGTTTTCGCGGCAATCAGTAAAAATAATGTTTCAGGAAGGATATCAACTCTAATAGATTCAAGAAAAGATGAATTTTATTCTGCAAAATATCACGTTTCGGGAGAAAAATTTACTTTAATTGATTCATTTGAATTGGTAAATTTACATCAAGCAATTCAAGATGGAACTGCTTCAGATTTTTGTATAATTCCAGGTTCATCAAAATATTTGATGGAGCTTGAAGCTAAATTGGAAAATGTAATAGTTGTCGAACCAGATTCTTTCTCTGGTTGTGTATTGGTTCAGCGAGATCCATGGAAATATCTAGTTGATGATTTTGATTACCTCGAACCAATTTACTTGAAAAATTTTGTCCCAAATATTAGGAAGTGACTTAAATGCTAAAAAAATTATTTCTTATAATAATGTTGTTTACCTCCGGAGTTTTTGCTCAGTTCATTTCACCGCAAATTCAATTTAACATGGAGAGTCATGATTTCGGAAAGATAGAACAGGGAACCGTTATCGATTATACATTCGAATTCGCTAACAGTGGAGGTGACACGTTAAACATTTTGAATGTATCGACTTCATGCGGTTGCTCTGCGGCACTCTTAACAAAACGTTCTCTTACAGCTGGAGAAAAGGGTTTTCTAAAAGTAACCTATGACTCAAAAGGAAAATTAGGCAAGCAGACAAACACAATATATGTTTATAGCAACGATCCCTCTAATCCGCAAAAAGCAATTACGATTAAAGCGGAAGTTTTCAAGAAAAATGGACAAACTGATATTGCAGCACTGCCAAAGATCGAGTTCGATAGAATAATTCATGATTTTGGAATTATTGAAGAAGGAAAAGTTTTTGAAACGGTTTTCAAATTCAAAAATATTGGCAAGGGTACGCTTGAGATTAAAGACATTCAGACATCATGCGGTTGCACTGCGGCGATCCCAAAAAAAAGAAAACTTGAGCCTGGCGAGTCAAGTGAGATAAGAGTTGAAATGGACACGATAAATCGTTTCGGCTCAGTTTCGAGAATGGTAACAGTTAAAACCAACGATCCGGACGTTCCGGAATTTCATTTATCATTAAGAGCAGAAGTTGTAAAAAGATAAGGAATATATAATGGCGTGGTTTAAAAGAACAAAAAGCGGGATTGAATCAGGTACTACGAAAAAAGAGCTACCGGATGGAATGTGGATAAAATGCGATTCTTGCAGCGAGATAATTCATAAGAAACAACTCGAGCAGAATTTCCACACTTGTCAAAAATGCGATTTTCATTTTCGGATTGGGAGCGTAGAATATATCGATATTTTATTCGATAAGGGTTCATTCAAAGAGATGGATAAAAAAATGACTTCTGCCGACCCGCTAGAATTCACTGATTCAAAACCATATAAGGATAGAATCAAGGGAGCGATTAAATCTACAGGCTTATACGATGCAGTTCGAACTGGAACTGGAAAAATTGAAGGTGAAGTAGTCGTTGCTGCAATAATGGACTTTGCTTTTATCGGAGGCAGTATGGGCTCCGTAGTCGGAGAAAAAATTGCCCGTGCGATTGTGAAAGCCACAAAAACAAAAAATCCTCTAATCATAATTTCCAAAAGCGGCGGTGCACGAATGATGGAAGCTGCACTCTCACTAATGCAATTAGCCAAAACGAGTGCGAGATTGACTCAGCTTGCTGAAGCCAAAGTTCCGTACATTTCAATTATTACAGATCCAACAACTGGAGGAACTACAGCAAGCTATGCAATGCTCGGAGATGTGATTATTGCAGAGCCGGGTGCATTGATTGGATTCGCGGGCCCACGAGTTATTAAGCAAGCCACCGGAAAAGATTTACCAAAGGGATTTCAAACTTCTGAATTCGTACTTGAAAAAGGATTCGTCGATTTTATTTGCCACAGAAAAGAATTGAAGAGCAAACTATATCAGCTTTTAGAGTTGTTCAGGAATTAGGTTTTTGATTATTGGTCTCTAATTATCGTTTCCTTATTGAGATTTAATTTTAGATTTCTAAAAACTTAAATTCATTGTTAAGAAAAATTAACCAATTGCGAAGCTTGTACTTTCAGAAAATCATTAGTTATAAAATCAATTTATAAACCTATTTTTAAGATGAACATAACAAACTCAATTTCTGACTTGAGGAAAGTTCTCACTCATCTCAAAAAAACTGGAGGCGTTATTTCATTCGTTCCGACAATGGGTTTCCATCATGAGGGACATCTTAGTCTTGTCCGATTTGCGAAGCAAAATTCCGATTATTGTGTCGTATCGATTTTTGTAAATCCAACTCAATTTTCACCGAATGAAGATCTCTCTCGATATCCGCGTGATGAAGCTCGAGATTTGAATCTTCTCGAAAAAGAAAAATGTGACTTTGTATTCAACCCTTCCGTTGAAGAGGTTTATGGAATCAATTATCAAACGTTTGTCTCTGTAAAAAATTACAGTCAGCTGCTTGAGGGAAAATTTCGACCAACGCATTTTGAGGGTGTAGCAACTATTGTCTTAAAACTATTTAATATTGTTCAGCCGAATTTTGCAGTCTTCGGTCAAAAGGATGCACAACAAGTATTTATAATAAAAAAGATGGTTAAAGACTTGAATTTACCAATTGAAATCAAAGTTCAGCCGATTATTCGTGAAGCGGATGGCTTAGCTATGAGTTCGCGTAACATTTATTTATCTCCAAGTGAACGAAAAGAAGCATTGGTACTAAATCAAGCACTACATACAGCAAAATCGTTAACTGAAACTGGCGAGAGATCTGTGATGAGTTTGAAAGATAAAGCGATGGAAATCATCGCACGATCAGGTATCGCAAAGCTTGATTACGTAGAAGTAGTTGATATTGGAACTTTCGAAAAAATCGATAGAATTGATACGCCAAACACGGCATATATGCTGGCTGCCGCAAGATTTGGGACTACAAGGTTAATTGATAATATAATATTGTGATAATAAACCTGATTATGTATTTATTCATGAGCCTACTCTAACCCGCCTGCCACATAGAGATCAATGAGGCGGGCAGGAAAGGTTGTTTTAGTGATTTGTGAATTATAATTTAGGCAAAAATCGAAATGTTTTTTCATTAACTACACCTTTTTAGCTTCACTACACGAAACGCCTGCTTGCCGAATGTTCAGCAGGCAAGTTTCGTGAAGTGTAGATTCGGCTCATTCATCGTTATTGTAAACCTT
>CAZNDS010000028.1:13189-20544 GCA_964571865.1 uncultured Ignavibacteriaceae bacterium | reverse complement strand
GTTTTTTCTAATGGCGGTCATTAGAAATTGTTACCTAATGACAAATTTGGGTTAAGTTTATTTGCTAAGCTTGATTCCAACAATTGCCGGTCTAACAATCATTGGTGCAACGATTTTTGGAATTCCTGTAAGCACAACTCACACAATCACCGGTTCGATTGCCGGAGTTGGCGCTGTTAAAAGTCTTTCTGCTGTAAGATGGGGAGTTGCGCGGAATATAGTCTGGGCTTGGGTATTAACAATTCCGCTTTCGGCTATGGTTTCAGCTTTAACTTATTGGGTGTTCATAAACGTCCTGCATTTGTTTTGATGTTTACATTCTGCTTACATTAACTTGAAAATATCTTATCGATTCAATATGTTGATGTGAGAATAAATTCTTATCTATCAAAGGAATCTAATAATGGAAACAAAGCAAATAATTGAAAAAGCATTAAAACTTAAACCACATGAACGTGCAATAATTGTTGATGGCATTTTGAAAAGTTTTGATGAACCAAGTAAAGAACTTGATGAAATTTGGCTTCTAGAAGCAGAGAAGAGGTTAAAAGCATACCGTGAGGGCATCTTAAAAGGAAGACATCTCCCATCCAGGAAACATATACAACGTACTCGGTGAAAAATATTCCGTAGAGAACAGATAAAATTAGGGCAGCTAAGATTTGCCAATGAAGAGCAATTTTTTCATTTCAGATCATGAGTTGTTCGCAGATTTCCTCGCAAAGAAGATAACCTTTTTTAGTTAATTTCAAAAAGTTGTTATCGACTTCCACAAAGTTCTTTTTTATCAGCTCGTTTACAAATCTTTCTTCTGAACTTAGGAGTAATATATCGAAATCCTTTTCAAATAAATCTAAGTCAACGCCTCTGCTTCTTAATCCGAGATAAATCCTTTCGTTATAAAGCTCTGTTGGATTTAAGAACTCCTCACTTTTAATTCCGTGTTGATTGATCTTTACAGCATCAATATATCGAGTGATATTAGAATAATTATTCCAACGTTTGGCATCCCAAAGTGAATGAGCAGATGGACCAAAGCCAAGATAATTTACATGATACCAATAATTTAAATTGTGAATGCATTCAAATCCGGGTTTGGAAAAATTTGATACTTCGTACTGAAGAAAATTATTATCAACTAATGTATCAATTAGGGATTCATAACTTTCAGCATCGTGTTCGATTGATCTTAGGCTTGTTAATCCATGTTTTACTTGGTAATTGAGTGATGTCCCCGGTTCTAAAATCAGACTGTAAGCAGAAATATGTTGGATTGGAAGAGCAATTGCGGCAGCCAGATTATCTTTCCAAGTTTCTAAGGACTGCCCTGGGATAGAAAAAATTAAATCAACGTTTATATTTCTAAAACCAGACTTTGCGGCAATTTCAATGCATTCAACGGCTTGTTTGCTGTTATGGTTGCGAGTTAGAAATTCTAAATCATCCTCGTTAAAAGATTGAGCACCTATACTCAAGCGATTAACTCCTATTGATCTTAATTCCTGCAGCTTTGATTCGTCAACTGTGCCTGGATTAGTTTCAAGTGTTATTTCAACTCGCTCATCGAAAATAAAGTTTGATTTTAGAGTTGCGATTATTTTGTCTATATACTCAGGTTCGACCAACGACGGAGTTCCACCACCAAAGTAAATAGTGTGAAATGTCGATTTATCTTTGTAAAGACTAGAAAAATATTGAATCTCCTTTTTTAACGAATCAAGAAGTAAATCATATTTTGAATGATTGATTTGAACATAGAAATCACAGTAGTTGCATTTTATATCGCAGAAAGGAATGTGTACGTAGATCGAGGATTTTTTCACATCATGCTCTTCATTATATCAGAGGTGTCTCCTAGAAACTGCCAGGTTTCCATTTTTGAATTATTGAACTTAAATTTTTGAAATTCCTCTCCATCGTAGTAAATGAATAAAATTTTATCCAGAGAAGACTTAAAATCAAATTTCACAGAAAGAGCGTCTTCATTATCGAGAGTGGTTCGAACAATTGTTGAAGTGAATAATTCGTTTGTGTATTTTTTTCCGACTTCAATCTTAGGAAGAGTTCGCACAATCTTAGCAAACATATTTGAGAGCCATCCGCTCTGATCGGTTTTTAAAGCGAAGGATTTTTCTGAAATCTGTTTAATCCAGATATTCCCATTGAAACTTGAAAGAATATGAACGTCCTTGTATTCATTAAAGTGATAGCGGATAATATCATTAATATAAAAAGTCGAAAATTGTCCGGTTGTATTTAGATAAACGATCTTATCATTTTCTTCATCGTCAATAAATTTCTTACTGTCGAGAACAACATTTTCAATAGATTCGAAGCTTTGTGGATAAGTATGAGCGTAATAAAAACTTAAATACAGGGCGAGAAAAATAGATGTGAACGCAAGATAATAACCGAGTACGCTGTTAAAATATTTTATTCCGCTTGCATGATCTTTTAGAAATTTTTTCTTTAGGAACGGAATTTGAAAAATTAAAAAGCTTAAAAGAAAACTTCCGGGCACCATCGGAAAGTATAGCTGACGTTCAGAAGCCTCTGTTGATAACTGCGGCAGCAGAGCAAGTATAAAAAGCAAAAAGCAAAAGTGGATCACCTTTTCTTTCCAGAATTTTATCAACCCAATTGAAATAAGAATGTAGAAAATAATTCCAAGCAGAACCGTAATTGTTATATAATCGTGGTAGAATAAATTCAGACCGATGGGATAAACGGTCATCAATCCGGAGAACATCGTCGGAATTCCGATAATGAGATTCGATAAGTATAAAGCTGTTTTTTTGAACGGATCAAAATACATGATATTGTTTATCCCGAAGCCAGCCAGCTTATAAAAAGCAATGTAAGCTATAAGAAGGAAAAAACTTACACGCCAATATTTCCTAATTCCAAAAAATGAAATTGCGCGTTGATAAAATCTTTTAAATATATTCTTTTGTTCTGTTTTAGGTTCGGACAATATAAATTCGTACAGCATAATTGCGAATGGAGTGATCACGGCAGTTTCTTTGCAAAGAAATGCTATAACTAAAAATACATTTGCGAGCAGGAATCTTTTTTTAATAAATCTTTCGCGATAGTCAACGTGAAATATAAGTGCAAGATTGATAAATAATACAGCCAGAATGTCTGTATTGGTGGCAATCCATCCAATCGTCATTGAATGATCTTCACAAATTAAGTAGATGAAAGCCGCAGCCAGAGAAATAGTGTAACGCTTCGACAATCTGAAAAACAAGAGGAAAACTGTAAAAGATACAAGCGCATGAAGAAGTACAGAAAGAAAGTGCAGAGGTAATGCGGCGTCTCGTCCAAAAATCAGAAAGAAAAGCGAGAAAACAAGACTTGGTATTGGGCGAAAGAACTTGCCGTTTACTCCATCATCCGCCCACCAAAGCGATTCAAAAGTTTTTATGTCATCAAAATCGAGAGCCCAAAATCCCGCGAGCGGATTGAACGGAATTTTTTCTTCAAGTATCGACACAAAGAAGAAATCATCCGCATGGAATTTATTTGTTATGTAAGGATAAAAAATAACAAGTGATACAATGAAAAAGAGAACTGCAATTTCAAGATGTGTAAATCTTCTTTTAAAAATATTCTGAAGGCTCATGACAATTCTTCTTTTTGTTTTGATTTATATATTTTTCTCAATTATGATTTCATCAACTAATTTCTTATCCTTCCATCAACTCTTTCGCTGTTTGCAGGCTCGTATCGGTAACTTCTTCTCCGCTTATAAGCTTGGCTATTTCTAAAACTTTTTCTTCTGTTTTTAATTTTCGAATTGTACTGAAAGATTTTCCTGCTTTCACTGTTTTCTCAACTACATAATGCGAGTCTGAAAGTCCGGCAATCTGCGGCAAGTGTGTAATTGAAATTATCTGATGAAACTCCGAAAGATTTTTCAAAGCCCGTCCGACTTTCTGGGCAATTCTTCCGCTGACACCAACATCAATTTCGTCAAAAACCATCATAGGCAGCCTGTCTGATTTTGCGAGAATTGATTTTAACGAAAGCATAATCCGCGAAACTTCTCCGCCCGAAGCAACCTTTGCGAGCGGCTTGACTTCTTCTCCGGGATTTGTCGAAATATAGAATTCGACATTATCAAATCCATTTGTATCTGATTTATAAAACTCTTTTCCCAGTTTAACAAAAGAGTTTTCACTGCTGCTTTTTTCATTTACAATTTTAACTTCAAATTTGGGATTGGGAATTCCCAGTTCTTTAAGGATCACAACTATCGACTTACAAATTTTTTCTGCAGTTTCACGGCGTTTCTGAGATAAACGAACGGCAGAATCAGAACATTTTTTTCTCTCCTGTTCGATTTGATTTTCAAGATTGGCGATTTCGTTTTCAAAATTTTCTGCGAGATCGAGTTCTTTCTCAATTTTTTTCCTGTATTCGATTACAGAATCAAGAGAACCGCCGTACTTTTTTTGAAGCATTATCAACGAGCCGAGCCGGTCGCGATATTCTTCGAGCAATTCGGGCGAAAATTCTATGCGTGAATTGTAGCTTTGAATGAATTTTGCAAGCTCATCAACGATTGAAGTAATCGCCGCGGTTTCTTTTTTCATTTCTGAAAAGATGTTGTCGATTTTGCTGAGATCGTCAAGCAAATTTCTCACTTTTATCATTTGGTCATATACTGCCGAATCTGATTCATAAAGCATTTCATAAATTCGTGAAGTTGCATCGTGAAGTTTTTCGCTGTTCTCAAGAATTAGTAAACGAGTCGAGATATCTTCATCTTCGTTCTGTTTGGGATTTAATTCATCGATCTCTTTTGCTTGGAATTCGTAATAATCTTTTTTCTCCCTAAGAACTTTTTCTTTGCTTTTTAATTCTTCGATTTCTCGAAAGAGTTTTGAAAGGGCTCGATAGTGAACGCGGTACTCCTCAAGGAGTTTTTCGAGTCCGCCAAAGTTATCGAGCAGCTCGATATGAGTTTCCGAACGGAGCAACGATTGATGCTCATGCTGACCGTGCAGATCGATTAGATATTTTCCAATTTCTTTTAGATGAGAAAGAGGTGCAGGTGTATCGTTGATAAAACTTCGATTGCTTCCTTTGTTCGAAACTTCCCTGCGTACGATCAGTTCTGAACTAAAATCGTAATTGTTATCCCCGAGAAAGTTCAGGACAGATTGATTTCCGGCGAGTTCAAAAGTCCCTTCGATAATTGCTTTGCTCGACCCGGTACGAATTACGTCATTCGATGCACGTTCGCCAACAAGCAGGTTCATCGCATCGATAATAATTGATTTCCCCACACCAGTCTCTCCGGTGATAATGTTAAGTCCACTCTCAAAATCAATATCGATGTAATCTATCAGAACATAATCTTTTATTTTTAATGATTTGAGCATTTAAGATCTAGTTGGTTTTTGATTCTTATCAAAATTCTTTCTCTTTGACTAATGCGATTCCACCGTACAAAGCTGCATCATCTCCAAGAGATGAATTTACGATTTTCATTCCTTTGAAATTTTGAGGTAAAGCAATTGCTTCTGCATTTTTTCTAATTATCGGAAGCATAAAATCTCCGCACGCTTCAATTAATCCGCCTGCGAGAACGACTGCGTTCAGATCAAGAAGATTTGACATATTGCCAATCACCAATCCGATTGTCTCTGACGCAGAACTCAATGCCCGCTTTGTAACTTTGTCATTCATTTTAAGTGCTGTTGAAAGCGTACCGCTCTTAATTAAATCATAATTGTTTGTCAGTTTTGTAATAACTGTTTTTTTTCCATTTCTGATTGTTTTTTTTATTTCGCGAGTTATTGCAGTCCGGCTTGCAATTGCTTCGAAACAGCCCGAATTCCCGCAGCCGCATTTTTCGCCTTTTGGATCGATAACAATATGCCCAATCTCCCCTGCAGCAAAACTTTTTCCGCGGTAAATTTTATTATTTATAATTAGCCCGCCTCCAATTCCTGTACCGACAGTAATGCCCAAAAGATTTTCGTATTTCTTTCCGAGTCCGAAGTGGTGGATCCCAAGTGCACCTAAGTTCGCATCATTCTCGATGTAGGTTGGGACATTAAAATATTTTTTAATTGGATTTATTACGTTGATATTTTTCCAGGATAAATTCGGAGCTAAATAGACAATTCCTTTTTCTGAGTTAAGCGAACCTGGAATCCCAACTACAATTGCCGTGAGTTGAGTTGATTTTATTTTTGCCTCAGACAGAGCTGTCTCGATGCACTCAATTATTCTTTTAATAACAGTCCTTGCACCATTTTTTGCATCTGTCGATTTTTTTGCTCTGCTGATTATTTTGTTATTGGGATCGATCAATGCAGCTAGAATCTTTGTTCCGCCGGCATCTACTGATATGATATATTGACGCTTACTCAAATTTGTGATAATCCTTTAAAAGAATCTCTCTTCTAGTGTAAATATAACCTAATCGAAATTAAAAGTGAATTTGGGATTTTTCTGATATGTAGTGCGATGGTACAATCAATAAGGCTGCTTTTTGAAATTGAATTGAGTTAAATTTTTGTTTTTAAAATCTTCAACGAATTAAAAACGACTAATAATGATGTCCCCATATCTGCGAATATAGCAGACCACATCGTAGCTATTCCAAGGAATGTTAATAGGATAAAAATTGCCTTAATTGCTATCGAAGCAAGAATGTTTTCTTTTATTACGTTAACAACTTTCCTGCTCAAACGAATAAGCTTTGGCAGTTTAGATATATCATCTCCAACCAATGCAATATCCGAGCTTTCAATTGCAATGTCAGTTCCTATCTTCCCCATTGCAATTCCTATTTTTGAAACTGCAAGCGCAGGCGCATCGTTCACTCCGTCTCCAATCATTGTCAGCGTTTTATGTTTTTGATTTAATTTCTCGACCACATCAAGTTTTTGAGATGGACTTTGTTCATAATAAAATTTATCGATCCCAATATCATTCGCCGTGCGTTTAATAATGCTTCGATTGTCCCCGCTTAAAATATAAAGTTCATTAATTCCGAGATGTTTGATCTCGTCAATTGTCCGTTTCATGTTTTCTCTCAGCATATCTGAAAAACAAATCAATGCTGCCGGAGAATTACCCTCGGCAAGTCCAATTACTGTAAATCCCTCTTGCTCAAGCTGCGAAATAGAATTTTTAATTTCGTCTGAAAATAGTCTTGCAAATATTTTCGGCTGTCCAATTGTAATTTGATTTCCTTTATATCGAGCCGAAACGCCGCTTTCGATTATTTTGAAATTCTCGATTTGCTCTAAAGAAATTTCTTTTTCTTCAGCGTAATTAACTATCGCCTCGGCGATTGCATGTTCGGAATTAACTTCAATAGCATAAGCAAT
>CAZNDS010000028.1:12802-13115 GCA_964571865.1 uncultured Ignavibacteriaceae bacterium | reverse complement strand
CAGTGTCCCGGTCTTATCAAATACTACCGCATCGGTTTTACCAATGTTTTCTAAAAACACAGGTCCTTTTATTACTGCCCCCAGCTTTGATGCGCGGGAAATCCCGCTTACAACTGAGACCGGGGTCGAAATTACAAGTGCACAGGGACAGGCGATAACAAGAAGCACAAGACTTTTATAGAACCAATAATAAAACTCGGCACCAAAGAACAAAACCGGAATAACGGTAATCAAAACCGCCGATGCAATTATCACCGGCGTATAATAAGATGAAAACTTATCAACAACTCTTTGCAGATTCGATTTTGTCTTT
>CAZNDS010000028.1:0-12792 GCA_964571865.1 uncultured Ignavibacteriaceae bacterium | reverse complement strand
CAGAAGCTTCTTCAAGCAGGGAGATAATTTTTGCAAATTGCGATTCCTTAAAACTTGCCGTTGCCTTAATTAACAACGGACTTTTCAAATTGATCGTGCCAGCAAACACATTATCATCTTTAATTTTCAGATCATGCCTCGATTCTCCAGTGATTGAAGACTGGTCAACTGTAGATGTTCCATCACGTACAATTCCATCAATTGGAATGCGTTCGCCTGATTTAACGAAAATCAAATCTCCAGGAGAAATTTCACTTACAAAAATCTCTTTAAATTCTTTCCCTTTTTTCAATAAAGCTTTATCGGGAATAATTTTCATCAAATTCTGTATGGAGTTTTTTGCCTTATCGATGCTCAAACTTTCGATCTGAAGTGAAAGAGCAAACAAGAACATTACCGCTGCAGCTTCTGTCCATTCACCAATAATGCAAGCGCCGATAACTGCGAGCGTCATTAGAACATTTATATCTATCCTTAAAGATATTATCGAGTAAAATGCTTTATGCGCAACTCTCCATCCACCGGCAAGAATTGAAAGAATAAAAATCGGCAGAACAATTGAAAGAGAAGCTTCAAAAAGCTCAAGGATCATTCCTGCAAAAGCCAAAAATCCGGATGCGATAATAAATCCAATTTGAAATTTTTTCATGCTGGATGATTTGCTCTTGATGTGAAGAAGATTCGGATAGATTTCAGAATGGAATCCGAGGGATTTCAATTTGTTGATCAACCTTCCATCACTAGATTTATGCGTAACTGTCAGTTTGTTGTTGAGAAGATCGAACTGAAGACTTTCGATGCCAGTAAAATTTCTTAATCCGTCGCGGATCAATTTTTCTTCTGCTGCACAATCCATTCCACCGACTCGAAGAACGGTTCGAATTCTGCTGCCGGCTTCCTGTATCTGAAATCCTAGTTCAGAAAGTTTGCGCGTAAACTCACTTCTCGATTTTGGATTTTCTACAAAATTAATATCGACCTTCGACTCATCGGAATTGACGAGGACACTATTCACGCCATCGATTTTGAGCAGAGTAAGTTTAATTTCGTCAGCACAAGAGGCGCAATCCATTCCTCCAATTTGATAACTGATTCGTGAAAGTTTCTGCGCGTCTTCAATCTTCAAGAGTTGTCTTCTTTCTTTTTAAAAAGATGGTCGAAGTCGTGCTTGCTTTTTTTCACAATATATTTTTTGTGAAGCTCTTGAAGTTTTTGGAATGAGAACTTATCGAGATCTTCATCGTCTTTCGTCCGCTTTTCGAACATCTCGAATTGATATGCTTCGTCGCGGGACATTTTATTTTTATAATTTTTCAAATCGCTGATGAATTTTTTTTGTTCTATTATCTGCATAGCTTATTTTTGCGGTTGTTTTTATTAACTTTCACACTAAAAATTACTAAACTAAATATAAAAAGTAACTACAAATAATGAGAAAAATTTCGTCATTAGACCAAAGAATACTTAAACACGATATCGGCAAATTATTTAATACTATTGTCAATTTTGAAACATATCCTGAATGGTGGGACAAGAAAATTAAACTGAACATCCTCAAGAAGACTGAAAATTATATTAATTCTAAAATTGAGATAGTTGTTTATGGAAAGAGTTTTTTCTACGAAATCGTTAAAGCCAAGCCGAATCATGAAATAGTAATAAATTACTCCGGGATTTATTCAGGAACGGGAACATGGTTTTTCGTCGAAGGCGCAAATGGAGTTAAAGTAATGTATGAGGTTGATTTAGAAGTAAAAGACTTTTTTGTTAGCTTAATATCATTTATTTTTAATCTAAATGTCATGCACTCCAAACAGATGGCAAAACTTTTTAACGGATTGGAAAAATACTTGAATGGCAATTCCGACAGTGATAGTTTCGATAGTTCTCGCAACGTACAACCGCCGACATTTACTCTCAAAGGCAATTGACTCTGTTCTGAATCAATCCACAATGAATTGGGAACTTCTAATTGTCGATGATGGCAGCATTGATGAAACTGATTCGTTGATTAAAAATGTTTTTCTTCTTAACGAAAAAATTAGATACTTTAAGCGCCCGCACAAGGGACTTGCTGCATCCAGAAACTTTGGTATTAAAAATTCTGTTGGAAAATTTATCACCTTTTTAGATTCTGATGATGAGTTCAAAAGAGAGCATCTTGAACTCCGATTGGAATATTTTGAATATAATCCTGAAATTGATTTAATACATGGCGGAGTTGAACTCTGCGGGTCCGAAGAAACTCACTATGTCAAAGATAAAAATGATTTAACCAAGCTAATTCACCTCAATGAGTGTGTAATTGGCGCGACTTTGTTCGGAAAGCGAAGAGTTTTCGAAGTGCTAAACGGATTTAATGACGTTTACTCAGAAGATTCGGATTTTATTGAAAGAGCTATTGAGCAGTTTAATATTCGTAAAGTTGATTTCCCGACATATATTTATAACACCGACTCACCAGATGGAATTTGTAATACAACTTAAGAATCCTCTAATAAATTATCTGTTTAGGAAACCAAAACTTTGTCATCGATAAAGCGTTTTAGGTTTTTAGGGAAAATTTCTTAATACAATTAATTTTTATATCTTTACCTAAAAAACGAGCTAACAATGACAGAAAATGTTGAGGTTAAAATATCTCTTCCTTTTGGAATTTCAAAAGAAGAAGCAGCGCTTTATCTCGCTGTTAAGCTTTTTGAATTAGGAAAATTGTCGTTGGGAAAAGCCGCGGAAATGTCAGGTTATTCAAAAAAGGCATTTATGGAAGTTGTTGGGAAATACAAAATCCCAATCTTTAATTACTCCATCGAAGAATTAAATTCTGAAATTCAAAATTGAATGATTTTCCTGTCAGCATCAGCAGTTGTGTTATTAGTCTCGAAAGGATTGGAAGACTAGAGCTTCTGCACGAGTTGTTTAACAGTATTATTATTCCTCCTTCAGTTGCGAATGAAATTGGCATCTCTAGTTCCTGGCTAAAAATCACAGCACCTTCCGACTTTAACTTTATTACGGCATTGCGGACGAATTTGGGGCGTGGAGAATCTGAAGCAATCGCCCTTGCACTGGAAAAAAAATGTAAAATAATACTCGATGATGAACAGGCTCGGAAAATTGCCAAGGGATTCAAACTTCAAATAATTGGCACGATGGGTGCATTGTTATTAGCTAATCAAAATAAGTTAATTCAAAAGATAAGTCCAATTATAGATGAACTTGAACTTTCTGGATTCTATCTTTCTCTACAATTAAAAAAACACATCAAATTACTTGCAGAAGAATAAACCGGCCATATAAAATCTTTGCTTTAATAATTGAAATTTCATTATTACATTTTTAATAAACCATACCAAGTTCTGTGTCAATTCACCCCCGCGGAGAAAAAAAAGACGCTTGCTGATTATCTTTCTCTGCCCAAGAATGTCTATCCTGTGGGGAGACTTGATTACGATTCTGAGGGATTGCTGCTGCTTACAAATGACGGAAGCTTGCACGATAGACTAATCAATCCAGAATTTGAACACGTACGAACTTACTTAGTACAAGTCGAGGGAAGACTAGATAAAGATTCAATCAGTGAATTATCAAATGGTATTATTCTTCACGGCAGAAAAACCAAGAAAGCAAATGTAAAATTATTGACTGACGAACCAAAAATTTGGGAACGACATCCTCCGATTCGTTTTAGGAAAAATATCCCGACTTCATGGATCGAACTTGAGCTATTCGAAGGGAGGAATAGGCAAGTCCGCAGAATGACAGCTGCTGTTGGATTCCCAACACTACGGCTAATTCGAATGAAATTAGGATCTCTTTCAATCGAAAACCTTGCTGTGGGAGAATTCCGAAAATTAACCGAAGGTGAAATTAAAAAATTGGGGTGTAAAAAAGAATCATGTTGAACTCATAGTATTAATATCTAATAAAACTTTCTGACTTAAATGTTTGAAGATTTAATTGGCAGTGATAGACAACTCTATTTTTAGAACAATAACTCACTCTAAATTGTCCAAAAAGTAATTAATCTTTGTGATTCTTCGTGTCCGTCCGTTAGCTAACGGAGCCAACGGATCGTGCCTTAGTGGCAAAGAAAAATTTCGATTAAGAGTCAAATTCAACACAAGAGCCACAAAAACACCAAAACACAAAACTGCTCTAAGAACTTTTTGGTCAACCTCAGCTGGAGGATGAGTTTCGTTACCTAACATGACTCGTTTTTATACCCCTATTAAAAAATTAAAATCCCTAGTATTCTTGAGATAAATTTACGAACGAATAGTTCACGTCTAATACTTTGATAAAGAAATTTATTAGTGGTAAATTTTAACTGAAAATATTGAATAAAAATTTTTCACCATGATCCATTTTATACTAAATGATAAAGATATCTCGACTTCGGCGTTGAGGGGAACAGTTCTTCTCGATCTTATTAGAAAAGAATTGCACCTTACTGGAACCAAAGAAGGCTGCCGCGAAGGAGACTGCGGCGCTTGCACTGTTTTGTTAGGTGAAATAATAAATAATCAGATCCAATATAAATATATTAACTCATGTTTAATGCCGCTCGGCGATGTCCATGGTAAACACGTAGTAACAATCGAAGGTTTGAACCGTGATGAACTTTCTCCAATTCAAAGTGCTTTTGTTGATGAAGGAGGAACTCAATGCGGATTTTGTACGCCTGGATTTATCGTTTCTCTAACCGGATATTTTTTGAATAGCCAAAACTATCAGGCTGTTGATGCGATCGATTCGATGAACGGGAACATCTGCAGGTGCACAGGTTATTCGGGAATAAAACGCGCCGCAGAACATGCCGCTTCAGCCGTAACCTCCAGCGATAATGGAAGAATAGAAGAACTAATTAAATCACATTTCCTGCCTGAATATTTCAATGAAATAAAAGAGAGGTTAAATATTCTTAATAAAAAAATAGCCTCTGAAACCGGAACCGATGGCGACGATAAATATCAATTTTTAATTTCAGGCGGAACTGATCTGTACGTTCAAGAATGGGAATCGATTATAAATTCAGAAGTTAATTTGATCTCATCGGATAAGAGATTTTCTTTCGTAGAAGAAGTCGATGGAGAGATTCAAATTGGCAGTACAACGACCATTTCCGAACTTGAAAATTCACCAATCCTGCAAAAATATTTTTCAAATTTTCCAAATTACTTAAAATTATTTGGTTCAATTCCGATTCGTAATCGTGCAACTGTAGGCGGAAACATTGTCAACGCATCTCCAATCGGAGATATGACTAATATTTTGTTGGCACTCGATTCAAACGTTCACATCACGGATGGAAAATCGAAAAGACAAATTCCGCTGAAGAACTTTTTTAAAGGATATAAAACACTCGATCTGAATAAAAATGAACTCGTTACATCTCTGAGTTTTCAAATTCCCAGAAAGAATTTCGGATTTAATTTTGAGAAAGTTTCTAAACGGACATATCTCGATATTGCAAGCGTGAACTCTTCGATGTATATCGAGTTTGATGAAAAACAAATTTCCGAAGTTAGGATTTCTGCCGGAGGCGTTGCGCCAATACCCATGTATTTGGTAAAAACTAGAAATCATTTATTAGGCAAGTCCATCTCAGAAGATACTGCTGCCGAAGCAGGAGAGATTGCAATGAGTGAAATTTCTCCTATAAGTGATGCGCGAGGAACAGCCGAATACAAAAGTCTTCTCCTGCGTCAATTGATATTTGCACATTTTGTGAAGTTATTTCCCGAAATTGCTAATGGTGTGGTGCATACATGAAAAACCTTGATTCAATAAAACATGTGCGCGGTGAATCGCAATTCATTGACGATGTTCTAACACCGGATGGACTTCTTCATGGATATGTCTATTATTCTCCAATAGCACATGGCAAAATTCTATCAATAGACATTTCACAGGCTTTGATCTCACCAGGAGTTGCTGCGATTTTCACGGCGAAAGATATTCCGGGCGAAAATCAAATCGGCGGAATTGTTAATGACGAAAATTTATTTGCCGAAAACGAAGTACATTTCATCGGCCATCCTATTGCATTCGTTGCTGCTGAAACTCAGCTTCAAGCAAAAGAAGCATCACAAAAAATTAAATGCGATTTCGAAGAATTAAGACCAATTTTAGATCCGAGAGAAGCATTTGAAAAAGGAAAACTTATAATTCCGCCAAAAGTTTTTTCGGCCGGCAATTTAGAAAATGCGTGGAGTAAATGTGATCATATTCTCGAAGGAACTGTTGAATCCGGCGGACAAGAGCATCTCTATTTAGAAACACAAGGATCATTTTCATATCCGATTGAATCAGGCGGAATAAAAATTATTTCTGCAACGCAAAGTCCAACTGCGGTACAGCGTACTGCCGCACGCGTTCTCGGAATTTCAATGCATAAAGTAGAAGTCGATGTTTTAAGATTAGGGGGTGCATTCGGAGGAAAAGAAGATCAAGCAACAGCTTGGGCAGTGATGACGGCATTAGCCGCAAAGAAATTAAATCGACCTGTTAAATTAATCCTACCGCGTCAGGAAGATATTCGATTGACAGGCAAGCGTCATCCATATTCTTCCGATTTTAAAATTGGACTGACTAGCGATGGGAAGATCATCGCATACGAAGTTGTCTTTTATCAGAATGCCGGTGCCGCTGCAGATCTTTCGCCGGCAATTTTAGAAAGAACTCTCTTTCACTGTACAAACAGCTACTACATTCCTAATCTTAAAGCTACTGCTTACAGCTGCAAAACAAATTTGCCGCCATTTACTGCGTTCAGAGGATTTGGCGGACCGCAGGGAATGTTCGTAATTGAATCGGCAATTTACAAAGCCGCTCAAACGATGGGGATTGATCCATCAGTTATTCAAAAGAAAAATTTGCTCAATGAGGGAGATGAATTCCCTTACGGACAAAAAACTGAAAACTGTCGAGCAAAAAGATGTTTCGAAGAAGTACAAAGCAGATATTCAATGGAATCGGTCAGAAACAGGATCGAAGAGTTCAACAAAAAAAATAGGTTAGTTAAAAAAGGTTCTGCACTGATGCCGGTTTGTTTTGGAATTTCCTTCACATCATCGTTTTTGAATCAAGCAAGTTCTCTCGTTCATGTTTACACAGATGGAAGCGTAAGTGTCAGCACCGCCGCAGTTGAAATGGGTCAAGGAGTAAATGCAAAACTTCATTCTATTGCAGCACGAATGTTTTCAATTGATCCAAAACGAGTGAAAGTTGAATCGACAAACACTTCACGGATTGCAAACACATCACCAACTGCTGCAAGCAAGGGCGCCGATTTGAATGGATTCGCGACAATGGAAGCATGCAATCTAATTTTGAAGCGGTTACAAAAATCTGCTGCCGATGAACTTGGTTATAATAATGAGTCCAAGGTTTCCATTCAAGACGAGTTGATTTATTACGACAATAAAAAAACCGAATTGACCTGGGAGAAGCTCGTTCATTTAACTTACATGAAAAGAATTAGTCTTTCGGCACATGTTCATCATGCAACTCCCGGAGTATTTTTCGACAGAGAAAAATCGAAGGGAAATCCTTTTGCATATCATGTTTATGGAACGGCTCTGGTTGAGGTTACTCTCGATTGTCTGCGCGGGATTTATGAAATCGATTCGGTAAAAGTCGTACACGATTTTGGCGAGAGCTTGAATCCCGTCATCGATCGAGGACAGGCAGAAGGTGCAATCGCACAAGGAATCGGCTGGATGACATGCGAAGAGCTTATTTGGAATGATCAGGGAAAACTCTTAACAGATGCGCTCTCAACTTACAAAGTTCCTGACATTCACGGCGCACCGAAAGATATTCAAGTTCATTTCCTAGAAGATGCACCTAATCCGTTCGGACCATTTAAATCAAAAGCAATTGGCGAGCCGCCGTTTATGTACGGGATCGGAGCTTTCTTCGCGCTGATGAATGCAATGAAAGCTTTTAACCCGGATATGAAAATTGAACTCAAGTCGCCGTTAACCCCCGAAAGAGTTTTACTTTCACTTTATAAATTTTGTATTAAAAATGCTAAAAATAGACGAATTGGTGTTCTCGAAAATAAATAAAATTAACACCTATTAAACAGCAAATCTAACCTCGAGCGTGATACAAAATTAATTTTTTCCCATTGTAAATTCATTAAAAAATCGAACAAGAATTGTCGATGGTTGAAATATAGAAAAAAGTTAAGCATTTTACATTCGAATAGTATTTAATTTAAATATGAAATTTAGAATTTGTGAACCAAATATGAATTGGCACCACCCTGGCGGAAAACTGATTGAAAAAGGAGCAGAAAGCTTATCGGATTCCGAATTGTTATCTATAATTATTTCAACAGGAATAAAAGGCAAACCTGCTGAGGATATAGCTAATGAGATATTTAACAGATTTTCGTCTTTCAAAGGAATTGCTAACCAACCCTTAGAAAAACTGGCTGGAATAAAAGGTCTTGGGGATGTTAAAGTGATTCGGATTGCTGCTGCTTTTGAAATTGCTCGAAGAATTGTTGACCAAGTTTTGAGGGACAATGAAAAAGACCAAAACTAAGTCATTAAAAATTCCAAGTCCATTTGATACCAGTTCTTACAAAACGGAGAGAACGGCGGTTGCAATTCTAATGCATTGGATGCGTCAGATTATAGACGATGAAAAACTGGATCTCGGGTTACCTGAAGTTGAAACTTCTGGCATTGATAGAAAAATGCCTGATCTTATTATCCACGAAACAAGAAGAAGTGAAAGGATTTTATGTTTAATTGAAGCCAAACAACCTTACTTCGATCCTTTTAATGATGAAGAACTGAAAGAACCAGCCCGTAAAAAAGCAACTAAACGAAAAGCAAAATATTTTGCGACAACAAACTTTAAAAAATTGATTTGGTTTAATACAGAAAATGTAAATGCACTAAAACCAGAAGAAGAACAGATTATAGAAAGGTATAATCTTTCAGAAATTGAAAACCTCGATTATATTGATAATTATAAATACAGCGAACCAACAAAACGAGCTCTAAGAGAATTTTTATTAAAACTTTATTTAGTACATACTGGAAAAGAAACCGAGCCAAAGCAAGCTCTAGATGAACTACTCATTTATAGAATTCAAGAAAAAATTAGAGTACTAAGTAATTATTATAAGAGCATTATAGTAGATAGCGCTCATAAAAATTCCAAATTTACGGATGAATTACAACTATGGTTTATTTCTCAAAATTGGTCATTTTCCTGGTCAGATGATGATTTTAATAAATCGGCACGACAAACTGCGTATCTACTAATTAATAAAATCCTCTTTTATGATTTACTTCAAACAAAAAGACCAGCTCAACTCGATCCTCTTGAGATCCCAGAAGGACTTACTAAAGGTTCGCTGCTACAATCTCATCTTCAAGGATATTTTAATGAAGTTCTCAAAATAGATTACGAGACAATTTACACAACCGATTTCATCGATATTATTGCTTTCCCAGAGCATAAGGATGTCGTTAAAGAAATAAAAGAATTCATTTCTATTCTTAAAAGATATGACTTTTCAAATCTTGGTTTTGATATTATTGGTAGAATCTTTGAGCGTCTTATTCCCTCTGAAGAGAGACACATTTTAGGACAATATTTTACAAATGCAGATGTTGTCGATTTAATTCTTAAATTTTGTTTAAAGCATGAAGATGACAAAATACTGGATCCATCTTGTGGGGCAGGGACGTTTCTAGTTCGTGCTTATCAGCATAAAAAATTAATGAATCTTAGGAAAGATCACATCGAAATTCTGAATACACTTTGGGGGAATGATATTGCCAAATTTCCAGCTCATCTTGCAACAATTAACCTCGCTATCAATGATTTGAGTAAGGGTGAGAACTACCCAAATATTTTACAAGAAGATTTTTTTGCTCTACAAGTTGGTAATAATGGATTTGAAGCCGAAAATTGGAGAAAACGAAGAGCAAAAACTCTCGGTAAGAATGAAAAGGATATAACCTACCCACGGTATTTCGACGTAATTATTGGGAATCCACCCTACACTCGACAAGAAGAAATACCTGATACTGGAGTTGACAAAAAGAAATTAATTGAAAGTGCTCTTATGATTGGCCAAGAGCAACTTGCCGATATAAGTAAACGTGCTGGGATACATGCTTACTTCTTTATTCATGGAACAAAATTCTTAAAGAACGAAGGTTACTTTGGTTTTATAGTCTCATCATTGTGGTTGGATTCAGATTATGGAAAAGGACTTCAAGAATTTTTCCTAAAGAATTATAACATTATTACAATAATTGAATCAAAAGTTGAACGCTGGTTTGAAGATGCAGATATAAATACATGTATTATCATTCTCCAAAAATGTAATAAGCTGAAACAAAGAAATAATAATGTTGTACGTTTCGTTTATTTGAAAAAAAGATTATCTGAACTCATCCCACCTGTTCAAAAAATTTGGGAAAGACAAATCAAACGTAAAACAGCACTTGATGATCTGGTTAAGACTATTCTTTCCCATAATGATATATATGAGAATGACGATCTAAGAATTTTTCCAGTAAAACAGCACGATCTGTGGAACGAAGGATACAATCATGAAGATGAAGAATATGATGGTGCAAATTGGGCTAAGTACATTCGTGCTCCGGAAATTCTTTTTAATATTCTTAAGAAAAACCGACAAAAGCTCATCAAATTTTCTGAGATAGCACATGTGCGGTTTGGAATTAAAACTGGAGTAAATGAATTCTTTTATCTTGAAGATCTAAAAATTAAAAAATGGAAAATAGAAAGTAAATTTCTACAGCCGATAATTTTTTCATTAAAGGAAATTGATAAATACTCAATTGATAAAATAGATCTAATAAAAAAAGTAATCATTTGCTGGAAAGAAAAGGAAAAACTAGAGGGAACAAATATTTTAAACTATATTGAGCATGGAGAAAAAGAAGGATACCATTCACGTCCAACTTGTAAGAGTCGTAATCCATGGTATGCGCTTGGAAAAGATTGGGATTATGCACCGTTAATCTTCCCCGCAAAGGTTGGTGAGAGAATGCCAGTTCTTAAAAATTGTGGTATCTACGAAGACAAAAAGTTGTATGGAATTTTTCCCAAAAACAAAAAGCAACTGAATTTACTTGGTGGACTGCTTAATTCAACTATTACAAGACTCTTCATTGAGTTTTCATCCCGTCAGCTAACCGGGGCTCAAACGATTGCGGACATTGATGTTAAGGTCGTTGAACAACTTCCCTTTGTTGATTTAAAGAAAATTTCATCTGAGGCAAAGAAGAAAATCGTTAAGGCATACAGAGAATTATTGAATTGTAATGCTGAAAGCATTTTTGTAGAAATCTCAGAAAATCCACTCAATATTGATTTTGATACAATCAAGCCAGAACGGAGAAAGCTCGATGAAATTGTGATGAGAGATGTATTTGGATTAAATCCTGGCGAACAAAAAGAAGTTTATTCCGCTGTTGTTGATATGGTTAAATCAAGATTGGAACGTTCGAAAAGTTTAAAAAATGATAATGTTGTTAATGGAATAAATTTAATGAAACTTAAGGATTCAATAGTAGAGTCAATCAAAAAGGAAAATTAGAATGAAACTCGTTGGAGAACTCTATAAAGAAAAGGTTCTTTCCCTTCCAAAGGAACAGTTAAGACATTTTGAACTACCACTTCACGATCCTCCAACTAGAATCGTAAATGAACTTTTCGGTTGGAAATTATATTACAGAAAATTAGGCAGAAAAAGCGAAGAGCACATTGGATGTAGGTCAGAAGAAGAGGCAAGATTCATAAAAGTCTTTTTGGATCTAGAAGGACGAGAGTTATACATTCCGCTTAACGATAACTACTTGAAGGAAATTGTTCCTGAATTTGAGTATTTAAAGAGAAGAACAGACGAAATTCTAGGTGGTTACTTAAAAACAATCTTTCAACGTAGATATCGGGAGCAACTTCGCTTCATGGTTTACAGAGAAGTGTTGGAAATTTAAGCACTGTTTGGTTTTAAAATCCCTATAATTACGGATATCTTAATTTCAATTTTTAAACGTTGAAAATTTATCATGATCAATTAATTAATCTTTACACTAATTATTTTTTTTAAGCTAGTTTTCAATACAGTTCGGGCTATTAAAAATCATAGATGACCAAACTACAAATTAAATTATTTTCAAAGCTACGAAACGTCATTTATGGGATGCTGATTTACGCTGCGGGCGATACAACCGCATCGCTAATACTTAATGAATTTTCTTACTTGCGAATGCTTGGGATGATGTTTGTCGGAGCATCTTATTATGCATTCGAGATTCCTCTTCACTTCTATTGGATAGAAAGAATTACAAAAACTAAACGAGGATTTTACAAATCGATCAAACGAACCATCCTGGCATTTCTTTATTTTAATCCTGTTTGGATCGCAAGACACATTTTATTCATAAAAGCTTTTTCAGGCAATTTTGATGAAATAAGTTTCGTGTTATTTAAGATCGGACTTCTTTCCTTCATTGCGAACATACCGATCACGCTGCCTGCAAATTATTTCATTCAAAATAAAATTCCTTTCAAATGGCGATTTGTAACCAGCTCGATCTTTTCGGCGTTGATGGCGGTATATTATGCCCTGAGCTCAGAATTTTTCAATTAATGGTTGCATTATCATTTTATTGACCTGCCGAATCCGCTCCTCATTTCAACACTTAACTATTCTCCATCCGTTTGCCAACGAGTCTGTTGCAGAACGATCAATATATAAGAAGAATACATCAAAACTGAAAA
>CAZNDS010000027.1:0-20826 GCA_964571865.1 uncultured Ignavibacteriaceae bacterium | reverse complement strand
ATGAGCCGAATCTACACTTCACGAAACTTGCCTGCTGAACATTCGGCAAGCAGGCTTGCCTGAAGAACATTCGGCAAGCAGGCGTTTCGTGTAGTGAAGCTAAAAAGGTGTAGTTAATGAAAAAACATTTCGATTTTTGCATAAATTATAATTCACAAATCACTAAAACAACCTTTCCTGCCCGCCTCATTGATCTCTATGTGGCAGGCGGGTTTGAGTAGGCTCATTAATCAATTTTTTACACTTTAAAATACTTTGGTATTACTTTTGGACTTGTAATAACCATCAATTATCAAGAAAGATTAGCTGCTAAAAGAACTTCACAAGTGATGAACGAGAATTTCTAATTACCCGAAAACATCATCCTTCTTAAAATTAATATGAAGTTCTTTTTCCACATCCTCGCTTGTGAGGAATTTGTCACCCAACTCTTCAGGCTTGACGGTTAAAACTGGGACAGGAGAGTATCGAACAATTTTTTCCGCAACGCTTCCAATTACCACGTGAGCAAATCCGGTCCTCCCATGGGTTGCTAATACGATTAATCCTATTTTATTTTCAACACAAAACTTAATAATTTCTTTATAAGGATTTCCAAAGGCTACTACCATCTGTACGTTATCGACTAATTGTAATTTTTCGTCGACCAGTTTCATAAGATTGTCCTTTACTTCTTTTAGTAAGTCCTTAGGAACTCTTTGCTTCAGTTGTTTTTTATTTATCTTAGTTTGATAATGATCCGACTGTTCAATCACATGCATCAAATATACATCGGCACCGTAAGTTTCAGCAATAGAAGAAGCATAATCTAAAGCAATATTAGATAACTCGGCGAAATCAGTCGGAACTAATATTTTTTCTAACTGCCTCGTTTTAGGAATTGTTATTAAAATTTCTTGCACTGTTAAAATTAAAAACGATTATTTAGTATCAATTTTGTCTAGTTAAATAAGATCAAATAAATAAAACTTTTCTTTTATTTACTCTTATCTTCATCCTTTGTAAGAATGAAGTATCTTCATATAATTTGCACGTTCAAAAGCAGCCGGATTGGCGACTGATTTATGGCTCATACTTCCACGCATTTGTTCAAGCGATTCGTACTCGTGCTCTTCCATCCATTTCTGAATGTCGTTCAATACTGTTGTTATATGTCCGATTCCATGTTTAACTAAAGTAGAAAACATTTGTGTAGCAGAAGCACCAGCCATGATCATTTTTAAAACATCTTCTGCCGACATGACTCCTCTAGTTGCAGCGAGGTCCGCTTTTATTCTGCCATAAAGAATCGCGATCCAACGCAACGGCAATCTGGATGCAAATGGAGTACTAAGAACTACGTTTGGAACTACTTCAAGAGTTTCCAGATCTATATCAGGCTGATAAAATCGATTGAAAAGAATCAAACCGTCAGCTCCAGCATCATCCAACTCCTTTGCCATGCTAGCAACAGAACTAAAGAATGGACTAAGCTTCACTGCTACCGGAATCTTGACTACTTTTTTCACTTCTTTAACTATATCAATGTACATTTTATCTATTTCTGAACAACTCTTGGTAACATCAGTTGCAAGAAAATAAATATTTAATTCGAGAGCATTTGCACCAGCTTCTTCGATTCGTTTTGCATAACTAGTCCAACCGCCGAGTGATTTTCCGTTCAAGCTGGCAATCACCGGAATATCAACTGATTCCTTAACTTTTTTAATATGTTTGAGATATTCGTCGGGCCCAACTTTTAGATCCGACATTTCAGGAAAATAATTTATTGCTTCAGCATAACTATTTGCATGGGCAGTGGTGTGGTGATGCAATTCAAGTGAGTCCTGTTCAATCTGTTCTTCAAATAACGAATATAAAACCACAGCAGCGGCACCTGCATCTTCCATCTCTTTAATGTTACTTATATCCCTCGACAAAGGACTTGCAGATGGGATAATAGGATTCTTTAAATTCATTCCTAAATATTTTGTTTTAATGTCCATAGTTACCTCATTTAAAAAGTTAGTACTTTATCTGAATCGAACGTCCATTCAGAAAATTCTGCAAGGTTACTCATCTGGACGCCTTCAATCAAACTAAGCTCTTTTAATCCCCTAGCATCGGAACAAGTGCCGCAAAGTTTTACTTTACCTCCCTTGGACAAAATCCCACATATCAGCCTCTCAATATTGTAATAACCTTGCGGCGTAATTTGATTTTTTAATGAGCAATTCACACCATCTGCAAGAAGAAATATTCTTACTTCGGTGTCTGGCTTATCTTTAATAATTTGCAGAGCCAATCGTAAAGCATTGTATGCTTTTTCAGTTCCATATGGTGCATCATTTATTACGAATAAGATTTTCACTTACCGGCTATCCTTTATTATCTATATTATCATTGACTACATTTGCAGCTGCAAGTTCTTCATATTGGCGCCATCTTTTTTCAACATCCTTCTGTGCTTCGAGCATTAATTCTTCAGCCATTTGCGGATGGGAAATTGTCAGCATCTTATATCTCGTCTCCATGTATGCATATTCTCTCAAAGGAATTTTTAATCCCTTCGAGTCCAACTTGAATGGATTCTTCCCTTCGTTTACAAGATCAGGATTATATCGATACAGCTGCCAATGACCAGAATCGACGGCTGCCTTTTGATTCTTCATTCCGTATTGCATGTCAATACCATGAGCAATGCAGTGGCTGTAAGCAATAATCAAGGAGGGTCCTTCATATGCTTCAGCTTCGAGGATTGCTCTAACGGTATGAGCATCATTTGCACCCATAGCAATTTTTGCGACATAAACATTGCCATAAGAAATTGCCATCAGACCGAGATCTTTCTTTGCCATTGGTTTACCTGCTGCAGCAAATTTTGCAACGGCTCCACGTGGTGTGGCTTTGGACATTTGCCCGCCAGTATTTGAATATACTTCAGTATCAAGCACTAAAATATTTACATCTTTACCAGAGGCAAGAACATGATCCAAACCGCCATAACCAATATCATATGCCCAACCATCGCCTCCCATGATCCAAACAGATTTTTTTACTAAGTAATCCGCAAGAGCGAGAAGCTGCTTAACATCGTCAGAGTTTCCTTTTTTAATTGAACTTAATTTTTTCCTTAGCTCATCTACTCTTAATCTTTGTTCATATATTCCGGCTTCATCTTTCTGAGAAGCATTTATAAGTTCATCGACAAGTTTTTCGCCAATTTCTGTCGATAGTTTTTTCAATAAACTTTTTGCGTAAGAATTATGCTTATCTATGGCGAGTCTGAATCCAAATCCAAATTCAGCATTATCCTCAAACAGTGAATTGGACCAAGCAGGACCACGTCCATCATTGTTTACACACCATGGAGTAGTTGGAAGGTTTCCACCGTAAATCGAGGAACATCCAGTTGCATTGGCAACAATTGTTCTATCACCAAAGAGCTGACTTACAAGTTTAACGTACGGCGTCTCACCACAGCCTGAACATGCGCCCGAAAATTCAAATAACGGCTGCATAAATTGTGAATCTTTAACTGTAGTCACATTTAATTTCGTTCGGTCAAATTCAGGCAATGTTAAGAAGAAATCCCAATTTGTTCTTTCTGTTTCACGCAATGGAATCTGCGGCTGCATATTAATAGCTTTAAGACGAGTCTCTTTTTTATTCTTCGCCGGGCACACATCGACACACAATGCACAACCAGTGCAATCTTCTACAGCTACTTGAAGTGAATAAACTAAATTTTCACCATGCTCTTTCGCTTTGAATTTTGTGTATTTGAAAGTTGAAGGTGCATCTTTAACATACTTTTCGTCACAAATTTTTGCTCTAATTGTTGCATGAGGACAAACAAGCACACATTTATTACATTGAATACAAACTGCTTCATCCCACACCGGGACTTCGAGTGCGATATTTCGTTTTTCCCATTGTGCAGTTGCAAGCGGATATGTGCCGTCCACCGGCATTTTGCTTACCGGAATTGAATCACCTTGTCCAGCAATTATTGCCGCCAACACATCTTGAACAAATTCAGGTGCACCAGCAGTAACCGACGGAGATAATTGAATCTTGCTCGTGACTTTATTCGGTACATCAACTTTGTGAAGATTGGCAAGTGTCTGATCGACTGCCTTAAAGTTCATTGCAACAATCTTTTCTCCTTTACTTCCATAAGTTTTTTCAATTGTTTCTTTGATCATTGCAATTGCTTCATCTCTTGGAAGAATTTTCGAAATAGCAAAAAAGCAAGTTTGCATAATTGTGTTAATTCTTGCCCCCATGCCTGTTTCTTCTGCAACCTTATAAGCGTCAATTACATAAAAGTCCATCTTCTTTTCGATAAGGTTGCGTTGCACCTGTTCAGGTAATGTGTCCCAGACATTATCTTTCTCTATTTGGGTATTTAATATAAATGTCGCGCCCTCAACGGCGTCTTTGAGCATATCAAATTTTTCTAAGAATACCTGTTGGTGACAAGCAACGAAATTCGCGGATGAAATAAGATATGTCGACTTAATTGGTTTGGTGCCGAATCGTAGGTGTGAAACGGTTGTTGAGCCAGATTTTTTTGAATCATAAACAAAATAACCTTGAGCAAAATTATCCGTTTCTTCGCCTATGATTTTGATTGAGTTTTTATTTGCGCCAACTGTTCCATCAGCACCGAGTCCATAAAACTTTCCACGGAAAATTTCATGAGATTCAATTGAAAAATTCGGATCGAAGTTTAAACTTGTGTTCGATACATCGTCTATGATTCCAACTGTGAAATGATTCTTAGGTTTCTGATTTTTTAATTCATCAAAAACAGAAATCACCATCGAAGGGGTGAACTCCTTTGATGATAGACCATATCGTCCGCCAACAATTTTCGGCAGTCGAAAATCGAGTTCATCGTTTGTGAACTTCTCTGTTAATGCATTCACAACATCAAGATAAAGAGGTTCACCAGCAGCACCAGGCTCTTTTGTTCTATCCAACACTGCAATTGATTTAACTGACTTTGGAAGTGATTGTATAAAATGTTCGATTGAGAATGGACGGTACAATCTGACTTTTACTATTCCAACTTTTTCCCCTTTTGCCGTTAAATAATCTACTGTCTCTTCGGCAGCTTCTGCACCTGAACCCATTAATATTATAATTCTCTCTGCATCCTTAGCGCCGTAGTAATCAAATAATTTATGTTGCCGTCCCGTAATTTGTGCGAATTTATCCATTTGTTCTTGAACGATGTCTGGACATTTCAAATAAAATGGATTCACAGTTTCCCTTCCCTGGAAGTATACATCCGGATTTTGGGCAGTACCTCTTAAAACAGGTCGATCTGGGGAGAGAGCACGTTGTCTGTGGGCAAGAACTAAATCATTGTTGATCATTGCTCGCATGTCATCGATAGTAAGTTCTTCGATTTTCATTACTTCATGAGAGGTTCTGAATCCATCGAAAAAGTGAATGAAGGGAATTCGCGCTTCGAGTGTTGCAGCTTGAGAGATTAGCGCAAAATCCATTACCTCTTGAATTGAATTCGATGCAATTAAAGCAAATCCTGTAGACCGAGTTGCCATCACATCGCTATGATCACCAAAGATGGATAGAGCTTGAGCAGCGATCGACCTTGCCGAGACATGAAACACTGTCGAAGTCAATTCGCCCGCAATTTTAAACATGTTGGGGATCATTAATAATAATCCCTGTGATGCTGTAAACGTAGTTGTTAACGCACCAGACTGTAAAGCACCATGTACGCTTCCTGCTGCACCGCCTTCACTTTGTAATTCACTAACTATGGGAATATCACCCCAGACATTTGGTTTATTTTCTGCTGACCAAGCATCGCACCATTCTCCCATAGGAGAAGATGGAGTGATTGGATAGATTGCACAAACTTCATTTGTATGATATGCTACATAAGCAGCAGCTTCATTGCCATCTATTGTTACTTTTATTCTTTTATTTTTCATTATATTTTTACAATTTTTTTTAATTGAACGTCAAATTCTCTTATTTTATAACAATTTAATATTTGAATTACTAAGTTCACAATTTTTAATATTAGATAAATTCGAACTCTGCCAAGTTAGAAATTCAAAAAAATTATTTGAAGGAAGTAAAATATTTTTTTCTAAAAATATTCTGCAGGTAATTGTCCGTTGACACATTGTAAACTCGGCAAGGAAGTTCAATTTACGTGCCGTGATTTTCATTCAAGAATCACTTGTTTTGAGGGAGAAAAATGTAAAAATCTCTCAAAAGCGAGAATTATTTAAGCATATTTGCACATTTGAGAATTGTGAATTCATTTCACGTTTTGAAGTGCACCTGAAGCTAGCTTGTTATTAAGTCAAGTTCCCGATCAACCTCAGTCAGATCGATCGGTTGATAATAAATGGCATCTACAACTTTTTTGAGTCGAGATTCAATTCCTTTATTCATAACCCACGAATCTAAAAACAAAATAACCTTTATTTTCGGGTTATCAACTTTTAGCTTTTGAAATATTTCAACAGAATTATTGTTAGTTTTCATGTCTGCAATGAATAAATCCGGTTGAATTAACTCGATAATTTTCTCAGCAAACTCTTGTTCTGTTGAAGTAACGACTTTAAATCTGTTTTTGAGAAGGAGTGTGAAACTTGCACAAAGATGAAGATCGGGGCTTAAAAGAAAAACTTTCTTCTTTTCTTTCAACTTATTCCTCCCATTTTTCTCAAAGTCACATCTTCCATGCTTGTGCTTAACTTATATATATCAATGAACGTGC
Source organism: uncultured Ignavibacteriaceae bacterium (assembly GCA_964571865.1). Taxonomy (GTDB): domain Bacteria; phylum Bacteroidota; class Ignavibacteria; order Ch128b; family Ch128b; genus JAHJVF01. Next base: position 14,075 of record CAZNDS010000027.1, on the reverse strand, counting down.
CAATTTTTCTAACAAAAAAGTTCAAAACTGACGTTATTAACTCTTAAAAAAATAAATAAAAATGGAGAATTTAGGATAGGTGAGTAATTATTTTAGTAAAATGTACAAATGCCTTCTCATTTATGAAAATGGCGGTAAAATTACTATCATTTATGAGAAGAATTTACTTCATCCGGTCGGTCCTGAATATTAAGATCTTTTATCCTCCTATATAGCGTTGCAGCACTAAAACCTAATATTTGTGATGTTTTCTCCTTATCATAATTGTTTTGAACAAGCATTTTTCTAATGTAATCATGTTCAAAATTCCCAAGCACTTCAGCAAGCGTTTCCCCGCCGGGTGATACAAACTTTTCCTCGCCACTCGGTGCACTTGGAAAATCATTTCTTGTTATTATTTCACCTTTACAAAATATTACAGCCCGTTCGATGATGTTTTCGAGTTCACGAACTTCTCCTTTCCATGCATAATTCATCAGGTATTTCATTGCTTCTGACTCTACACCTTTAATGTTTCTTCCCATCTCTCTGCGATATTTATCGACAAAGTGATCTACCAATATCGGAATATCTTCAACTCGATCAGCCAAAGATGGTAATTTGATTTCAACGACGTTCAATCTGTAATAGAGGTCACTACGAAATTTTTTATTTTCAACTTCCTCAGCTAAATCCTTATTAGTTGCGGCAATAATTCTTACATCAATTGGAATTGGAATTGTGGAACCAACAGGTATTATTTCTTTTTGTTCAATTGCACGGAGAAGTCTAACTTGAAGCGATAACGTCATTTCACTAATTTCATCCAAAAAAAGTGTTCCACCGTCAGCAGTTTTAAAATAACCATCTTTATCTTTCAATGCTCCAGTGAATGCACCTTTTTTATGTCCAAATAACTCACTTTCAATTAAAGTTTCCGGAATGGCGCCACAGTTTACAACCACAAAGGGTTTGCTGCTTCTTTTACCATTAAAATGAATTGCCCGGCTAACGAGTTCCTTACCCGTACCACTTTTACCAGTGATTAACACATTACTACTGGTTTGAGAGACATGCTTGATCATGTCAAAAACCGATTGCATAGCATCACTTTTACCAACGATGTTTTCGAAGGAGTATTCCCTCTGCAACTCTCGACGGAGAACCTGATTCTCGAAAGTAAGCTGTCTATAATTCAACAGTCGACTAATTTTAATCAGTAATTCATCGAACTCAACTGGTTTTAGAATATAATCACTTGCACCAAGTCTCAAAGCTGCAATTGCAGTTTCTAGCGATCCATATGCAGTAATTACCATTACGATAGTCATAGGATTTGTTTGACTTACTTTTTCCAGGAGTTCAATGCCTTTCATCGATGGCATTTCAATATCCGTAAGGATCAAGTCGAAATTCGATTCAAGAATTTGTTGGTACGCATCTGAGCCATTAATGGCTTCTGAAACATCGTATCCTTCTTGACGAAGAACAAAGGAAATTGATTCTCTAATTATCTGTTCATCATCAACAACTAAAATTTTATTCGTCATAACTTCTTTGATTATTTTGAATCTGTATTAATTGGAAATTTTACTATGAAAGTTGTGCTATTTCCTTCCTCGCTTTCAACAAAAATTTCACCCTGAAAACTTTTTACGATATTATAACTTACCCAAAGTCCAAGCCCGGTTCCTTCACCAACTTTTTTTGTCGTGAAAAATGGATCGAACAATCTAGGGATTGAATCTTCCGGAATTCCAATTCCATTATCTGTTATGTATACATTAACAGAACCATTCTCTAATGAAGTTCGCACGTTAATAATCGCAGGAGTTTGAAAGTATCTACCTGATGTTGAATCTATGCACATAGCATCAATTGCGTTTATAAGTATATTTATGAAAACTTGTTGGATTTGATCGGGGACAAGGAACAGCTGCGGAATTTTGTTATAATAATCTTCTTCAATTTCTATCCCTTTTGCCTTTTTACTAACTCGTGCAATTTCAATAGCAGCTTTTACAATTTTATTTACATCCGTTGACTGCAATTCATAAGTCGAGCGTCTCGAGAAGTTCACAAGGTCCCGAATTATTTTTGAGATACGATTCGTTTGGCTTTTAATCAGTTCAAGTTTTTGATTAGTAAACTCATCAACATCAGTTCTCTGAATAACCTGAACAAGCGAAGAAATTGATGTTAACGGATTTCCGACTTCGTGAGCCAAACCAGCTGCCAATAATCCGATACTTTCCATTTTTTGGGCATGGATCAATTGCTGTTCCAATTTTTTTTCTTCTGTTTTATCTCGGTGAATTCCGAAATACCCAACTAATTTTTGATTTCCATCTACAATTGGAGAAATTAAAAGTTCTGTATGAAAGAGCTGTCCACTTTTTTTTCTATTCTGAACTTCACCAATCCAAACTTTTCCCTGAGATATTGTTCTCCACATATCTCTCCAAAAGTCTCTTGAATGTTTATGGCTGCTGAAAACATTAGGATTCTTTCCTAGGAGTTCTTCACGGTTGTATCCACTTGATCTTTCAAATGCAGGATTTACATAAATAATCCTTCCATCTACATCGGTAATTTCAAGTGGATTAACTGTGAATTCCGCAACATTTGCAAATCGTACTAAATCAAGTTCTTTCTCTTTCTGTTTCGAAATATCCCGAGCGAAGACAAAACAATTCGGAGAGATGGAATTATTATTCGAGAATGGGGAGATAAAAAGCTGAACAGAAACCTCTATGCTTCCCGAACTTATGAAATTAGTTTCGATTGAAAGGTATTCATTTTGAACGTGAGACCTTTCAAATACTTCTTTAAATCTATCCTGATATTCGACTGCAATCAAACTAACAAAATTTGTATTATGTATTTTTTGAGCCGATTTCCCAAAAAACTGAGCTGCAGTTAGATTGCAATGAAGAATTTCAAACTCTCTTGACAAAACGAAACTCATGTCAGGAAGAAAATCAAAGAAATTACATGGAATGTGAAAATTCGACTTAACATTTAGGTTAATCGGATTGCTCACAATTCTTTCACTAGGCCGATGATATTTATCTTGCACTTTCATGCTACTACCCTGTGCACCCTCGCTTAGGTTTTTTCATATTTTTCAATACAAAAATATCTTAAAAATGTATGAAACTCAATGCAATTTGGATATTTTCTTGGTGATTAGTTTAATTTGACGAGCAAGAAGGTTTAAAGTGCAGCTATTTATTAACAATACAACGTTTACACTATAAACAGTAGATTATAAATCTTCGAGCCAATTCTTCACAATAAATTTATTCGCTTTGAGGTTGTTTTTTAGAAGGTTCAAAACTAAACTGCTATAATAAATTTCCGCGGATCCAGTAACCTGAAAATTAACAGATTGCCCTGCCACTAATACTGCGCCATAAATTACTGAGGTTCCCGACGCACTTGCAGAAATTGAAGAATTACCGTAAATCAAGACCAATCCTTTGTAGGAAAAATTCCCGCTCCAGCTCATATCACCATATACTACAAGTATTCCAGCTCCGGTTGAGTTACCACCGAAATTTACATTTCCAGTAACATGGGTAATTTTTGGTTCAGCCATAGTTCCCATAGTTGTCCCGCTGGAATAAGTTCCACCTGGTAAAATTATATCAGCTGCCTGCGCAAATTGAGAAGCAAGTGCAGAATAATTTATACTGTCAGTACTAACTCCAATGCTTGGAGCACTACCAGTCCCAATGATTTTTGATTTAACATGATTATTTAATGAATCAGCCACCCTAATACTATCAGATGAGTTATTAACACTTATTCCGAGGACGGAACTTCCCGAACCGGGCGAACCATCAGGATTTGTGTCATTTCCACTGATTAAAATGTTACCTTTCAATTTCAAATCTAGATTAGTCGATGAGATACTTAAGCCGGACTTCACTGTTGGTAAACTAATTTTCTCCCATATTAAATCAGCACGCGAAATTGAATTTTTTCCAAGAAAGCTCGAATATGAAACAATTCTTACTGTGTCGCCGCCTGTAACCGAAATATCATAATTTCCACTCAATAAATTGTTTGCCGAAAAATTACCTCGGAGGCTCTTGTTCCTTCTTAATTTGTTTAAATATATTTCAAGAGAAGAATTAGCGATCAACCTGGATTGTACTTCTTTAAATCTTTCAGTCGTCTCCTCGACACTCATCGAAGTTTTAGAATTGATTCCCAAAACAACACTCCCAATTAAGACTACTGCAAACAAGATTATTATAATAGTTGAGTTTCCCATGCATACACCTTTACATCAGTTCAAATTCCTTGGTTTTATAAAAATTGTTTTTTCAAAAAATGGATAAAAATCTTTTACCTTTAACTCTGATTCAAAACGAAGCTCCACATGGATGGATTTTGTAAACACCGGGACTGAAGTTTCAACATCATTCACATCATAATATTTCAGCTTGAATTTCGTTAAGCTTGAAGATGCAACTTTTGAAGAGTCAGAACCAATTAACCTATAAAGGGCTCTGTCATTCGGATTGGGAGTATGAGCAGCGCTTGAAACATCAGCTAAGACATATTTAATCGTATCAGCCGTACCTGTAAGTTTTGTATCAGCTAAAAACACTATGCTTGTTGAATCAGCATAAAGAATTGGATCAACGGGTGAATTGTATCCAATTCTTCTTAAATCATTTTCAATTGTGGATGTTAAATTCAAAAGATTCGATTGTACCATTTGCTCGATATTAGTTTCGTTTGCTTCTTCTCCAACATTGAATGCTAAGTGAACAATCATTAAGATTATAATTGTACCAATAACAGCCGAAGTAACTAAATGTGTATAATTTCCCATCGGATCACCAGCATGTAAAAATTCTTGTTAATGTCACTTTTGGGGATAGATTTCCTCCTGTTAATTCAACAGTGACTTTTTTCAGGTAAGTATTTGTCGTAGATGTGAATTCAGGTTGACTTTCATTAACGTAGCTAACTTTGACTACTGCTGTAATGGCTCCAGCATCATCTGATGATATTGTACGTGAATAGTTATGATAATCATCGATATCATCATATTGCGGATAAGTCTCCCCTTCCGGTCCAAACGATGAAGCTGAAGTTAAGCTGCTAACTGTATGAGGGAAACCGATGAGAGTTTGTTCATCAAAAGATTTCGTCTTCATTTCTTCAAGAATACTTTGGGCTATTGATATGGTCGAAAGAGTTGAACGATTCTCAAGCTTTACAGCAAGATTCTGAAATGTAGCAGTATTTGTTGAAAGTATTAGGAGCCCTAGAATTCCTAATGCGCCTGCGACCAGTAATAATTGATTTGAATGCATATGTTATTTCAACTGATAATCGTTAGACATCATTTCTTTGTTCTGTATCTGTTAATCTCCTGATCATATTGTTGAAGTTTGCTATCAATAATTCTTGAGTCGGTACTCCGATCAACAAGGCGTTCTTTAAGAGTAGGAAGCAACTTCGCTTTCAGTACAATGATCAATTCTTTTTTAGCAGTTACCTGCACATCGCTTCCAGTTAAATAGCGTATTCCAAACACCCACCAAGGCAAATCTTTTAATATTGGAATTCCGTTTCTTTCGGTTCTTTCTTCATTAATAAACAATCCTCCAATTACTGTCTCTTCGCCATCAAGCAGCAAGGCATTCGTGGTTGCTTTTGTTCTTTTGACTTCTGTTGTGAGTTGTCCTGGCAATGCCGTACTTCTCTCAACCGAGAGATCGAGCAGAACATAATTTTTACCGCTCTCGTTCAAAACGTATGGCGTGACTCTTATTATAGTTCCCGTACTATAAAATCGTTCAATTGTATTTCCGGCGAAATCTTTTTCACGTGTGGAGAAATCCGCACCAACTTGAATTTCGCCTTTTACCCGATCCCGGACAGTGATCTGAGGACTGGCAATAATTTCTCCAAGTTTATTAGATTCGAAGAAGTTGAATAGTGTTGCCGCCTTTCCCATCATATTCAAAACCTTAAATTCTGAATTTGCTCCTATAGAGAATCCAGATGAGGTTTGATCTGAAGTAGAAGTTCCGCTCCCTTCGGTTCCACTACTTGAGAATAAACTTGATGAAGTGTTTCCAAGCTCTGAGCCAATATTAATTCCCTCCCTCGAGAGAAGCCATTTCCAATTCATTCCAGTTTCTTTTGAACGATTTACATCAAGCTCAAAAAATACTGCCGAAATAGCTACTTCGCGTGTTTCAAAATCGACACCTTTGAGTGCGTCAGGAACATCTTCTGTTTTTGTTACATTTTTTAACGGAACTACTTTCAGGTATTCATGATTTTCATATATTTCGTAATCATGTAATTTTGAAATTAACTGCAATGCCTTATACCAATGCATTAGGTCTATATCGATTCCTATAGGTGTGGAATTAGGTAATTCAGATATTATTACTTTGTTGATTGTTCTTTTAGATGTTTTGCTCAATAAATCAATTGCTTGATCGAACGATGCAGTACCTGAAATTGTAACCGTTCCACTTTGTGACGATTGAGCTAATGCTCTTATATCGCGCTCTGACTGAGCAAAAACTAAAACAGAAAAAATCATACTAAAAATTATAAATACTCTTTCCATTATTTTGTCTCCTTTCGGTCTAAATTCTTCATCCTCAAAAATACTTGTTCGATTATTCCGCCTCTATTTAAGAGGAATTCACAAAGCTTATTTTCTTGATCAATCTTGGTCAGAACGCCAAGGTAAACTTCATCTCCTTCCATCATTGTATGTGTGTTCCCGTTCTTATCAACAATGAATGCACCATCCGGAATAATCGCTAATAGCCCTGCACCATCAACTTCCAACAATCCATCGTAATTCGGAGGAATATCAGAATAAATAAGCGGGCTTAAAAAATTCTGCATGTTAATATTGTTATTTAGTAAAACTGGTTTTACAGGCAGAGAAAAATTTTCGTCGTTTGTAAAAAATGCTTCGACTACTATATTGAAAAAGATTTGATAATTAATTCTCCCGAGGTCGTCGGTTACTGTACCGACTTTAAAATTTGCATCGTTGATCTTATATAAATTCCGTGCACGTTCGAGATTATCAACGAGCTTAATAACATCTGCAAATGTTCCATTACCTTTTAAGTTGAAGAAGTCTTTACCAAACGAACCTGAATAAGTTGTTTGAACATGCTCAATATTTAATTCTGTCTGTTCAGAGAATGATTGAGCGATTTGAATAATTTCATTGTAGGCATCATGAGATGATTTTCGGAACGGAATGACTTTGTCATTATTTGCGAGTAATGTATCCAGAATTGCTAATTTTGTTTCGAGGGTTTTTATTTCATCTAAAAGATAATCCTTTTTGATTAGCCGTGAGTTTACTTTAGCAATTTCATTAGCAACACCCTTTTGTTTGTTTGGCTGCTGAATATAAATATACCAACCACTTACTCCGGTGACGATCACGAACAAGAACAAAACCAATATTGTATTTTTTACTTTGGCTTTCATTTTAAGCTCGCCTGATATCCAAATTTTTCTGGATCTGCCACAATCTCAAAAACATTTACTTTTTTCTCTCGAATTTTCTGGCTGAGGATATTTTTTATGTCACTTTGAGCGAGGTGTTGTGAAAAATCTGGAATTGTTTTTCTGTTGACACTCACTCCAGTTAAGTTAATGCCGTTGCTAGTTAATAAAATACTTGTGACCCACATATTGCTCTTTTTCAGGTCATATTCGTTTAATTGATGCAGCAGATCGATCCATCTGCCTGAACCGACTTTTAAAGTATCGACAATCACTTGAAGGTTTTCTTTTTGAGTCATTTTCGATTGCAGATCTATTATTCTTTGCTCAAAAAATATTACCTTTGATGCTTCCTTGTTTTTTGTTGCTAGGATTTTTTCACTTCTGGCGATGTCTTTATGGTTGTAGTAAAACTTTTGTGCGAAAAAGATCATTACGATCATCATCAGCACAAAAATCGCATAACCGCTAATTCCGAGTTGGAAAACAGCCTGTGAATCTTTGACCATTTTTGGCGATAGATCGTGCTTCTTTGATTTTCTTTTTGATTGATTGATGTAATTTACAGCGGTCGCAATCGGAAATGTAAATGCAGAGACAGCATATTTCTTATCATCGCTTAAACCATTGGTGGAAAGTTCATCAAACTCTACAATTTTAATATTCGCGAATGGAAGAGTATTCTTAACAGCTTCAATAATTTTGTGATGTGCAACCTCGCCGCATAAGAAAATCTGATAAACATCATACAATTGAGCATTATCCATTTCATAAGCTATTTTGCTCGCTAGAACTTCTGCGATTTCATGTGTCTGTGAACCAAAACTCAAATATTCAGAAACATGAATAAATTTTTCATCCTTGAAAAAGATCATCCGTGTCGATTCATGCACGAGATGAACAATTAGATAAACTTTTTCGGTTTGAATATCAAAATTATCAATTATGTATGATGTTACAGCCGCATCAGCACTTTTAACACACGGAATTTTTACTCTTTTAACCTTTTGAGAGTTAGTAAGCTTTTCAAGTTGTTTGATAACAGGAAAGAATTCATTGCTGTAGATTGATAAAATATTATGGTCTCTTGTCCGGATGAAATTGACATTATCCATTGAATGAACAGATTTTGGTGAATTCTGCCATCTTTTGAATAATTCTTTTCTTATTTCTTTCCTTGGTGCACCATTTATATCATTAACAATTTGGTAAGAAACGTGAGGCTCTGAGACACATGGAACAAAATGGAAATTATAAATATCCGGGAGTTCGAGTAGTGTCTGAAATGGATTGAATTCGCTTGAATCTTGCTCTTCATCCTCCTCGATAATCAATTCCATCGCATCGTTCAGCAATGCATCTTTAACAGCTCCATTATAAGATTTGTTTGAGTTTTCTTCGTTCAAAGATCTGAGGATGAGCAAATCATCTATCGCGATTCCATCTTTCTGCTTTTCAAGAATCGCTACCTTTAGTTCAGATCCGTCTAAAAATACTCCAGCTACCTTTTTCATTTTATTATTAGTTTTTGTTTAAAGCAAAAACGGTTGGCGGATTTCTCCGCCAACCTATGAATTTGAATTAGTTATTAATGGTCACAGTAATGTTCGTGGGAGTAATTGTTGCTGTAGCTTTAACTTTAGCAGAACCATCATTTCCAGTTTCATTTCCGGTTCCGACTAAAGTAACAGTTTGTGCAGCGACTGTTGCAACAAAAGTTCCATTTCCAGTTGTATCAATAGCCGGAGGGATTGTCCAACCTGTGAACGTGTTGTTCCCACCACCCATTGATGAAGGTTTACGATAATACTGTTGAGCATAATTTCCAATTGTGTTTAAGTCTGCAATAACAGCATCTCTATTGGAACTTTGAGCACTCGTGGTTGCTATATTAATACCTACAACTATGGCTATACCTACGATGATCACTCCTAACACGATGAGTAGAAGTTGTTGTTGACCCATTTTTTTTATTTTCTCCTTTTATTTTTCATTAATTGACATTGGAAAAGTATCCAGAATCGTACCAGAAAAGCCCATTGTAAAAGTATCCACAAATTTTCAGCATTAATCAATTGTAGAACTGAGTTGAGAATTACTTGGCTGGTTAACTCTTTTTATTACAAGCTGTTATGGGATATTAAAAGGATAAGTTATTTTGAGATTTTCTCGGGCCTAGCTAACAAAATATCATGAAGAGGAATCCTCATATATTTTTGGAGCACAATTGGTGATTATTTCCGATCAAATGGTCAATATTAACCACCAGAATTGGTACGAAAAATTATGAGAAATATTTTTTGGGGTATTCATAGAAGATTGTGGCACCTCTGTGATTTGATAAATCTCGCCAATCATGTATATCAAAGTCAAGGCATACAATCCCGCAGGTTGGGATGTTGGTAAAATCATTAGTGGAAACAAAATTGGCAAATTCTGTAATTCCCGGGTTGTGGCTGAAAAGCATCACATTTTTACAGGAATTATCAATTTCATTGATTACTTTTAGGAAGTCCAAAGTACTCGGATGGTACAATCTCTCATCTATTTGGATATCATTTTTTTTAAGGTTGAACTCACTAGCAATGTACTTTGCAGTCTGCAATGCTCTAACTGCGGAACTGGAGATTAGTAGGTCAACTTTAATCTTCTTATCGAAAAGTAGTTTTCCCATAAAAGGCGCATCTCGATTCCCTCTTTTATTCAATGGTCGGTCATGATCTCTAACGTCAGGATCACTCCAACTTGATTTTGCATGGCGGACTAAATAAAGTGTTTTCAATTTTTTACTTCCTGATTACTTTTACTCCGTTTCGAAATAATTGCTGTCGCTTCAATTTCTACTATTAAATCCGGATGAACAAGGGATTTAATTTCAATTAGAGAAGTTGCTGGTTTTATTTCTTTAAATACTTCACAATGAGCTTTAGATATCTCTTCAAAAAGTGAGATGTCGGTCACGTAGATTCGAGTCCGTATTACATCTTTCAAACTTGAACCAGCATCCGAGAGTGCATTGGAGATTTTTCTCAAAATAAATTTGGTTTGTTCATACGCATTACCTCTGCCAATTATATCTGCGCCCTCTACTGATGTAGTGCCAGATACCTCAATAATATTTTCTATTCTTACCGCTCTCGAATATCCGACAATCTCTTCCCATTTGGTGTTGGATGAAATATTTTTTCGTCTCATATCAATTTAACTTTACTTGGATATTCAAATTCTAATGAACGAACAAAGATATGAAATCTGAAAAAAAGTTGCTCTAACTCATTGCTAACCTCTGATTCTGTAATCCATCTAATTATTTCTGAATTATGCAATTCTCTATTTTCCAATTGGTACTAGAATAATTAAAAAACTCAATAAAACATTTTTTATATTTATCCGTTAAATGACATTAAAATCTTTTATCATTAATCAGGAGAAGCAACAATGAAGTTCAAGTTATTTCTTTTCACACTCCTATTCTCAGCAATTCAAGTTTTCTCTCAAACCGGATTTCAAAGCTACAGCGAACTAACAAGATTCAACGGCACATCGCCGGGCGCAATGAAATTTGGCTTATACGGTTATGACAATCCTGCATTACTGACTTACCTTCACGATTTCGATATTTACTTTACCTGGTCACCGCCAAGAAACGATTTTACAAGTTTTAATAATTGGGGACTATTCGCCGGAATACCAAATCTTGGATTCGGTATGACAGCAGATAAAATTGGTAGCTCAAAGATCAATGATTATAGAATTTCGACTGCATTTGGGAACAAATCCATGAGCTTTGGATTGCAATATGGCTGGTCAAACGGAGATAAAAACCTTTTCCAACGAGCCAATATTTTATCAATGGGCGCACTCATTCGTCCGAATAAAATGTTATCATTTGGATTTGTCGGAACTTCGACTACTGATTTCAAGAATCAAGAAGCTGTAATCGATTTAGCAGTTAGACCTTTCAAAAATGAATTACTCACTTTATTTGCAGATTATGTTTTTAGACAAAAAAATACGTTGAGCAATGCACCTTGGAGTTTCGGAGCTGCCGTGGAAGCTCTTCCAGGTGTACGAATCACCGCAAGATATTTTGATACGAAATTTCTTAATGTGGGCTTTTCATTAAGTCTGGGGAATATAGGATTTTCATCACAAGCTCATTACGATAAGAATCAAAAATATGTTAACAGCACATACGGAATAAGACTTGGTGCTTATGATAGAAATCTTTTGGCGAAGCTTTTTATATCTGACGATTATGTAAAAATTGATTTGAACGGAGCAATTAAGTATCAAAAATATCAGATGTTCGATAACTCAAAAACACTTATCAATATTTTATCCCAGCTTGATGCAATAAAAAATGACAAAAATGTGAAAGGACTAAGTATTAATACATCGGGGATCCAAGTGTCACGAGAGATGCTTTGGGAAATTAGGACTAAACTCCAAGAGTTGAAAAACAATGGAAAAGAAATTTGGATTTATCTAGACAATGCAAACATTGATCTTTATCATTTTGCTTCAGTAGCAGATAAAATTTTAATGGATCCAATCGGACTTCTTCAACTCAAAGGTTATATAATGGGAAGAACTTTCGTTAAAGGAACACTTGAGAAACTTGGTGTCGGATACGATGAATGGAGATTTTTTGAATATAAATCTGCTATGGAAAGTTTTTCAAGAGAGAAGATGTCTGAAAAAGACCGTGAACAACGTAAAAAACTTGTTGATGAATTTTATGAATTGGCAAGAATGGAAATTTCAAGAGCCAGAAACTTGACGGAAGCAGACTTTGATGATATAGTAAATAATGAAGTTATCTTTACCTCACAAGATGCGTTAAAAAAAGGTTTGGTTGATTCGCTTGCCCGCTGGTATGTTGAGCCTGAACCATCCAAAGATTCTGACACAGAGAAGAAAAAATTTGTTGCAATCAATAGTCTTGAAAAATTTAATCTCCCAAAGGATAACGATTGGGGAGAAAAACCGGCAATCGCAATAATTTATGCTCTCGGTGTCTGTGCAATGGATGAAGGAATATCAGCAAGAAGTTTGGTGAAAGATGTAGAAGCAGCTGCAAGGAATTCGCAGGTAAAAGCTGTGATACTAAGAGTGGATTCGCCAGGCGGAGATGCATTAGCAAGTGACGTGATCGCAGAAGCATTAAAAAAAATAAAAGGGAAAAAACCTGTGATAATTTCACAAGGTGCCCTCGCAGCTTCTGGTGGATATTGGCTGTCAATGTATGGAGACACAATTGTTGCTGCACCGAATACAATTACCGGTTCAATCGGAGTTATCGGCGGCTGGTTTTATAACAAAAATCTTAAAGAAGAAATTGGATTTTCAACTGACTTCATAAAACGCGGTGAGCATGCAGACCTTGGATTTGGAATGAGTATACCGTTTGTAAATTTATCCCTCCCCGACCGTAATCTTACCGATTTAGAAAGATCGAAAGTCGAAGTATTACTTAAAGATATGTATGGAGAATTTTTAACCAAAGTTGGAAAAGGAAGAAATAAACCGAAAGATGAAATTGCAAAAATTGCTGAAGGTCGAGTATGGTCAGGAAAAGATGGCCTAGAACGAGGTTTAGTCGATGTACTAGGAGGGTTAGAAACTGCAATCGTAATTGCAAAAGAGAAAGCAGGAATCACAGATGATGATTACCAAATTCTTCAATATCCAAAAATGCCTTTGTTCAACTTGGGCTCATTGATCCCTTCACCATTTCCATTTGAGGTGAAGGAAAACGAAAGTCTTCAAATGTTGAAATTGAGAATTAAAAATAATGGTTACCCATTACTAATGATGCCGATGGATGAACTTTCAGAAGATTTTTTAAAGGCGAAATAAAATTAAATGTGAGAGACTTGCGGCAGTTCAAGTCTCTCTCAATAATTTTTTATAATTTTTCAGAATTAGTAGATAAGTATGAGGCAACTCCTTCTGTTGTAGCTTTCATCCCCTTTGCACCTTTCTGCCAGCCAGCCGGACAGACTTCACCATGTTTTTCAAAGTGCTGGAGTGCATCGACAATTCGAAGCATTTCATCCACATTTCTGCCAAGGGGAAGATTGTTTACAACCTGATGTTGAACAATTCCTTCTTTGTCGATAAGAAATGAAGCTCTTAAAGCAACTCCATCCGGATGCTCAACACCATAAGCTTGTGCAATGGTGTGCTTCACATCTGCAACCATCGGAAATTTTACCTCACCGATACCACCCTTATTCACCGGCGTAACCCTCCAAGCATTATGGGTAAATTGAGAGTCGATCGAGACACCGATTACCTGAACACCTTTTTCTTCAAACTGTTTGAATCGATGATCATGTGCAATGATCTCCGTCGGACAAACGAAAGTAAAATCTAAAGGCCAAAAGAATAAAACCACATATTTTCCTTTGAAATCCGAAAGTTTAAAATTTTCGTTAATAGTCCCATTCGGCATAACCGCAGGGGCAGTAAAATCGGGTGATTTATGTGCAACTAGTACACTCATTTGTAAATTCCTTTGATCTATTTTCTTTTTTAAATAATTGGGTTCTAATCATTTAATAATAATTGCC
>CAZNDS010000026.1:11819-20893 GCA_964571865.1 uncultured Ignavibacteriaceae bacterium | reverse complement strand
AATTCAAGCAGGAAAATCAAAACAGAAAATTTGGAGTAATCAAATGTTAGTCACAGGATCATATGAAAAAGCAAAAAAGTATCTCGATAGTCACACACAGGATTATTCAGCCCAAATTTCAAAGAGAAAAACATTTCAACCTGGCCCTTGTATAAACATCTCTCGTGAAACTGGTGCCGGTGCTGGGGAAGTCGCAGAAGGTTTAATTGAATATTTGAAACTCAGATCAAAATCACCTAATCTGAGTTGGGGTGTATTCGATAAAAATTTAATCGAAAAAATCCTTGAAGATCATAATCTTCCGAAGAGTGTAGCAGATTATCTTTCAGAAGATAAAACATCCTCTTTAAGATCAATGATGAATGAAATTTTTGGTATTCATCCATCAATCTTAAATCTGGTACATAAAACTACGCAGACAATTTTGAATTTAGCTCGAATGGGAAATGTAATAATAATTGGACGTGGAGCGAATTTGATTACTGCGTCACTTAAAAATGTGTACAACGTCAGACTTGTAGCTCCAATCAAGCATCGAATTCAACGAGTTGCGAGGTATTATAAATTAAATGAAACAGAAGCCTATAACTTTATTAAAAAAGAAGATCAAGCAAGAGTAAGTTATGTTAAAAAATACTTTAATGCCGACCTAAACAGCTTAGATCAGTATCATTTGGTTATCAATACTGGATTGAGTTCAATCACAGAAGCGGCTGAGTTAATAGGTTCTCAGGTTTTAAAAAGATTTCCAGAACAATTTTCCGTTTAGATAAATCTCTCAGAAAAAAAAGCAGTCATTGATTACAATGACTGCTCCTAATCTTAAAAATTAAATTTCATACCTAGATTAAATGATTCGTGGGTCAGTGGACTTGCAGTTCCGAATGGCCAATTCATCTTGTCTTTTCTCAACTCAAAGAAGGCGTACGATAATCCACTCTTAAGTACAAAATTTACGATGGGTGCAGCTTCAGGAGTGAACTTTATAATTTTCTTTATAAACCAATCCAGAGAGCTACTTGCAACTTCTTCAACAATCAAACTTCCAAGGTGCTTCCAAAATAAATGGCGCGGAAATACTAATCCAAACGTATAATTTGCTTCAAGCGAGATTAAGGGAAAAATTTGAAGTTGAATTCCTGAACCTGCCGTTTGTCCAAATCTGAAGAAATCATAATAAAGACCTAATAAGGAACTATCAGAACCGGCTTTAGATAGATCATATTTAATTTGTGTCCAACTGTAATCAGAAACTACATATGGAATGATCGCTGCTGGTCCGAATTTATATCCATAGCCCTTTTCATTTCCAAATCCAAATTGCCATGCCGAGATTTGAACAGGCTGCAAGGTTTTTGCTTTATACAAGTCCTTAGAAAAATTATTAATGTAAATATATTTGTTCTTTTGCTTAATCAAATAATCTGAACTATAATTTTCCTGTGTATAATACCCAAGTTTTAACGAGATCCTTCCGATATCCTGAAAGTTTTGATTTGAAATAGAACTCCTCAGTTGAGTCATTCCGTAGTTTAAACCAATATATGGATGTTCGAAAATTCCGATGTCGATTGATACGTCAAAATCGCTGTCAAAATCATCATCAAACTCTTCATATTCCCCTTCGACCTCCAGCGAGTCTTCTTGCTGAGCATGCAAAAGAGTGCTAAAAGAAATTATTAACATAGGAACTAGCAAAAGGTATAAGTACTTTTTCATTTTTTCTCCAAGTTTTTCTTTTTATTCGAGAGCTTCACAAAATAGTTTCACTTTTTCTCGATTTATAAAAATCTTCTCTTAATATTGCCATCACATAGAAATCAGAATATTTGTCATGATGATACATCGCTTGACGTAAAGTTCCTTCAATTAAAAAACCAACTTTTTTATAAGTTTTAATTGCGTGGACATTCTCACAGCTCACATGAAGTTGAATGCGATTTAAATTCAAGATTTCGAAACCGTATTCAATCATTAATTGAGTAGCTTCAGTCGCATAACCCTTTGACCAAAAGTTGGTATTGTAAATTGCAATATAAAATATTGCGGCTCTGCTAATCTGATCAATTCTGACAAAAGCTGTCTGCCCGACTGGTTGATTATCTGATTGTTGACAAATAGTGAACAATACAGTTTCCCTATTATTGATCCAGGTTTGGAGTTCCTTGTCAACTTGATCGATGGTCATGGGCGAATAAAGATATAATGCCTCCCTGACTAACGCATTATTTTTTCCAAAATAGACTAATTTCGTATCGTTAGGTTCAAAAGGACGCAAAAAGATTTTCTTGCCTTCAGAAAATTTTACTAAATCCATACTAAGTTTTTTCTCCCTTCATCTCGGGCAATTTTGGTTCTACCATCACAACTTTTTCCCGTGTCATATATACCGTTCCGGATGGAAGATCCTTTTTTTTGGTAACATACTTTTTTTCTGCATAAGCTACAGGTACAAATTTCGAATGTTTCACTTTGCTGTAATATGCCGCTATTGACGCAGCAGCTAAAATTGATTCTTTCGGGAAATCTTTTGCTTTTTCTTTTTTTCGTAAAATCGTGTGTGAACCGCTTGCTCCTCGCACATGGAACCATAAATCATTTGCTTTTGCAAATTTTGTAGTCATTAAATCGTTCGATTTGCTGTCTTTTCCCACAAATACATCGTAACTGCCAGCTACAACAAAGTGTCTGAACTTAGCTTCCATTTTTTGTGTTTCGTCGCTCACTTTATTCTTGGTTGATAATTTTTTATTCATACTCTCTAAAAAATAAGAATCTTCAGTCGAATAAATTTTTTCGAACAATTCTCTTTTTTGTTTTAGTTCGATTTCGGTTGAGCTTATCAGCTCGTGAACTGATTCAAGTCGTTTTTTTTCTTCCTTCGCATTGGAAAAATACAACTCGGCATTTTCGTGAATAGTCTTACTCGGATCTAAAACTATATTAATCAACTCTCCTTGAGGATTTTCGAGATCTATTTTTTTACTCCCTCTCTTTATTTCATTAATATTTGAAATTATCAAATTCCCTTTCAAGCGATATTCATCAGATTTATCTTCTAAATTTCTTTCAGATTTTAGTTTCGTTAACTTTCCTTCTAATCTTTCAATTTGACGTCCAATATTTTTCAGAATATTTTCTTTCAGTTTTTCTTTGTTTACTGAATCCTTTTTTGTGTAAAATATTTTCCTCAATGATGAGAAAAAATCACTATACTCATGTGAATTATTTCCTTTGCTAATAAACTTCCCAACAGAGAATGTCCCGTCATCGTATTTGAATAAATTTTCACTTTTAAATGAATTTATAATCGCTGAGAAAGCATTAAAATAGCAAACTTCTTTCTCCCATTTTTCTCTTGAGATAATTTCGGCTAAAATCTCTTTCCCGATAATCTGATGCAGAATGTTCTTTTTCCCATTTATAAATGAATAGATGCATTCATTAAACTTGACTTCATCTTCGAAGATTGAAATATCTAAACTGGAAGCAGAATAAACGGTAGAAAATTTTTGATTTTCATATTCCTTCTTTTTTTTAAATGACGAAATAATTAGATCGTCTGAAACTAAATAGCAATTAGATTGGTTCCCTCTGATTATGAATACAAGTTGATCGCTGTCGAATATTAGTCTGATATTTCTTTCATATTGATCGATCGAAATCTGGAATAACTGATGTCCTTCCAGTTCGACGAAATGCTTAGCAAAATTTTTTTTGGCTTTTGCATAATTATCACGACAATAGATAAAAGGTGGAAGCGAACTAAAGCTAAAAATAAGATACTTCCCTACTGAATCTTTTTCAAATTCAATAACGAGTTCATTTCTCGATTGTGAAAAAGCTTCCACAAAAGAATAATTATGAAGCTCACGCCTTAGTTCATCTGTGACTCTTTGAAGGAAAAAATAGTTATCAAACATTCCAACTATGGAATCATTTTATCAAAACATCATACAAGTAAATCAAAACCGTAGCCAAAAGACCAATTCCAAAAATCACTAAGAAAATCAGATCTGGTCGATTCATCTCTTTTACGAAAACAGTGTAAATCCAACCGCCAAATGCGCCGCCAAAACCCCAAGCTATTGCAATGGGTAAAAATGCAAATCCTTGGAAGAGTGCTGCTTGTCCTTTTGGTGCAAGGTCAGCAATATATTCATAGTATCTTGGGGCTTGAGTTTGTTCGCCAATTGAAAAGAGAAATAGTCCTGCCACAACAATTGGTATGCTCAAAGCAAAACTGAATAAGATGTTCCTCTCTTTGATGAAAGAGAAAAACACATTCTCTGTAGCTGGCAGAATAAAGTACATCATCAACCAACCAATTGCGCCCAACAGAAAACCAATTTGTATGGCTCTTTGTGTCGATATATTTTTGGTTAATCTATTTATCGGAATTTGAAATTCAATCGGTGCATCTGGCGAAATAAAATCCGATACGTAAAATGGAATAACGATGAAGAATTGCCAAAAAATTATCCAATACAGTGAAAAGATAAGCAAGAATGCCATGAACTTGAAATTCTTCAACACAAAAATCATATTTTTAATAACGGTTCTTAAATCTTCGCGCTTCTCTGCAAGTTTTGCTGGCGGTTCCTTAAAAAAGATTAGCGTTGTAAGAAACATTAATGCACAACTAATGGCTGAGACGAGATACACGAATTCAATTCCGAATGAATCTCGTACTAAATAAGCTAATAATGGACCGATCGCAGCACCCATGTTTACAAGCCAATAATAGATTGCATATCCTAAAGATTTTGTCTCAGAGGTTGACGTTAGAGCAATTGTCCCAAGTACACTTGGTTTGATGAATGAACCTCCAAATGCGGTAAAAATTAAAATAACAGTAAGTATCCAATAAAGATTGAAGTTAGAGTAAAAACCCGAAAACAAATCCATTCCGGTTGAACCAATCAAAAAATATCCAACTGCTAAGACAGAAAAAGCAAACGAGAACGCTTTTCTATATCCGAACTTATCGATTAAAGCACCAGCAAATATCGGCAGGAGGTAAATCAGCCCGCCAAATATTGAAGATAACTGACCGGCCTGAACTTCATTGAATTTTAAATGATCTCGAAGAAATATACTGAGAATTGTTGCCTGCCCATAGTAAGCCAATCTTTCAAACAAATCCATGAAATTGGCAATCCAGAATTGCGGTTGAAAATCTCTTCGAATTTTTTGAATACTTTGTGTTAATTTCAAGTTAGCTCCGATTATTTTTTTTTCTTGTGGATTTAATTTAATTAATTGACTCTAAATCAAAACGATTTTGTCTTGAACTTCGCCTGTTACTTCGGCAGATCCATTATGATTTATGAACATATTTATTTCTGTACGGACTGCCATTTCACCCTTGATGTATATTCCAGGTTCAATCGAGAACATACATCCCGGCATAAGTAAACGTTCATCTTTAGTTTCGAGATTATCAATGTTCGGTCCATTACCATGCGTTTCTTCTCCGATGGAGTGTCCGGTTCTATGAATAAAATATTTTCCATATCCGGATTTTTTAACAACATTTCGGCACACATCATCCACCTGCCAGCCATAACATTTCTTTCCTTTGGAAAAATTTTCTTTTACAAATTCAATAGCTGCGTTGCGTGCCGCTTTCACTGCTTCGAAAATATCAACATACTTTTTTGGAGGATTGTGACCCACATAACCAACCCATGTAATGTCATAGTAGATTCCCCCTTCGACATTCTTTTTCGCCCAAAGATCGATTAGGATTGTGTCCCCTTCTTTAAAGTAATATTCTCCATTTTTTTTTGGTTCAAAATGCGGATCAGCAGGATTATCATTAATTCCTACAATCGGTTCTGCACTTGTAACTAAATTGCGTTCACTAAATCGCTGCATTATGTATTGCTGCAACTCCCATTCAGTCAATTTTGTACCTGCTGTTATAGATTCACGAATTTTTTGGAAAGCATCTTTTCGAATTTCATCGATATCCTCTTGTGCTTGTTTATGGAGTTGATAGCCATTTTCATCTATCAATGCCTCGAAAATTGAAATCAAATCTGCTGAGGAAATAATCTTATGCCCAAAGCTTTTAATTAACTCAACTGTTCCAGCATCAACAATCGATACATAAGGGATATTATTTTTTGATGAATATTGCATTGCAACTTTTTTGGGGCTGCCTAGGATTTGCTTCAATAACCGATGCTGCTCTGTCCAAGCCAAATAAATATTCTTTTTTCCAGGCAAGGAATCGAGTTTGGTGGATTCTACAGCAGATACAAGTTTCTTTGGTTCTCCTTTTGCAGGTATAAAATAAAACCACCGCCTAGTTGTGTGTTTATTTTCTAATCCTAAAATACGATATGCTAAATGATCGCGATTGTGAAAATCGTAGAACAGCCATCCATCTAATCTATTTCGTTTTAGCTGCTCTTGTATTTGTTTAATATTCATTTTTTCTCCGATGTTTTCGATTAACGTAATTTTTTCAAAGTTATAAATTCACAAGCAAATTACCAACTTGCACTAGGGAAGCATGAATGCGTTTGAATCTTCTCAAGATTTTCAGCCCCTTCACGATAAATATTTTATAAATCACAAGTAATTTTTCTTATATTGCGACTCCCAAAAACACTTTAGATTATACGTTTGTCGGAGTAATTAATGTACATTATTTTTTTCGGACCACCGGGTGTTGGTAAAGGCACTCAAGCGAAAATACTTTCACGAAAGTATCAGATACCGCATATCGCAACTGGTGATATGCTTCGTGAAGCCTTTACGAACAGGACAGAATTAGGTGTAAAAGCAAATGCATTGATGGAAAAAGGGTTGCTTGTGCCTGACGATCTTATGTTTAAAATCGTCTATGAAACGCTCGCCTCCGATAAATGTAAAAATGGTTTCATATTGGACGGATTTCCAAGAAATATTGAGCAAGCCGAAAAGCTTGATCAGATCTTCGCGGATATGAATATCAGTGATGTGTTTATCATTTTGCTAGATCTAGATGAGACTGAGATAATCAGGCGTCTCTCCAACCGAAGAAATTGCAAAACTTGCGGAGCACTTTTTAACCTCTTGAGTGATTCTCTGAATAATAAATGTCCAAAGTGTAATTCGATGGGGACGATTTATCAACGAGATGACGACAAAGAAGAAGTTATCAGAAAACGATTACTAGTTTATAAAGAGTTTACATTTCCACTAAAAAAATATTACCAACAAAATTCTCATTTGATCATTATAGATGGTTTTGGAGAGATTGATGAGATTACAGAACGAATTTCAAGTTCAATAGAAAAACTTACGAAGAAACAAGATTAACCATATAAAGTTTTTCATCTTGCAATTTTAAAGTCCTCGCGGGATTCTTTTTAACAATTTCATAATTATGCGTTGCAATCAATACTGCGGTTCCCCTTGCATTAATATCTTTTAAGATATCAACAATCTGGGAAGAAGTATCCGGATCAAGATTTCCAGTCGGCTCGTCTGCAAGTATTAAAATCGGATCATTGATTATGGCTCTTGCAATTACAACTCTTTGCTGTTCACCGCCAGATAATTGATGAGGATAACTATTACGTCTGTGACTCAATCCAACAAGAGACAATGCATTAAATATTTTTCTCTTAATTTCTTTTTTTGGTGAGGTAACTGAGTGGAGTACAAAAGTTAAATTATCTTCTATTGTTCGATCGTTTAATAATCTAAAATCTTGAAAAATAATTCCAAGCTTTCTACGAAGCATTGGGATATATTTGTCTTTCATGAACTGAGAGTTAAATTCTCCAACTGCTACAATTCCAGATTTCGGAACAAGGTCCATGTAAATTAATTTTAAGACTGTCGTCTTTCCAGAACCACTCGCACCGATCATATACAAGAGTTCGCCCGATTCCATCACAAAATTAATCCCATTCAGAACCGAATGCCCTGCATAATCGAAATAGACATTTTCAAATGAAAGGATCATTTAAGGGAACTCCGATTCTTTTGAATTTTCTCAGCATATTTTATTGCCTCGATCATGCTCTTAGGATTAGCAAGATTTTTTCCAGCCAAATTGAATGCAGTCCCATGATCAGGGCTGGTACGGACAAGCGGAAGTCCGACAGTAAAATTAACTCCTTTATTAAAATTTAAAAGTTTGAAGGGGGCTAAAATTTGGTCGTGATACATTCCAACTACACAATCAAATTTTTTATAACACTTCTGTCCGAAAAAGCCATCGACGGAAAATGGACCTTGATAAATTTCTCGTTTTGAGTTCAACTTTTTTAAGAGTGGATTAAGAATCAGTTTCTCCTCATTTCCGAGTACACCCCTTTCCCCTGCATGCGGATTTAATCCAAGGACAGCGATGGTTGGAGACAATCTGCGAAAGTCTTGCTTTAAGCTTTCCTTTATTACAGCTAATCTCTTTTCCACGAGTTCACGGGTTATTAGTCTAGAAATCTTTTTGATTGGCTCATGAATTGTCACCAGTGCCGCAATCATTGGCTTAGAAAGAAACATCATGGAGTAATTTGCCGTCCGAAAATGATAAGCATAAATTTCAGTGTGTCCGTGAAATTTAGCGCCTGCCTTTTGAATTGCTTCCTTAGAAATTGGAGACGTAACAATCACATCAATTATCCGTTCATCCCAAAGCTTTAAAGATTCAGAAATTGCAGTTAAAGCCGTTTTTCCAGAACTTGTGCTTGGAGCCCCAAATGAAACGGAAGATTTACCAAGGTCAACAAATTCACAATTTGAATAATCGTTTAGTTTAACTCTTGATATTTGATTTAGAAAAACATTTTTGGGACCAATGAGGTAATACTTGTAATCTTTTTTTAATTGCTTAATTGACTTAATGGCAATCTCAGGACCAATTCCATTAATATCTCCGCAAGTAATTCCGATTTTAAGCATATACTACTTTTTTATTTTAAGATTCCCATTCCGTTCATCATCTACAAATATAAACTGGTGATTTATCTGTCCCTCATATTTCCAAATTTCGACGGCTTGCCCCTGTTGGTTAAAACTGCGTTCAATTGTTTTTGGCGTGCCGTAAAGGAGGTAAATTTTTCCACGAT
>CAZNDS010000026.1:11113-11799 GCA_964571865.1 uncultured Ignavibacteriaceae bacterium | reverse complement strand
GAGCGAAGCATAATCTGCACGGTGATAAAATTCTGCCATTAACTCATTGAACATACTTGAAGGAGTTGGGTCTAATCTTTTCCAAGCCTTTAGAAGCTCCTTGTATTTTTCCTCATCAGAAAAGGAAGTAATCTCTTTTGTAAATTCATTGCCAAAAATAAGCTCTGCAAGCTTAATTGATGCAGAAATATTTTGTAAATACTCCGGTTTGTTAAACCAAAAAATTTTGAATGGAATTTTTTCTACAGCATCTGGAGTGTATTTGATGAAATAATTTCCCTCGCTCAATCCTAAAGAATTGAGGTTAAAAAGTGAAAAATCAGATGAGTAGCTATTAAGTCGTTCGATTTTCAAATTGCTCTTTCCGGCTTCTATAAAAATGCTTTTGTTTTCCGATCTAAATGGAAGCACCAATAGAGTATTCGTTGATGCAAAAGAATATGAATTAGAAAAATTATTGAATACCGAATCAGAAAAAATAATTTTCACATCATTATCGTTAATGAAAATAGGAGTAATTGTTGGATTTTCTCCTAAAGAAAAATTGAACGGCGACAATTTTCGTTCAACTTGTCGATTGACAGCACTCAAGGAAATAATTGCCTTTAATTTTGCTTTAGGAAGCGATAATAAAAATTTATTAGAATAGAACAGTTCTTTCGATATAGTTTGTTCATACGAAGCAC
>CAZNDS010000026.1:0-11103 GCA_964571865.1 uncultured Ignavibacteriaceae bacterium | reverse complement strand
ATTAACCTCAATAATCTGTCGATCGATCACAAACTCCTTTTCATCATAAATTTCAAGTTGAACTTGAACATTTGTTTTGAATGTATCAGAGATTGTCTTGTTAAAAACCAACATATCATGTCTGATACTAAAACTTAGAACAAAATTCTCCTTAACTTGTGGTGGATTCAGCCAGACTGAATATCTGAACTTATTTTCATCAACTTGTGAAAATACTGTTTGTAATTGGAGAAGTAATAACAATAAAGAGACAAAAAATTTCATTTGAGAACTACCATTTTTTTCATATCAACAAAAGATTCTGTACGAAGCTCATAGAAGTAAACTCCACTTGATAAATTAGCCGAAGCTATATTAAATTCAACTGAATATTCACCTACCTGTTTCACTTCGTCAACTAAAGAAACAACTTCTCTCCCAACCACATCATAGATTTTTATTTTAACATGTGAAATTCTCGGAATTTGATAATTGATAATGGTGGATGGATTAAATGGATTTGGAAAATTTTGATGCAGGACAAAATTCCAAGGTAGTTTTTTTATTTCTGCATCATCGATTGAAGTAGAAATATCGAAGAAGTTAAAAATTGAGGTCATTAGTGCGGTTCTTGCTGTTTGGCCAATAATTGTCTCGAATGGAAACCCCATCACCATTACACCGCCATTTTTAGTACCTCCTTCGAATAATCCTTTGTAACCCACTGCAGCAATTCGAGAATTCGCATAACGTAAAAGTACTTGGCTCCCTCCAATTGTATCAAGTGCATCAGGATAATCTTCATTGTACGGTGCACCAGCAGAGATTAATCCGTAATTGAAACTCAATCCTTGAAAAACCGTGCCTGTCTCGCCATTCACAGATAAGCTGCCAGAGTTATCCATTATGTAATTAGATTTTAAAAAATTATTAAAAAATAATTTATCCTGTGTTGTCCCATTTCCGAATAGGTCATAACCGATTTCCGAACCGGTAACAAATAATTTTCCACCTTGACGCAAATATTGTCTGACAATTTCCTGCTCAAGAGAATTAAATGTTTCGTCAGTAGTAGATTCATCTCCCAAAAACCAAACAACAAAATCGTAATTATTTAAATTCATTTGGCCGGCAAGAACTGCTGAATTCGATGCAGTATTAAAATTTGTACCAAAACTTTTTGCATAGTATGTAACAAAATCATGAAAAAGTTGTTTGTAGCTTCCGGAAGTCCTTGTAAATCCATCTACAATTAACATCTTGGGCCCGCCTTTATTTATTCTAGCACCATACACATCACTTTGCACACTTTGATTGGCTGATGGAGCGGTGTCAATTGCGGTTAGTCTAAAATAGATTTCTTTATCTAATGTGTAATCATATGTTTTTGCTGTAATCGCAGAGGTTAAAACGCTTTCATTATCTCTTAAAGTCCAACCCGAGTTATCAAACGAGAAAAACAATCTGTGCCCCTTTAAATCAGGAGTTGAATTCAAATCCCACTTTATGGAAATTTTGTTCGGAGAATCGGAATAAACTGATTGTAAATTCGTCTGAGAAGGTGGGATTAGATCAAGATCAGTTTTGGTTATAGGAATAAATACCGTATCTGCATTCCCCCGAGTGTCAGATGTGTAAACCATTACAATGTAATTTCCATTAGGATGTAAACCGGCATCCCAAAAGTTATTCGTTACAATCCTGGTCGCAGCAACATCATCAGCCCCTTTACCATTGGTCAATATGTAAACATGATTTGAAGTTGAAGCTTCTGGACGGTAATAATTATAGTTCACATAATCATTCAATGGCTTCGAATAGTATTTGAACCTAAGCGAATTACTTGGGGGACTATAGATCACTATTTGTGTATCGGCTGATAAAATTTTATAGCCGAGTTCATAACTTCCGTTATTAGAACCACTAGTTGACCCACTTCCATTAACTTCTTGAATATGAACAATAATATCGACCTTTCCTCCAACACTCGATGCTGGAAGTTGAAGTGTTGATTCATCTACAAAAAAACGTACACTTCGGATATTAGGTTTCCATATATCAACTAAGTTTAATAATCCTCCGTCCGGTCTGATTGCATTTATTTCTAAAGATGTATTGCCCAGATAATATTCAATCAAATGAACGTGATCAATCGCAATTGTTGAAATAGTTTCACCTTGACTAACAACTTGTCCCACGGTTTTAACAGGATTAGTATGGTAATAAGTTAAATCTTTATTCTTGCCGGCAATTACTGTTCGCACACGGATGTAATTATTATAACCTGTTGGATCGCCTGTATATGCAACTGTTACAGTACCAGGCAGCACTGCGAGTACAGGTGTTCCTGCGGGCGCTGGAATATCTACTCCATTATGATAATGTCCAGAAGTTGAAGTACTTCGATATTCACAGAACGTTCCTGTAATTGTACGAGATTGGTTGACAGGACTTAAAGGCCAGGGGTACTTTGTTGTATCTTGTGCATGAAGAATTGCTGAATTAAAAATAATTGAAAGTAGTATGACTGTTAGCTGTTTCAATATTTTTTTCGTTAATACTCTATCGATATTAGCTGTTCATGGAATTTAAAAATTCTTTATTATTTTTTGTTCCTCTCATTTTGCCTAGTAAAAATTCCATGGCTTCAACTGCAGAAAGGTCACTTATTATCTTTCGAAGAATCCAGATTCGGTTTAAAGTTTCTTCTTTAATTAAAAGTTCTTCACGACGAGTTCCACTTCTATTAACGTCAATCGCTGGGAAAATTCTTTTATCACTCAAATTACGATCAAGCACGATTTCGAGATTTCCGGTGCCTTTGAATTCTTCAAAAATCACTTCATCCATTCTGCTGCCGGTATCGATCAATGCAGTCGCAATAATCGTTAAACTGCCGCCTTCTTCTGTATTTCGTGCAGCGCCAAAAAATCGTTTCGGCTTATGCAATGCATTTGCATCAACACCACCTGAGAGAATTTTTCCGCTATGAGGGATAACTGTGTTGTGCGCTCTTGCTAAACGTGTAATACTATCTAATAAAATTACTACGTCATGACCAGCTTCGACTAAGCGTTTTGCCTTTTCAATCACAATTTCAGCAACTTGTACGTGCCGTTCTGCAGGTTCATCAAATGTTGAGGAGATCACCTCTGCTTGGACTGATCGTTTCATATCTGTTACTTCTTCTGGACGTTCATCAATCAGCAGAACAATCATTTTAACTTCTTGATGATTACGGGTAATTGAATTAGCAACTTTTTGAAGAAGAATTGTTTTACCAGACTTCGGTGGAGAAACAATTAATCCTCTTTGTCCCTTACCGATTGGGGCGAGCAGATCAACAATTCTTGAAGAGTATTCACCCGGAGCTGTTTCAAGTTGAATTTTCTTTTCAGGATAAAGAGGCGTTAAATTGTCGAATAATCTTCTGCCCATGATTCTTTCTGGTTCACCCGAGTTAACGGATGTTACCTTAAGCAGTGCAAAAAATCTTTCTCCATTTTTTGGAGGGCGAACTTCTCCGCTTATTGAATCGCCGGTTCTCAGACTAAATTTTTTAATTTGTGACGGTGAAACATAAATATCATCAGGTGAGGGTAAGTAATTGTAATCGGATGACCTTAAAAATCCATAGCCATCAGGTAAGACTTCTAACACACCAGCACTGAAGGAAACTCCATCCTTGACGGCTTTTGTTTCCAATATTTTATATATCAGATCTTGCTTTCGGAGATCGGTAAAACCTTCTATCTTTAGCTCCTCAGCTATCTTGTTTAATTCAACTATCTTCTTGCTTTTTAATTCGGCAATATCCATTAACCTATCCTTTACAATTAAAATTTATTGTGATTGTTTGCATGCTTTAACCATTGAGGAATTTATTTCTCAAATAAGTAGAACGTTCCGTAATCCATAATTAAACGTTGTGGGAAATGTAGAATAACTATTACAAATTTACGCATTTGTCAGCTAATGTCAAGAAATATTTCTCATTTTAATAAAAAAAATCATGTTTGTTATTTCCATAACTCGAGATATTCAATTGCTTCTCCAACTACATAATTGGATCCGAAAATAAAAATTGCAGATACTTTTTCGATATCATTAATTGCCAGCTTTATCGCATTAGCAACACTTTGTCCATCTTGAATCTTACTAGTTTCACTAAATCGGGCAGCAAGTTTCGATGATTCGAGTGCTCTTTCCGTTCTTGCTTGACAAGTAATAATTTTTTTAAAAGTTTTTTCAATCAAATTAATTGAATCACTTACTTTCTTATCTTTCATAATTCCAAAAATTGCAACCTTGTTCTTGAAATCAAGATCGTTTACTTCTTTTAAAAATCCTTCGAATGCTGACGAATTATGTGAGGTATCGATAATAATCTTGGGAGCTTCAGAAATTTGCTGAAACCGACCGTTGAATATAAAGTTCTTGTGTAAATTCCTGATTCCATTTTCAATTTGTTTGGATAAGTTCGAGCTGTAAGGAAAAAGAGTTTCAATGGATGCAACGCTTGTAGCAACATTGTCTATTTGAAAGTCACCATATAAAGGCGAAATTAATTTATAATTACTTTTTGTTTTTTGGGAAATAACTTCCAACTCCATTATTGGAAATGATTTACTCAGTTTCCCAATGCTATACATTGAATTAACATCAATAGAATCTGACTGCTTTTCCTTACATAGCTTTATTAATTCATTCCTCACTTGCTCACTATTCCTGCCAATCACAACCGGTA
This sequence comes from uncultured Ignavibacteriaceae bacterium, assembly GCA_964571865.1. Lineage (GTDB taxonomy): Bacteria > Bacteroidota > Ignavibacteria > Ch128b > Ch128b > JAHJVF01. The sequence goes on along the minus strand of CAZNDS010000026.1, from coordinate 6,377 downwards.
TATCCTTTTTAATAATTCCACCCTTTTCGGCAGTAATTTTTTCGATTGTATCACCAAGTATATCTTGATGATCATATCCGATTGAAGTTATCACACTTAATTCAGGAAGGATAACATTTGTTGAATCGAGTCTGCCGCCGAGCCCAGTTTCAATTACAGCAAACTCAACTTTTTTATCTTCAAAATATTTAAAAGCAATTGAGGTTGTCACTTCGAAAAATGTTGGTTTAATTTTTTCAATCTTATCTCGTAATATTTGGGTGTATCTGATCAACTCATCATCAGAAATCAGTTTTCCATTTACTTGAATGCGCTCGTTGAATCTTACAAGGTGAGGAGAGGTATACAGTCCGACTCTGAAATCCATTTCACTCAAAATAGATGCGATTAAAACTGCTGTTGAACCTTTCCCATTCGTTCCGGCTATATGAATTGATTTGAACTTAGTTTGCGGATTATCAAGAAATTGAAGCAGTTGCAAAGTATTATCTAATCCAAACTTTATACCAAATTTTTGAAGTGAAAGTAAATATTCGAGAGTTTCTTGGTAGCTCAAGTTAAAATTTAATGAAGTTGGACTTTTCCAATTAATTCGTTTACTGATGTTAAATTGTTTCGGGTCAGGTGATCTTCTAAGTCAGAAATTATTTTTTCGGTGCAATTAGGTTCAACAAAATTATGAGTTCCAATTTGAACGGCTGTTGCACCTGCCAGTAGAAATTCAACAACATCATAATAATTCGATATTCCTCCAATACCAATGATTGGAATATCTACTTCTCTATGAATTTGAAAAACTTTTGCAATTGCCAAAGGTTTTATCGCAGGTCCCGACAATCCACCAGTGTTATGAGATAGTTTCGGTTTTCTCTTGATTATGTCAATAGCCATTCCGACAAATGTATTTATTGCAGATACGGCTGCAGCTCCATTCTCTTTTGCTACACGAGCAAAATCAGCAATTCGAGTAACATTCGGAGTTAACTTGATTATAACCGGTTTTGTAGATGCACTAACAGTTTTTTCCGTGATCTCTGCTACTCTGCTGCAATTTGTCCCAAACTCCAGTCCTCCATCGTGAACATTTGGACAAGAGACATTTATCTCGAACGCATCAATTTTTTCATTAGTCATTAACCTGACGCACTCGACATATTCTTCTACTGAGCTTGCTGCAATATTAACTATTAACTTAGTGTCGAATTTTGTTAGTAGAGGTAATTTTTCTTTTAAAAAATTTTCAACTCCAATATTTGCTAATCCAATGGCATTCAACATTCCAGACGGAGTTTCAACAATTCTCGGCGGAGGATTCCCCTTTCTTGGTTTGAGAGAAAGAGATTTTGTTACGATAGCTCCGAGCTTATTCGCGTCAACAAGTTCAGTTGATTCAAGACCATAGCCAAAAGTTCCGCTTGCAACAAAGATTGGATTTTTAAATTCTAAAGACCCGATATGAACTTTTAAATCTGGACTATTCATAACTTAATACTGTTAACATTGAATACCGGCCCATCTTTACACACAAGATAATACTTTTCTCCATCAGATGATTCAATCGGGCAGCCCTGGCAAATACCAAATCCACAAGCCATCGCACACTCAGTTGATACTTCACAATTAATTCCATTTTCGAGCGCGAATTTCGATAGTGCTTTCAGCATTGGCGTTGGACCGCATCCGAACATTTTTGTTAACGATGTTATTTTTTTTTGGGAAAATTCCTCAGCTAGCAACTCAACGACATTCATTTTTTTTCCTGCCGAACCATCGTCAGTTGCAAATGAAATATTATGAAGCTTATATGAAATTAAAAGCTCTTTCGTTTTTGCACCGACGAATGAGCTTACGTTGACCTTTGGAGTTAATCTTGAAATTAAAAATGGAAAAGGTGCCGCACCAAGTCCACCCGCAACTATTATTGCATGATCGATCTCGTCACCAATTGTAAATCCATTCCCAAGAGGTCCGATGATATCAAATGTTTCCCCTACTCTCGCTACCGCTAAAGTTTTCGTTCCCATTCCATAAACACTGAATAAAATGCTAAATGAATCTTCATTAACCTCACAAATACTAAATGGCCTGCGTAAATATGGATGAAAGTTATTCGAGATCCGGATGTTCACAAACTGCCCAGGCTTTGCATCTTTGACCAACTCTTTTGAATGAAAGGTGATAAGATGAATTTGAGATGAGATCGTTTTCTTCTCTATGATTCTACTAAAAGTCTGTAACAAGGATATACGATATTAGTTTGTTAGATAGTTAATTTTTTCTCTCGATATCAGCGATTTTATCGAGCCGCTTTTGATGTCTCCCTCCCTCGAAATCTGTACTCAGCCACAATGATAAAAGTGATTTAATAAAATCAACATTGTTTACTCTTGCAGCAAATGTTATCACGTTGCTATTATTATGCTCACGTGAACTCTTTACTGCATACTCGTTGTAACCAACTGCAGCTCGGATCCCGTTTACCTTGTTTGCACAGATTGCAGAAGGAATCCCAGTTGCATCAAAAATAATTCCTCGATCGGAAATCAAGCTCTTTACTGATAAAGCAACTGCATAGGCGAATTCAGGGTAATCGCACGCTTCTTCGGAATGAGTACCAACATCCTCAAGTTGATATTTTTTTTCAAGCAAGAACCTTTTAATTTCTTCTTTCACTCGAAAACCAGTATGATCGCATCCAATGGCGATTTTATTTACTTTAACATTTTCGTTGGTATTGTGCTTTTCAATTATTGCATTCTTCTCTAAAACGTTGAGTTTATATTTAGCAATCAAATCGTTTGCAGAGGGAGTAAGAAGCGTCCCCGGAAAAATTTCGATTGAATTTTTTCCACTTTGAATTATTTTTTTAATGTCACTTTCAGTGAGGAGCTTTCTCATAAGAAGTCGTTTATTTTTTTCTTTTTAAGATAATCGACAACCTTTTTTACATCCTGTGAATTATTTCGATTAGCGACTAGTAATGCATCATCCGTATTTATGACAATAAGATTTTCAAGCCCGATACAAGCAGTAAATTTATTTTCCGAATATATTAATGAATTATGGACACCATCAATAAAAAAATTTCCATATAAACTGTTTCCAAACTCATCGCGATGACTCAATTGATAGACCTCTTCCCAACCGCCGACATCACTCCATCCAAATGTACTACGGATAACATACACATTATCAGATTTCTCCATTATCCCATAATCAATGGAAATGCTTCTCAGCATTCCGTAAACTGTTTCAAGTGTTTTTTCGTAGTCGCCTTTTACCAATGATTTTTGAATTTTATTTAAACCCTCCATCAAATCAGGCAGGTGTTTTGAAATTTCTTTCAGTATAGATTCAAGTTTCCAAATGAACATACCGCTGTTCCAAACAAAGTCACCGCTTTCGAGAAATTTCTCGGCAGTTTGATAGTTCGGTTTTTCAGCAAAGGTTCTGACTTTGAAAATATTTTCTTCAATTTCATTTTCTTCGCGCTGAATGTACCCATAGCCCGTTTCGGGTCGTGTTGGTTGTATCCCGATCGTTATAAGTCCTCCTGAATCATGAGCAAATTTCGCAGCTTTCTTCATTATACTAAGGAAAGCATCTTCATCGCGGATAATATGATCAGCCGGCAATACAAGAGTAACGGCATCTTTATTAAAATTGTCTATGAGAACTGAAGCTAAACCTATGCAGGCAGCAGTATTGCGGCCAAATGGTTCAACAATAATATTATTTAAAGGAATCTGCTTAAGTTGGTTATGTATTTCAGCCTTCTGAATTTTATTTGTAACAATAAAAATGTTTTCCGGTTTTATAATTTTAATAATTCGACGAACGGTGTCTTGAATCATTGTTTGTTCGCCAAAAATTCTTAATAATTGTTTTGGCATACGCTCTCTGCTTCGGGGCCAAAATCTTGAGCCAACACCACCTGCCATAATTACTGCATAAAGTTCCATTTATACCTCGTATGAAAGATCTTTTAATTTTTTAACTAGATAATTGTGATTGTCCCAGTAGGACTCGAGTTCGATATCTTTATCTTTTACTAATGCAACGATTATTATTAAAGTGCTCCTGATAAGTTCAGCTTCGTTCTTCGTAGATGGTAGCTTCTTATCCCTTATTGCAAGCAATGCTGCCCAATAAGTTTTTATCATCTTCGCTATAACTTCATGACCTAAAGCTTCAGCAGTCAATAAACTTTTATATGCTTGAGTAATTAATTCTTCTTCTTTCTTTTCGTCATAACTTGAGAGGGTAATTTTTCCAAGATAATCATCAAGCTCTTTAATGTTATTTACTAAATCGGTTTCAAATTCATAAAAAATTTCTTCTTCAGTTTTTGGACGTTCTTCGGTATTTTTTTTCCCTTTTCTGTGGAAAGTGCCATCTCTATCACTAAGCTCTTCTCGTAGAATAAATTCCTTCTGTGTAGTTGGTTCTGACTTTGTTTCAATTTCTTGTTCAGTCTCATCACTAAACGATTCAATTTCAGAATTGTCTTCAGATTTTGTGATCATCTGAGAAGCAATTTCTTTATCTGTCACTTCCTCATCGAATAAACTTAACTCTAAATTACCTTTCGCAGACTCATCAATGCTCGACTCAGTTGGTACGTTGTCAAGATCAGTTTGCGTCATTACTTCATATGTATCTTGATTCTCTTCTTTAGTAATTAAGTCAAAAGGTGATTTAACATTGCTTTCTTCTGTAACTTCATCAATATCACTTTCTTCAACAGGCGGCGTACTTACATTAATAATCTCAACATTATCATTTACTTCCACCAGAGATTCGACATCTCTTTCCAAAAATTCGTTCAATTCCAGTTTGTCTTCTTCTGAAATCTTTTCTTTGGGTTGTAATTCGACTTTTTTGTGGGGTGTATCCTTGATTTCATAAAAAGTAAATGTTGAATCGTCGAAAACGATTTTTGGACGAGAAGATTTGTCAATATTCAGCGATGCTGTTTGTTTCCCCTGCAAGAATCTTCTCAGTGCGGAAGTTAAAGCATCACGGTCATCACCGAATTGATAACTTATTCTTTCAAGATCAATACGGGCTTTATTCAATCGTCTGTAAATTGTTAACATTCGAAGGGCAGTTTCTTCCAATCCTTTTACACGTTCCATAGTTTTTATTTCTGGAAAGATATCAGCAGAATTCTCCAAACGGTAGGTCAATCGAGAGAGAATTCTTTCCTTATCACGATCAGTCAAACGTAATCGAGATGTTGAACTCTTTAACAACTGAACTATGTAGAACTTGACAAAATCCAATTTAGTGAATATACTTTCTTGGTACTCGGTTAGTTATTGAAGTGCAAACTTCATATGGAATAGTATTAATTATCCTGCTTACATCGGCAGCATTAAAAACATTTCTGCCACTCGATCCGATGAGTACTACTTCTTCAGTATCGCTAACCTTATTCTCTCCCAGATCGATCATTATCTGATCCATGCATACTCGTCCAACTACGTTATAAGAATTTTTCCCGATCAAAGCTATTCCTTTATTTGAGAGTAATCGATTGTATCCATCTGCATAACCAACGGGTAATGTTGCGATGTTTGTTTCTTTTTGAGTTGTAAAAATACGACCATAGCTTATACTAGTTCCGGCTTTAACACTTTTCTGATAAGAAATTTTTGTCTTCAAGGACATTACCGGCTTAAGTTTAATACTCTCAGTTGTTTCATCCGAAGGAAAGTAACCATAAAGTGAAATTCCAGGTCTGACTAAATTAAAATACGACTCCGGCATGTCTAGAATTGCTCCACTATTAGCAGAGTGAAAATAGTCAATTTCAGGTATATTTTTCTTCGCGAGAGATTTGACTTCGTTAAATCTTTCAAGTTGTTCGAATGCAAAATTTTTGTCTTTTGTATCCGATGTTGCAAAATGAGTGTAAATTCCTTCTAAAAATATGTTTTTTTGTTTTTTTATCCAATTTATATAATCAGCAGATTCTAAATAATTTACCCCCACCCTTCCCATTCCAGTATCGACTTTCAAATGAAAACGTCCAACTTTTCGCATCTTACTGCATAGGTTGTCAAATTTCTCAAGTTGATTAATTTCATAAAAAGTTGGTGTAATGTAGTTTTCGAGAGCAGATTTAAAATATTTTGGATCGATTTTTCCGAATACTAAAATTTTTTCATGCTTAAAAGTTTGGCGAAATTCAATTGCCTCTTCGAGCAATGCAACTCCGAAATATCGCGGTTTTGGATTAACTTTTAAAAGTGAACTAACACATTTTATCATACCATGCCCATAAGCATCTGCTTTAACTACAGGCATTATCTGAACATTTTTTCCTACCTTTTTTGCAATTGACAAATAATTATGCTGCAGATTCGATAAGT
>CAZNDS010000025.1:19464-21100 GCA_964571865.1 uncultured Ignavibacteriaceae bacterium | reverse complement strand
TTACATATCCCGTTATAAAGGATTCCGATTAAAAACGGATGTTTTTGTAATTGCTTAACATTTCTAACGGGATGAACTCGTTTTGTTCTCATTGTTTACTTTAACTTCCGTTCAAATCTCCAAAAAGGGAAATTAAAAAGCAAGGAGTAACTAGTTTATTTTACATTTCCAAATGTCTTGTGTAAAAAGATAAGTGTCTCAGTTTAATTGTAGAGACACACAGCAGTACAGCTCTACGTTGAGGATGAACACATGTAGAAAGATTGCATCGCTTCGTACCAGTTTTAAAAGATACTATCTTTCCATGAACTCTTATGCAAAATTAAAAGATAGCATCTTTTTTTAAGGTTTAACCTATGCATTAATCGCAAGCTGTCCGCAGGCGCCTTCCACATCATCACCTTGTGTGTTGCGGACAAAGACTGTGACGTTATTGCTTCGGAGTCTTTCAACGAAGCTATCGAATTCATCTTTTGAAGTCGGTTTAAGTTTTGCTGCAATTCCTTTTGGATTTGTATGAGCAATTGAGTTGAACGGAATGATATTGATTTTACAGGGAATTCGTTTTGAAAGCTTTACAATCCCTTTTATATCTGAATCTTGATCGTTTATTCCTTTTAGCAGAGTGTACTCAAAAGTAATTCTGTGTCTTGTTGTTTTGTAAAAATATTCAAGTGCTTCGATGTTTTGCGTCAATGAATACTTTTTATTTATCGGCATAATTTTAGAGCGCGTATCCTCATCAATTGAATGAAGCGAGAAAGCAAGCTTGCCTCTGAATGGTTCATTTGCGAATGATTTTATTTTTTCTGGAATGCCTACAGTCGAAACTGTAATTCTTTTTCCGGATATACCGAAAGCAAGTTCATGAGAAAAAATGTTGAGCGATTTAATCGTGTTTTCAAAATTCAAAAATGGCTCTCCCATTCCCATGTAAACGATATTGGTTATCGGTTTGTCGATAAATCTGCTAGTCTGCAGGTATTGATCAATAATCTCGCCAGTCGTAAGATTTCGTTTATAACCCATTTGTCCTGTTGCACAAAATTTACAATCGAGCGGACAGCCGACTTGAGTAGACAAACACAACGTAATTCTGTCTTGATCGGGAATTATTACAGATTCAATTAATGCACCATCTGAGCATTGAAATAAAAACTTTTTTGTCTCTGACTTTTTTGAGCTTTGCTCGGAAATTAATTTTAAGTTTTCAATACATGCAACTTTAGCCAAGCGATCTCTTAAATTTCTGGAGAGATTCGTCATCTTGGAAAATGAATCCGCTTTATGCTGATACAGCCAGGAGAATAATTGTTCTGCTCTGAATTTTTCTTCGTTAATATCCTGGAAGAAATTTTCGAGTTCGGTTAAAGTTAATCCTTTGAGATTTATTTTTTTTACTGTCACCGAACTGTTCTTTATTCTTAAGTAAAATTTTGTACTTATTAAGAAACCCAACTTTTTAGAAGTCCGAATGCTTTTTGAAAAGTTGGGTTTCTCAATTATGACTTATTCTGAAAAGTTGGGTTTCTTACATCTTAATACAGAAATTTGTAATTCAAAGATATGTTTCTTCCGGGCATCAATGCAAAATCTTTTATTGCCGAAAGGTGATCTCTGTAAGCTTTGCTAAAAA
>CAZNDS010000025.1:13133-19407 GCA_964571865.1 uncultured Ignavibacteriaceae bacterium | reverse complement strand
ACACCGTAACCTTTTGTCGCCGATTCACTGTCGGCAACTTTCATTTGCTCCGATGCTGCTTTAAGATGCAGTCCAAACCAATACGTATCTTTTGTGTATCGAAGTTCAAGAGACATTCGCAGCGGAGGAATTTGCGGAAGGTTTTGTCCATTTTTCTGATAGCCGCGAACGTAATCAACGATGTATGTTGCCGTAAAAGAATTTGTGACTTCAAAAATTGATTTGCATTCAAATCCATAAATAACAGCATCAGATTGAGAGTATTCAAATACAGGAATTCCGCTGGAAGCATTGAAACCGATCGTTTTCCCGTTTAGAGTATCGCGGGTGTAGAACAAATTAGAGGATTTTTTGTAAATATAGTTTTTAATGTTATTAAAATGCGCTGTAATTTCCGCGTAGTAAGTTAGATTCGCCAGACGCAGGCCGAAATCGAATCCAATTGAATTTTCTTTCTGAAGATTTCTATTCCCGATATCAAAACTCGCAGTTGCTGCATGTACCGCAAATGAAGACAATTCCTCAATAGTCGGTGCACGGAAGGCACTTGCAATATTTGAGAAGAATAAGACTTTTTCGCCTAGGTCATAAACTAATCCTAAAGAACCGGAGAGTGAATTAAAATTTTTATTTTCACCTCGCAGCAGGGAATCCGAAAGTATGGTTTCCGGGATTTGAATCTGATTATTTTCGAAACGACCACCGAATTGAAGACTTAAATTTTTGAACTGGACTTTCTCTAATATATAAAACGCAAGACTTGAGTAATCAGCGTTTGGTGTAAAAGCTTCTTCACCTTCAACTGAATATTTTTGCTTCATTCCCCAAATTCCTATCACGCCGTTTAATCTATCAAAAAGTTTTTTGTGCTTTAAAGAAAGATCAGCACTGATTGTCTGTAATCCAAATGCAGAATGATGTCCTTCAGCATGCAATGCCTTCAAATGACGTCCTTCATCAGGCAATTCCTTCAATGGTTTTTCATCGTGATGATAATCCTGAAATCCAGCTTTGAGTGAAGCTGATTGAAAAAACTGAATTGGTGAATTTATTTCGCTCATAAATTTGAATTGTTTCTTCTTCATTATGATTCTAACTGCATCGTCAATATCTGTTGTCGGAATTCCATAATCATATTCATCTGAGCTAAAATTTAAACCTAACATTCCCCACATTGGGAGAAAAGAAGTCCCTGCGTTAATACCAAGATTTTCGAAACGGGAATTAATTAAGTTACCCCCCGTCGGAATTTGGTAATCTCCAGCTTTTCTTTTTAATGCATTCGTGTGGAATGAAAATTTATCAAAGCCATAGTTCAAGTGAAGCTTTCCGAGAAATTGTGAATTGACACTTGCACCTTCTAAAAAAATATCCCCGTTTAATTCTTGCGGTACACTTGAAGGGACATTATTGGTTAAAATATTTACAACTCCGCCGATTGCATTACTTCCATAAAGCAAACTCGAAGGACCGCGAAGTATTTCAATTCGTTCGGCGTTATTGCCGTCCGATGATACGCCATGATCATCTGATGTATTTGATAGATCACCCATCCGCAAACCATCTTCAAGAATTAATATGCGGTTGTCACTGAATCCTCTAATAACCGGTCTGTTCGCTGCCACTCCGTTTGATCTCATTGCAACGCCAGGTTGAAAATCAAGCATCTTTGCAATCGTAGAACTGCTGCGAATTTGCAGATCAAATCCGCTTATAGAAACAAATGACTGCGAAATATTTTTTGTTTCAACCAGAAAGGGATTGCCTGTAACAAGAATTTCATCAAGGTTAATAGTGACCTCAATCATTTCAATTAAAATATTTCTGCTCTCTGCAGAGGGTACAATTATTTCTTCTCTGACGGTCTGGTGACCTACAAAAGAAAATGTCAATGTGTATTTACCAGAGGTTAAGTTTTGAAAAGTAAACTTTCCTTCGGAGTCAGTTACAGTGCCGATTTTAAGTTCTTTTATGAATACATTTACGCCTATTATTTTTGAGCCGTCGTGTTTCTCAATGACCTTGCCCTTTATTTGATAAGAATCCGCCTGAGCAAAGGCAAGTCGGGATAAAAGTATAAAGATTAGTAATAAAAATATTTTGTTGAACATAGATTTCCTCCTTAAGTTTTTTTTTGTATTGATCTGATTGTGAATCAGACTGAAGGAGGGCTTCGGGGGGATAAGGTCAAGCCCGAATAACACTGGATTGCATTTGAATCTCCAAAATCGGTAATGACGTTATCCGGATTTGTAAGACAGGCAAAATTATTTTGATTTGATTTTGAATTAAGCTGCGAATAAAAAGTCTGAACTATTTTGCAATTTTGGAATTCATCAGCGTATGGATCGGAGTTCGGAACAAACTTTGAGACCGATACCTCATGATATGAAATAAAGGACTCATCATGAAAATGTACCGCAGCCAGCACAAGAAAGTAAATATATGCAATCAGTGCAAACCAACTGAATGAATATCTGAATGAGGTAAGATTTGAAATCATTTACGAACAAAGTTCAGTGAAAATACTTACTCATGCAAGCTAATTTTTCATCCTAATTTTTTGCTTTTGCTGTCCCAAATTTGCTCAAATGAGTTTTCTGAAATTATCGTGAAAAATTAATATTGACGGAAAAATCTTATTTTTTTCTTGACATTTATCTAATAAGGGATTACTTTTGCCCCAAAAGTGGTTGAAAGTGGGAAAGTTTCCCATGATTGACCAATGAATTATGTTTACGGGAAAATTTTTATACTCAATAGATAACAAAAAAAGGCTTAGCATTCCTGCCGAGCTTAGAAAGCAGCTTAAACCCGAAGCTGAAGGAACATTTGTATTTATTCCTGGTGTAGAAGATTATGTGAATCTTTATCCGAAAGATGAATGGTTGAAGTTCAGTCAAGTTTTCGTAAAGCTATCAGAGTTTGATCCCCGCCAATCATATTTCAAGCGCAAGATGCTCGAAAACGTCGCAGAAAAAAAATTAGATGGACAATTTAGAATAAACATTCCTCCGATATTTTTAGAAAAAGCAAAGATAGAAAACGAAGTGTTGATCATCGGTCAATGGGAAAGAATCGAACTATGGAATCCGAAGTTGTATGAAGAATTAGATTCAAAGTATCCTGAGTCATTCGCCGACATTGCAAAAAGCGTTATGCATGGAAGCTTACTCTTTCCATCGACCGGTATTATTAAAAGAAACGCTGACATACTTAATAACGAAAAAAGACGGAGTCTACTTTGATGGAACTCTTGGTGGTGGCGGTTATTCAAAAGCCATTCTCGAAAACATTGATCAAAATGGAACTGTGATTGCAACTGATCTTGATATCAATGCAATTAATTTTTGTAAGAAAAAATTTGAGATTGAAAATCGAATTAATATAGTGAACGATAGTTATAAAAATGTAAAAACAGTGCTGCGTGACTTGGGCATCGGAAAGATTTCCGGTGCGGTTTTGGATTTAGGTGTTTCCTCTTTCCAGCTTGATAACTCTGATTCAGGTTTTAGTTATAGATTTGAGTCTGATTTTGATTTAAGGTTCAGCAGAACCTCCGAACAAAGTGCTTCCAGTATTTTGAACGATTCTACTCAGGGTGAATTGGAAAGCATAATTAAAAATCTTGGTGAAGAAAAAAAATATAAAGTGATTGTCAAAAACATTCTCGAAGAACGAAAAAGAGTTCCAATAGTAACCACAAGACAAATGGTTGAGATAATTTCGAAGTCAGTCACTGCAAATAAGGTAAATGAAACACTCTCAAGAGTATTTCAAGCATTCAGGATTTTTGTTAATTCAGAATTAGAAAATTTGAAGTCATTTCTTTTTGATGTAATTGATGTTATAGAGTCAAAAGGAAGAATTGTAATTGTATCATATCACTCACTCGAGGACAGAATTGTGAAAGATTTTTTTAATTACGAAGCACTAAGTTGTGTCTGTCCGCGAGAGTTACCAGTCTGCGCTTGTGATAAAAAAGCACGAATTAAAAAAATACACAAAAAAGTGATCATTCCGTCAGAAGATGAAGTTCGAATCAATCCACGTGCACGCAGTGCAAAACTAAGAGCGGTAGAAGTTTTATGACGAAAAGAAAATTTTCGCCGCTTTGGGGAATAATAGCATTGGTTGTCTTCAGTGGATCGGCAATTTTTTATGTACGGAATATAATTTTTGTCGATAACCTTGCTCGCGAAATAAATGAAAAACTGAATGAGAAGAATAATCTTTTAATCGAAAACAAAACTTTAAAAGCTACAGAAGAAAAATTAAGTGTTAAAGAAAAAGTTGTTCCTATGGCACAAAGCCGACTGCAAATGATAATTCCAAAAGAGCCTACTGTAATCTTGAAATTAAGTGAAGTCAATAAACTGAAAATTTCGGGTAAGTGAAAAATTATAAAATACATATCGTATTCATAGCTTGTCTGATTTTATACGCACTCATTGTAACAAGACTAGTCTTCCTGCAGATAATTGATAGAGAATTTTGGGTGGCGCGAGCCACAAGACAAATTGAAAAGCCGGTTACAGTATTCCCAATGCGGGGTGAAATTTATGATCGCAATGGAAACACGTTTGCACACAGCATTAAAACCTATAAACTTTCTGCAGATGTTTATCTGATAAAAGATTCCATGTTTTTCAGTACGGCAAACCAAATCAGCCATGTGACCGGAGTAAATGCATTCGATTACCTGAAGTTGATGAATACTGCTTCCGGAAGAATAGCAATTTTGGAGAAAGAACTAAGTGCAGAGAAATCAGAAAAAATTTTAAAGCTCGGCATCAATGGATTAATTCTGGAAGAAAAAACCAGAAGAAAATATCCATTTGGTTCTCTTGCCTCGCATATTCTTGGATATGTTAATTCAGATTCGGAAGGATTGGATGGAATTGAGAAACAATACGACAATTATCTAAAAGGAAAACAAGGAAGCTTAGTAATTCAACGCGATGCTCGCGGTAAAGCAAGTACCGTATTGAATCATAAAAGTCAGAAGGCAGTAAACGGTTGCAATCTTCATTTAACTATAGATAGGGAAACGCAGCGTGTTTTAGAAGAAGAGTTATCGAAGGGTGTACAAAATTCCAATTCTTCCAATGGAATGGGAATAATTATTGACCCGAATACTGGTGAAATTCTTGCTTTATCGAATTATCCGACTTTTAGTCCCGCAGAATATTACAAAGCTTCAAATTTTGAAATTAGAAATCGCGCAGTTACTGATAGATATGATTTAGGTTCAACTTTTAAAGTTGTGACGTTAGCCGGAGTACTTGAAGATAAAATGGTAATTCCTTCAGATGTATTTTATGCTGAGAATGGAACATATCAGACAATGGGAGTCACATTCAGAGACACGAAACCGCAAAGCTTTTTAACCGTTTCTGAAGCAATGGAACAATCAAGCAATATTGTTTTTGTGAAGCTTGCGCAAAAGTTAGGTGCTGAAGAAATGTTTAAGTACGTCAGAAATTTTGGATTCGGCAGTCGAACTGGAATTGATCTGCCAGGTGAAACCTTTGGTGAATTAGGTCTTTTAAAAAAACACGATAAACTGACCTCATATCTTGCATCTCATGGTTATTCAGTGTCAATATCTCCAATTCAACTAATAATGGCATATGCAGCCGCTATAAACGGCGGAAAGCTTGTAAGCCCATATATTGTAAAAAAAATTGTTTCTGAAGATGGAGAGATCAAAAAAGAAGTAAATACAAATGTTGTCCGAAATGTAATTTCGGAATCCACCTCAAAAACGCTAAGAAAGATTTTATTCAATACAATAGAACATGGAACAGGTCAAACTGCTAAAATTGATGGACTTGAAGCCGGCGGGAAAACCGGAACTGCACAAAAACTGATTGAGAGTAAGCCGAAAAGCTATTACTCTAAAGAATTTTATTTTTCTTCATTTGTTGGTTTCTATCCGGTTGATCAACCAAAATACCTTTGTTTGATTATACTTGATTCCCCAAAGGGGAATTACTACGGTAGTGCAGTAGCTGCGCCGATTTTTAAACGGATTGCAGAAAAACTTTTTAAATCGCATTCCGAAGAAAAATTAATCGAGAAAAATCTTGTTTATCATAAAACTTCTAGTGGAATATCCTTCCCAAGTTTAATCGGAAAAGAAAAATCCGAAGCAATAAAGATTTGCCGTAGTTTTGATGTTGAGATCGAATTTAAAGGAAGCGGCAGAGTAATACTTTCTCAAGTATTTAATGAGGAAGAAAAACATGTTTCGTTTGATTTAGGCAGTACT
>CAZNDS010000025.1:0-13123 GCA_964571865.1 uncultured Ignavibacteriaceae bacterium | reverse complement strand
AAAAAACTTCTCAGGCAACTCAAGTTCCAAATGTTATTGGACTTTCAATAAGGGAAGCAATAAACCAACTGACGCTTGCTAATCTCCGAGTTAGTATTGAAGGGAATGGCTATGTAATTCGCCAGAGTCTTGAAGGGGGAACTGAAGTTCCGCCAAATTCAATTTGTAAATTAATTTGCTCGAAGGATATCTGATTGAAACTTGAAAATGTAATAGAAGGATTAAAAGTTATTCAGCTCGCTGGGGAAGTTGAGCGCAAAGATATCACCGCAATCGAGTATGACTCGCGAAATGTTAAGCAAGGTTCTCTATTTGTTGCAATTAAGGGATTCACCACCGATGGACACAAATTTGTAATGGAAGCTATTAGTAAAGGAGCAATTGCTGTGGCAATCGAAGATGATTCTTCCATTTCGAACGATTATTTTGTTCATCAAAACATAACCAAGATTTTAGTTAAAGATTCACGAAAAGCTCTGGCTCAAATCTCGTCTAAGTTTTATAAAGATCCATCAAGAAAAATTAAGATCATTGGAGTTACCGGAACAAACGGAAAAACCACCGTCACTTATATTCTCAAGTCTATTCTCGAACAAACAAACAGCAAAGTCGGGTTGATTGGTACAATCAAAAATTATATCGGAAATGATGTGATTGTGAGTGATAAAACTACGCCGGAGTCTCTCGAATTAAATCAAATGTTTTATAAAATGGCTGAGGCAGGCTGTACACATTGTGTTATGGAGGTCTCGTCTCATTCGCTTGAGCTTGATAGAGTTTATGGTATAGAGTTCTGCGGTGCGATTTTTACAAATCTAACTCAAGAGCACCTGGATTTTCATAATGATATGGAAAGTTACTTTCAGTCTAAGAAGAAATTATTCGACAGATTGAACAAGCATTCAATTGCGGTTTCAAATTTTGACGATCCCTATGGAAAAAGAATATTAACCAATACACCGGCAAAGAACATTTCTTATGGATCAAGCCGATCTTATAATTATTCTTTTGCGAATGAATCATATGATTTTGCATCAACGAGTTTCGATTTGCACTATGACAATCAGAAGAGAAAAATCAGTTCGAATCTTGTAGGTAAATTTAACATATATAATGCTGCCGCTTGCGCCGCACTTTGTAGAGAATTAGGGATTGATGAGAATTCAATAACAAGTGGCATCGCTGAAGTACAAGTTGTACCTGGACGATTTCAAGCTGTTGGAAGTACATATCCAATAAAGGTGATCGTGGATTATTCTCACACATCCGATGCTTTGGAGAATTGTCTGTTAGCTATCAATGAAATAATTCAAAACCAGAAAAGAAATTCAAAAGTCATAACAGTATTTGGAGCCGGTGGAAACCGAGATAAAACGAAACGCCCTCTCATGGCAAAGGCAGTTGAAAAATATAGCAATAAACTTATCGTAACTTCTGATAATCCAAGAAATGAAGATCCTGAAAAAATAATTGAAGATATTTTAGCCGGTGTCTCAAACAAAGCAAAGGTAAGAACTATTTCAGATAGAGAAGAAGCAATCCGGGAAGCAATAATGAATGCTGAAATCGATGATGTGGTCTTGATTGCTGGTAAGGGACACGAAGACTATCAAATTATTGGCGATAAAAAAATCCATTTCAATGATAAAGAATACGCAGAAAAATATTTAAAAGAAAAATTTGGTAAATGAATATCACCCTGACAGATATAAAGAATCTTAAAAATTCAGTAGTATATAATGAGAAATACTTTAAGACTATCAGAGGGATTTCTATCGATTCGAGGAAGGTGAGTAAGGGCGAACTTTTCTTTGCAATAAAAGGAGATAATTTTGACGGACATAAATTTATAAAAGATGTTGCGAAAAAAGGAGTTACAGGAATTGTAATCTCTAAAAAATATTTATCAAAGTTCAAAACCTTGAAAACTTTTATTGTAACAGTTGATGACACAATTGAATCGCTCGGTGAATTGGCCAATATATATAGAAGAAAGTTTAGTCTAAAAGTAATTGCCATAACGGGATCGAATGGTAAAACCACTACTAAAGAAATGATCGCAGAGGTGCTATCGAAAAAATATAATCTCCTTAAAACTGAAGGCAATCTAAATAATCATATTGGTGTCCCTTTGACTTTGTTCCGACTAAATAAAAGACATGAAGTCGCTGTGATTGAAATGGGAATGAATCATTCAGGTGAGTTAACAAGATTATGTGAAATTGCCGAACCGGACTTTGGATGTATTACCAACATTGGACACGCTCATATAGAATTTTTTGAAGGTATTGAGGGAATAGCGAAAGCAAAAGGGGAAGTTTTTGATTATTTAATACGAACCAAAGGTTTTGGAGTTGTAAACTATGATGATCGGAGAGTAAAATTAAAATCCAGAAAGTTGCTCAAAAAACTTTCGTTTGGATTCAGAGGCAAATCTGATGTAAAAGGAAAATTTATCGGATTGAATTCTCAAGGTAATCCGCAAGTAATTTTTTCGTACAAGAATCGTTCAATGAACGTGGACTTGAAAACGGTTGGGAAACATTCATCCTACAACGCATTGTGTTCTGCAGCTTTTGGTTTCAGATTCGGCGTTCCGTTTGGAAAAATTAAAGCTGCACTTGAATCATATTCTTCTTTCGATAAAAGAATGCAGGTAATAAAACACGATGGGCTCACCATACTAAATGACTCTTACAACGCAAATCCAACCTCAATGAAAGCAGCATTTGAAACTTTGAAACTGATGAATGGATTTGATATGAAAATTGCCGCTGTTGGTGACATGCTGGAGCTTGGTAAAGATTCGAAGCATTTCCATGAAGAGCTGGCAAAATATGCATCAAATGCGAAAGTTGATTATCTGTTTTGTTTTGGTGACTTGACTAATTACACAGCTCGCCAGGCAAAAAAACTTGGATTGAAAACATTCAAATTCAGCAGCAAGAAGGAACTGATAGAAAAAATAAATTCGATTATCACGGAAAATTCAATTCTCTTAGTTAAAGGTTCGCGTAAAATGAAAATGGAAGAAATTATAGAAGGCATTAAGGTATAAAATGCTATACTATTTATTCGACTATTTACACAGAGTTTTTGATGTACCGGGTCTCGGTGCATTTCGTTATATCACAACCAGATCGGCGGCAGCGGCTGTTACTTCATTGGTGCTTACTTTTTATTTTGGTCCAAAAGTAATTCGCTGGTTGAAAAAAAATCAATTAGGCGAATCGAAAAAAGAAGAAGCTCCTGTAACTCATCACTCGAAAGCTGGAACGCCTACTATGGGTGGATTAATCGTGATTTCATCAATAGTAATTCCAGTCATACTTTGGGCAGACATTCTCAGTATTTTTATAATCTTAATCTTGGTTGCTACTCTTTGGTTATTCGGCGTCGGACTACTTGATGATTACCTAAAAGTTGTTAAAAAATTCCGTAGAGGATTGATCGAAAGATACAAATTGATCCTTCAGTTTGTAATTGGATTAATAGTTGGTCTCGTAGTATTTTTAGCACCAGAATATGCAGGGATAAATACTGAGACAACGCTTCCATTTTTCAAAGATCTGAATTTCGATTTTTCATATTTCTATGTTCCGGTTGTGATATTCATTATCATGGCGACATCGAACGCGGTGAACTTAACTGACGGACTCGATGGCCTCTCATCTGGTACAATCGCTATCGCAATGCTGACACTTGCACTTTTTAGTTACGTTACTGGCAATGCTATTTACAGTGATTACTTAAACATCGCATATATTCCTGGGACTGGGGAACTTACAATATTCTGTGCCGCAGCTGTAGGTGCAACGCTCGGCTTTCTATGGTTCAATTCTTATCCTGCTCAAGTTTTTATGGGAGATACAGGATCACTCGCACTTGGCGGAGCGCTTGGCACTCTTACGGTGTTAGTTAAAAAAGAATTACTCCTTCCGATGCTTGGCGGGATTTTCTTCGCGGAAACGGTTTCGGTCATTATTCAAAGAGTTTATTTCAAATACACAAAGAATAAGTATGGCGAAGGGAGAAGAGTTTTTAAGATGGCGCCGCTCCATCATCATTTTGAATTGCTTGATTGGTCTGAGCCAAAGATTGTAGTTAGGTTTTACATAATTGCGATAATACTTGCAATAATTAGTTTAACAACATTTAAAATTCGTTAGAAATGATAGACATCAAAAATAGAAAAGTTTCTATTATTGGATCCGCCCGAAGCGGAATCGCCGCCGCATATCTTGCTCGCAGACAAGGAGCTGAAGTTTTTCTAAGCGATGAATCTCAGCCTGAAAATTACGATGAACTCAAAAGCAAACTCTTAGAAAATAATATTCAATTCGAATTTGGCGGGCACAGTGATAAGGTTTTTGAATGTGATTATCTAGTAACCAGCCCAGGCGTACCGTCAAATTCTAACGTGCTCGTAAAGGCGAATAAATTGGGTATAGTTATCAATAGTGAAATTGAATTTGCAAGCTGGTTTACAAAAGCAAAAATTATTGGAATTACTGGGACGAATGGAAAAACTACTACCACTGCACTCACCAATTATATTCTAAATTTGTGCGGGAAAAAATCTTTGGCTGCTGGAAATATTGGAAATGCCTTTTCATTAATTGCTGATAATGCTTATGAAGATGTAATCATCGTCCTAGAGACCAGCAGTTTTCAACTTGATCATATTAATTCTTTCAGGCCGGATGTTGCGGTTCTTCTGAATATCACACCTAATCATCTTGATAGATATGAAAACGATTTTCAGCAATATATCGACTCAAAATTCAGAATTACTAAGAACCAATTGAACAGCGATCTTTTCATATACAATCAGGATGATGAAGTAATTCAGAATAATATTTCGAAATGCAAAATCACCAGGCAGTCATTCTCAATTTTGAATGATGTAGAAAAAGGTGCTTCTGCCTCTGGTGAAAAAGTCTATTTCAATTATAACGGACGCAGTGAAGAACTGATCTCAACAAAAGAAATTTTAATTAAAGGATCGCACAACCTTTACAATTCAATGGCAGCATCATTAACGGCAAAGTATTTTGGATGTCCAAATGATGGGATTAAAAAAGCATTGCAGGAATTTAAAGGCGTTGAACATCGTCTTGAATTAGTCAGAACTCTTCACGGAATTACATTTATAAACGATTCGAAAGCAACAAACGTACGTTCAACTTATTATGCATTAAAGAGCTTCGATCAGCCGATCATTTTAATTCTAGGAGGAAGAGAGAAAGGAAACGATTACCAGGAGATAATTGAGCCGATTAAACAAAATGTGAAGTTCATTCTTGCGATCGGCGAAGCGAAAGAAAAGATCGAGGGTGCACTTCATCAAGTAAAAAAAGTAATAAAATGTAAAACACTTGAAGAAGCAGTCGATAAAGGATATGACTATGCAGATGAAAATGATATTGTTCTCCTTTCCCCTGCTTGCAAAAGTTTTGATATGTTCAGGGATTACGAACACCGCGGTAGAAGATTTAAAGATATTGTGAATGATTTATCATGAGTAAAGGAAGAGTTGACATATCAATATTTCTAGCAGTGTTAGGATTAATGCTGTTCAGCTTGATTGTTGTTTACTCAGCGAGTAGTTTTTATTCATCGTACAAATGGGGCGACCCGGAACTATTGTTCGGTAATCATCTTGGAAAAGTATTTTTTGGAATTGGCGCACTGTTCCTTTTCACGAGAATTCCTTACCAATATTATCAGAAGTACAGCAAAGAAATTTTATTCTTAAGCATAATCCTGCTGGCTGTCACAGCAGGTTTTGGAAAAACTGTGAAAGGTGCAGCACGACAAATAAATATTGGTGACTTTGGATTTCAGCCTTCTATTCTTGCATTGTATGCCTTGATAATGCACTTGTCAAGTTTAATTGTAAAAAAAGGTGAAGCCATTA
The DNA here is from genome assembly GCA_964571865.1 of uncultured Ignavibacteriaceae bacterium. Lineage (GTDB taxonomy): Bacteria > Bacteroidota > Ignavibacteria > Ch128b > Ch128b > JAHJVF01. The sequence goes on along the minus strand of CAZNDS010000025.1, from coordinate 7,203 downwards.
AAGATTTGAAATATGGATACTTGCCAAGTCTTGCCTGGATTGGAGTAGTGGCTGTTTTGATTTTAGCTCAGCCGAATTTCAGCACTACAACCTTGAGTGTTATCATTGGCTTTACATTGCTCTATCTCGGTGGGGCAAGGATTAAACATTTATTTGCGACAGCCGGGATGGCGCTTCCATTTCTAATATTTTATTTAGCTGATACTGAAAGTTATCGCTATACGAGATTAAAAAATTACGTTGAAGGGATTTTCAGTAATAAAGCGATTAATCATCAAGTTGAGCAAGCAGCACTGGCTTTTGGTTCAGGAGGGATTGAAGGAAATGGAATCGGGGACAGTAGAATTAGAGAATTATGGCTCCCGGAAGCTTATGGTGATTTTATTTTTGCGATCATCGGAGAAGAATATGGATTCATTGGTGCAGTAATAATTATGAGTTTGTTTCTGTTCATTCTTTGGAGAGGATTTAAAATCGCTCTCAATGCCCCCGAATTATTTGGAAAATTATTGGCATTCGGAATTACTTTTTCAATTGGGTTGTATGCCTTCGTAAATGCTGCCGTAACGGTTGGCATTCTTCCAACTACTGGAATTCCATTACCGTTTCTAAGTTACGGTGGTACTGCGATTTTATTTAATGCTGCTGCAATCGGGATATTGCTCAATATTTCATCAACAATTCACCAACAAGAGGTTTTTCAATCTGAGGCGACTTTAATAACTCGATGAGTAATGAAAGAACACATAGATTTTTATTTGCTTGCGGTGGAACTGGTGGACATCTTTTCCCAGCTATTGCAATTGCCGAGGAATTGAAAAGAATGCAACCCAAATCACGAATATTATTTGTCGGAACAAAACACAGAATGGAATCAAAAGTTATTCCAAATTTAGGATTTGAGTTTAAATCCATTTCTATTAAAGGAATGCCTAGAAAAATTGGATTTGCGGCAGCAGGTTTTATCTTGAGCTTGTTTGTTTCGCTCGTGCAGTCGATTTTCATTGTGTTGAAATTCAAACCAACTGTATCACTCGGAACGGGAAGCTATATTTCTGTAGCGCCATTGTTCATAACGAAAATTTTTAACCGTCCAATAATTCTCTCTGAATCAAACTCATTCCCAGGTATTGCGACAAAAATTTTAGCACCGATCGCTAATCAGATTCATCTTGGATTTGAAAGCAGCATAAAATATTTCAAATCACGAAAACGAATTTTCGTAACAGGAAATCCGATACGAAATATTTTACAATCACAAGATCGAAGCGAAGCTGCAAAGTTTTTTGGTTTGGATTTAAATTACAAAACAGTTCTCATTGTTGGCGGCAGTCTCGGAGCAAGATCCATAAACGTAAAACTGTCTGAGATTGTTGAGAAACTTATCCCTAATTGTCAAATCATTTGGCAAACAGGTGCAAATTATTATGATGAGTTTAAATCATTCGAAAGTGAACGGATTAGAGTATTATCTTTCATTGATAGAATGGACTACGCCTATTCCATGTGCGATCTCTTCGTTGGTCGTTCAGGTGCATCCACAATTGCCGAGATAACAAACCAAGGACTAGCTTCAATTCTAATTCCATCTCCTAACGTTACTGAAAATCATCAGTATCATAATGCAATGACGCTTGTTGATAAACAAGCAGCAGAAATTTTACTCGATAATGAATCCACTGACTTATTGTGCAAAAAAATTCTTGCACTTTTAAATGATAAAGCGAAACTCACAAAAATGAGATCAAATGCAAAGCAGCTTTCGAAACCAAATGCTGCAGAAATAATTGCGAAAGAAGCCATAAAATTGTCAAAGATTAAATAGATGAACAAAACTGTTTATAAATATGACATGACTTTGTATTACCAATCGACGGTAATTTACTTCATTGCTATGCTCGGTTATGTTTTGTTGCGGGCACAGTTTGCAGGTTTGGACTTCGACAACTTCGCTCATGATCCAATTTCTTATTTATTTTTAATTGTCATCGGTTATTCTATTCTCGGTACGACATTCAACTTGATCAGAAATAAGCGAATCGGATTTTTTGATGATGGCTTTTTAATTGAAACCCGTTTCGATAAGAAAGTTTTTAACATTAAGGATATCAAAAACATAATTATCAGAAGAGAACACAGATTTCATTTTCAAGGTGCTTTCAGGACTGTGAAAATTAGAACCACCAAGAGAATGTATCCACTTTATATTCGTCCATTTGACTATGATGATGAAAATCGGCTTCTCGAAGAATTTAGACTCCTAAGGGAAAAGCTTCATGTCAAACAACCAGGGGACAATGATAATGTTTAAGAATTTTAAAAAAGTCCATATGGTTGGTATCGGCGGAATTGGAATGAGCGGGATTGCAGAAGTTCTGATCGAAATGAATTTTAATGTCTCAGGCTCGGATAAGAGCTTGAGTGAAGTTACAGACCGATTGGAAAAACTTGGAGCAAAGATTTTTGAAGGACATAGCGCAGAAAATCTTGTTGATGTCGATGTGCTAGTTTACTCATCGGCAGTAACAATGGATAATCCAGAAGTCGCAGAAGCAATTAAGAGAAAAATTCCTGTTATCCGCAGAGCTGAAATGCTTGCAGAATTGATGCGTCTGAAATATGGAATTGGAATTGCTGGAACACATGGAAAAACAACTACCACCTCAATAGTCGGATTGGTTTTGCTCGATGCAGGATTTGATCCAACAGTTATCGTTGGTGGAAAATTGAGAGGACTTGGTGGCACAAATGCACGACTCGGATCAGGCGAATTTATTGTGGTTGAAGCTGATGAATTCGATAGAAGTTTTCTACAATTAACTCCAACCATAGCGGCGATTACGACGCTTGAGTCCGAACATTTGGACATTTATAAAGACATTGATGACATCAAAGCGGCTTTCTGTGAATTTGCGAACAAAGTACCATTTTATGGATTCGTCGTTTTATGTTTAGATGAAGAAGGCTTGCAGGATATTCTGCCTGAGATCAATAAAAAAATTATCACTTACGGCTTGACTTCGCAAGCAGATGTTCGCGCAATCGATATCGAACATTGCGAAAACACATCAAGCTTTGAGGTCAGATATAAAGGGAAAAAACTTGGAAGTATAAAATTAGCGATCCCAGGTCTCCATAATATACAGAACTCCCTCGCTGCTATAGCAATTGCTATTGAGTTGGGTATTGATTTCGAGACGATTAAAAAATCTCTCGAAAAATTTACAGGTGTTTACAGAAGATTCGAGATTAAAGCTGAAGTCCAAGATATCATGATCATTGATGATTATGCGCATCATCCGACGGAAGTTGCAGCCACACTTAAGGGCATTCGTGCCGGATGGGATAGAAGAATTGTGGCGGTTTTTCAACCGCATTTGTACTCTCGGACAAGAGACTTTTATGAAGACTTTGCGAAATCATTTCTTAACTGCGATGTATTTATTTGTCTTGATATTTATCCTGCCCGTGAGGAACCGATCCAGGGAATTACCGGTGAGCTTGTCACCGAATCAGCTAAGAAGTTTGGACATAAAAATGTTTTATATGTTAAGGATAAGAACAACCTGCCCGATGCTCTGATTAATGTGGTGAAATCAGGCGATATAGTTGTAACGATGGGTGCAGGAGACATTTATCAGTATGGAGAAAAATTTATTGAGCTAATGAAAACCGGAAGGAATGATTGAGAAACAATGCAAAATACATTAAAGCAGGAAAAACATTAAAGTGAAGCGATTAGCTGTCTTTCTGTTTTTATTTTTTGTCGTTTTAGGAATTTTATTCCTAAGTAAAACGGCTCAAAATTTTGAAGTTAAGTTTCGTATTGAAAAAATTGTAATGGAACGAAACGAGATCGTACCAACTTCCGAAATAATGAATTTTGCGAGAATCAATTCAGAAAAAAAACTTGAAAAACTGACACCGGAAATGGTACTCGACAGGATCGAAAAACATCCATACATAAAGTCGGCAGATGGAAGCTTCATTGATTCTGTAACTTTCAATGTGAGAGTTAGAGAAGTCGAACCATTTGCATTAATTTTTGGTACTCAGTCAACATCGTGCTTAACTTCAGATGGAAAAATCCTTCCCTTCAATCCAGTTATTAAGATTTATGATCTTCCAATTATAACAGGAATTGAAATCGAAAAAAACAATCAGATCAATACGGTTAATTCAATTCCTCAACTAATAAAAGTCTTTGAAACATTACAGTCTTTAAAAGCCATCGATTTTGCTCTGTTCAGTTCTATTTCTGAATTACAGGTGGATGAAAAAACCAAATTCAACGGCTATTTATCGAGGCCGCATGCGAAAATAATTTTCGATAAAAGCTTTGATTCCCAAAAGGGGATCCAGCTGAGTGAGTTTTGGAGACAAATAGTTTTGAATCAAAACTCTACTCGATATGAATACATCGATCTGAGATTTAAAGGCCAAATTGTAGTTAAAGAAAAACAGCTTAATCAACTGACTGAATTAATTTAATATGAAAAAAAATATTATTGCCGGATTAGACATCGGAACCACAAAAACCTGTGCGGTCATTGCCGAAATGGGAAGTCTTAATAAATTAGACATTCTCGGATTTGGCGTGTCACAATCCGAAGGTATGCACAGGGGCACCGTCGCAAACATAAATAAAACCTCTGAATCAATTCGCCAAGCAGTGAGCATTGCTGAAAATCAAGCTGGATTGAAAATTAATGCAGTTAACATTGGAGTCGCCGGGATTCACATCAGCAGTATGCGGTATCGAAATTATGTTACAATAAATAATCCAGATCGTGAAATCACTGAAAGCGATCTTGAAAGATTATTCAATGACGTAAAAATGATTCGTATCCCATCTGATTATTTCATTCTTCATGTTATTCCTGAGGAATATTTCATTGACGATCAAGGGGGAATAAAAAGTCCCATCGGTATGTGCGGCACTCGTTTGGAAGCTGCTAATCACATCGTATTGGCTCAAAACACTGCAACAACCAACTTATCGAAATCTGTAGAACGTGCTGGTTTGAAAGTTAATCAGATGATACTTCAACCTTTGGCCTCCGCAAATGCAGTTCTCGATGAAAATGAAAAAGAACTTGGTGTCGCGATGATAGACATTGGCGGTGGCACGACAGATTTAGCTGTCTATATCAACGGTTCAATTCGTCATTCAAAAGTTATCGGTGTTGCGGGAAGCCAGGTTACAAGCGACATTCGAAGTGCATTTAATGTTGTAACCGAGCAAGCGGAGAAATTGAAAATTGAATATGGATATGCTAGTCCCAAAGCAGTCATAAAGGAACAAGATATTTATATTCAGAGTGGTGGACCGCGTGCACCAATTCGTATTTCAGTTGGAGTTTTAACTCAAGTTATTTATTTGAGAATGAAAGAGCTTTTCATGCTCATCGATCATGAATTGAAAATGGCGAAATTAAAAGACCAAGTTCGTGCAGGAATTATTCTTACAGGTGGTGGATCCCTAATAAAAGGATGTGAAGAACTGGCGATTGAAGTATTTGGACTTCCTTCACGTATCGGAATGCCGCTAGATCTAGGTGGTGGGCTTGCTCAAAAAGTTGAGAATCCGGTCTACTCAACTGCAGTTGGACTTCTCCTAGGCGGAATAGAAACAGCAGATTTAAAAGAATCTTATAACTACGTTTCATACCGCCGACCCAACGGAAGTGTGATTAAAAAATTTGGAAAAAAAATTAAAAAGTTTTTCGATGAAATGTAAACGATTAAACAGAGAAAATTAAACTCAAAAACAAACAAAACACAATGGAGGAACAATGACACAACATCGTCTTGACCATGAAGAAACACGATTGCGAAAATACTCCATCGTAATCGATCGGGAAGAAAGTCCCATAGCTAAAATCCGCGTTGTAGGTATCGGTGGAGGTGGCTGTAACGCTATCGACAGTATGATCCGACGCGGTTTGACCGGAGTAGATTTCATCGCAATAAATACGGACGCTCAGGTTCTCGAACGAAATCCGGCTCCGCACAAAATTCAAATTGGAAGAACCATAACAAAAGGACTCGGCGCCGGCGGTGACGTTACCGTTGGACAAAAAGCAATGGAAGAAGACCGTGATAAAGTCGCAGCCGCACTCGCTGACAGCGATATGGTCTTCGTAACTACGGGTCTTGGCGGCGGTACTGGAACAGGAGGTTCTCCGATTCTTGCATCAATCGCCCGAAGTGCGGGCTCTTTAGTAGTTGGAATTGTGACAAAACCTTTCAAATGGGAAGGCGCACCGAGAATGCAAAACGCAGAAAAAGGTTTATCGGCACTAAAAGATCATGTTGATAGTCTAATCGTTATTCCAAACGAAAGATTATTTGCAATAATTGACAAGAAAACTTCATGCTTTGATATATTCGATAAACCAAATGAAGTGCTATATGATGCAACAAAAGGCATCTCCGATGTTATCATTAAAAAAGGAGTTATTAACGTTGACTTTGCTGATATACGAACAGCAATGCGTCAAGGCGGTGATACTTTGATGGGATGCGGTAAAGCAAAGGGTGAAAACAAAGCCATTGAAGCTGCGAATCGGGCAATCACAAGTCCTTTACTGGAAGGTTTAGACATTCGAGGTTCGAGGAATGTACTTGTGAATATTACCGGCTCAAGCAATTTGTCCATGGATGAAGTTCAATCTGCAATGTCTACGATCACAGACGCAGTTGGGGACAACGCCTATGTGAAATTCGGTGTAGTCAATGACGAATCATTCAACGATGAAGTTATGATCACTGTAATTGCCACTGGATACAGTAAAGTGAACAAACTTGTACCGGATATTCCAATAATTGAAATTCAGACAAGAAAGCAGATCACTTCAATTGAATCAACAGAAGGTTTGATCACTAAATATTCTACAGACGAGATTGATAATCTGGTTGAACCGACATATAAGCGAGTTCGTGCCGATTTAAATGCGAAACTTCAATTTCGAGAGAATTCGTCTGAATCATTTACTCAGAATTTTAAGGATGCTTCAAACTCTGAAGAAGATGCAAGCGAGAAATCTGCATTGCTCAGAAAAATGATGGATTAAGTTCTCTCCAAATACCGTAAACATAAACTCCCTTCCGGCGAAAGTTTGAGGGGAGTTTTTTATAAATGAATCATTAAACCCAAATTTGTCATTAGGTAACAATTTCTAATGACCGCCATTAGAAAAA
>CAZNDS010000024.1:7766-21113 GCA_964571865.1 uncultured Ignavibacteriaceae bacterium | reverse complement strand
ACACTATATCCTTTAAATTTTAAAAAGTCATAAAAATTATGATCACACCAACGCCATTCAGCAAACGAGGCAGAATACTTTTTCTTTCTCTTGCTTTGCCCTTTAAGAAGTCAACCTGTCTACCGACAGGTAGATTAGAATATCCGCTGTGAATATGCGGATCGCTTCTTTTTGTAAAGAAAGTTTTTCCAAATCACAACTCATTCCAAAAATTTCCGTATGATTGCCTAAGAAAAATGCGAAATCAATGACTTCAGATAATTCAAAACAGAACACAGAACCAAAATTCTTCGAAACGATCCGGCGCGATCTGACCGAAGAAGATATTTTCAGAAAAGCCCGGAGTGAAATGCGGGATTTGAAGGATTTCTACATCGATCCGGACAAGAAACTGCAACTTGATAAAATGCACTGGCTGAAACGTTTCTTCTTCATAATGTGGTGGGTGCTGAAAGGAATGTTTTTCAAACTCACGCCTCTTCGGCGAATACTATTATTAGTTGGAGTTGTTTTAATTCTTCTTTCACGAAGCATAACTTTTGAACATACAAATGTAAGAACAAACGAAGGTTTGATCGGCGGAGTTTTGATTTTAATCGTCTTGATGCTTGAATTGAAAGATAAGCTCCTCGCACGCAGCGAGCTTGAAGCAGGCAAAAAAGTTCAGCTTGCACTTATGCCCGATCAATGTCCGACTGTTCCGGGCTGGGAACTTTGGCTTTGCACACGCCCCGCAAACGAAGTCGGCGGCGATTTAGTCGATTTCATCACAATAAGCGATGACCGATTCGGAATTGCTATTGCAGATATTGCCGGCAAAGGATTGCAAGCCGCTTTGCTGACGACAAAACTTCAGGCAACAATCAGAGCGTTGATTGATGAATACGCTTCTCTGTCAAAACTTGTCTCAAAAATCAATAATATCTTTTTCAGAGATAGTCTAAGAAATATTTTTGCTTCCTTGCTGTATGTTGAGATCGCACCTAAATCAAACAAAATTAGTTATGTAAATGCGGGACATCTTCCTCCAGTTTTAATAAAAGCTGACGGCATCAAAGAATTAGACAAAGGTGATGCCGCACTAGGATTGATGAACGACAATCGATACACCGAACGAACCCGCAGACTTAAAAAAGGTGAGATCTATTTTGCCTATTCGGATGGCTTAACTGAAGCGGTTAATGAGCATGGACAGTTTTTCGGTTCAGAAAGATTGTTCAAACTCCTTCAAGACATGCGGACTTCCTCACCAAAACATATCGGCGAAAGAATCATTTTTGAAATAGGACAATTCATCGGCGAAGCGCGTGCTAACGACGACCTTTCGTTAATTATATTGAAGAAATTCCCGTGAGTATGCTATTTCTTAGTATTACTTTGTATTTCTTATTAACTTTAAACAAAGGAGAAAATCATGAGCGGTGACAGAACTTCTAAAATTAAAATTGAAAATCACAGCATTGCCTGTACTCTTTGGTTTATGGGCTGGCTTTTTACACTCGGATTTCTCAAGCTGACTTTCTGGAAGGGAGTCTTAGCTCTTTTAGTTTGGCCATATTATCTGGGAGAATTTTTCAGACCCATAGAGAAATTGGCTTCACTGTTGTAATGGAACCCTCTTGGCTGTCATAGAATGATTTTAAAACAAGGATAATAAAATGAAATGCATGCACTGTAAAGGAACAATGGAGCGCAAAACATCTCCGTTTCATGCCGACCGGAAAGGTTATCATTTAATCTTTGATACGATCCCCGCTTGGGTTTGTACTCAATGCGGAGAAGTTTATTTCGAAGAAGCCGAAGTGAGTAAAATTCAGGAGACTTTACGCACTGTAGATAAACAAGCTCAAAAGTTGTTAGTCTCAACGTAACTTAATCTTCACATATATGCAGCCCTGGTACGAAGAACTATTTCAAAACTACGCTAAGAAATATGACGATGAATCATTCACAAAAGGAACGATCGGTGAAGTTGATTTCATCGAAAAAGAAATAGATTACAACAAGTCTTTCCGCATTCTCGATATCGGCTGCGGAACCGGAAGGCACTCTATCGAACTTGCAAAACGCGGATACACTGTAGTCGGAATAGACCTATCTGAATCGATGTTGAACAGAGCAAAGGAAAAAGCGAAAAACGAAAATGTGAAAGTCGAGTTCGTCCAAGCCGATGCACGGCATCTTGATTACAAAAATGAATTCGACCTTGTCATAATGCTCTGCGAAGGTGCATTCCCTCTTATGGAAACGGACGAGATGAATTACGCAATTCTCAAAAACGCTGCAGCCGCCTTGAAAGGAAACCGCAAACTTATCTTCACAACTCTGAATGGATTATTTCCGCTGTTTCACTCGGTAAAAGATTTTATCAATAAAAATTCAAGCGAAGGGACAAGCAAAGAAAATACATTTGATTTGATGACCTTTAGAGACATTTCGACTTACGAACTTGAAGACGACGATGGCAACAAAAAAACCTTACACTGCAATGAACGGTATTACGTCCCATCTGAAATTACCTGGCTTTTGAAATCTTTGGGGTTCAAAAAAATTGATATACTCGGCTGCCCTCTTGGCAAGTGGAGCAGAGAGACACAACTAACAACGGACGATTTCGAAATGCTTGTTGTGGCGGAGAAAGTCACGATCCGAAGTAACCCCGCCTATGATTGAAGCATTTATACTTATTTACTTTTTCTTCTTGACAATCATAAGGGGAAAAATTAAACTACGTTTAGCAGTATAAATATATATCTGCAATAAGGCTGTAGGTTCTGGTGATTAAAAATTAATGTAAGGTATGGATGCGTGGTACACCTTAAAATAAAATATTTTTCACTCCTTTACTTTTTGATGTGGGTAATGCTTTTTAGTTGGTCGATATGCATAAGCCTTACTTTTGCACAGGATTTTCAAATCAGCGAAAAGGGAAACGCTTCCTTTGCTCCTGATATTTCTGCTGATTCAGTAGGAAATGTAATAATAGTTTGGACAGACTATAGAAATTCTAGAGGCATTTATGGAGGAACTGGAAATGATGGAGATATATATGGCCAATTTGTGTCAGCTGAAGGTAAAATAGTAGGAAATAATTTTAGAATAACCGATGATTTTACTTTAAATAATATTTCTTTTGCGGGACAAAAATATCCTCGATGCGCAATGAATAAGAATGGGAAATTTGTTGTGACTTGGATTGATACAAGACCAGATGGGACTCCGGATGACCCCACGTTACCTCTAGATTTTAACATATATGCTCAGATATTTGATAGTAACCATAATCCCATTGGGAAAAATTTTTTGGTAAATGAAAAGCTTTTAGGAGCACAATTAAACCCTGATATAATAATCTTAGAAAATGGAAATTTTTTTATTATATGGTGTGATAGCTACGATAGTAATAGAATTTACATTCAGGCTTTTAATTCAGAAGGAAAAAAGATTAACTCGAATCTTAGGACAGATCTTTATAGCCCCAGACCAAATATAGAATTATTTAATAATAAGGGTTTTATTATAATTTCTGATAAGTATGCTCAAATTTTCGACTATAATTTAAGCACTTTAACAAAATTTGAGATATTACCAGCACATGAAATCAGTATAAAGTTGGTGGATAGCTTGTTATTATTTACTTTTGTAAAAGACAGGATTCTACCTGAAAAATTTATTGATTTTGACGTTTATATTACAGCGTATAACCTGTCAGGGGAATTAATTTTTCCCCCTGTATTAGTGAATGATTCTAGTAAAAGTTGGCAAATAATCCCTTCGCTTGCAATTGAAGACTCAATGGTTATGGTTGTATGGGAAGATGATAGAAATAATGATTGCAAAGATAAAGATATATATGGACAAAGGTTTGATTTACGACTCAAAAAATTAGGTAAAAATTATAAAATAACCCATGAAAATAATGTTTCAGTTCAGCGCGATCCTAATTTAGTTATTAGGAATGGTTATATACTTTCAATCTGGACTGATTCTAGGCAAAATAATTTCTATCCAACAGACCCACCATTAAGTAAAATGGATGTTTGGGGCACATTTCAAAGTTTCATAAATCCTTTAGAAGGGGAAATTATTAAGTGCACTACCTCTGACACTACAATTATTCCAAAAGAATTATCTATAAGGATATTTCCTAACCCTTCTACTGGAAATAATTTTATTAGTTATTCATTACCAGAAAAGGGGAAAGTTGAAATTATTGTTTTTGATATTTTAGGGCGTCAAATAAAAAAAATGTCTTTTCATCAACAAAATAAAGGTAAGCATATAGAAAAAATTTCTTTAGATGATTGCACAAGCGGAGTCTATATAATAAGATTTGTTACCATGCTCGAAACAAAAACTATTTATTCCGAAGCAAAAAAATTCATCATTCACAAATAATAAAAAGAAAGGGCTACAATGAATAATATTAAGTTAATTACTGAAGTTACGCAGACATCCTAGTCTGTAATGTCCAATTAAGGTTTTTAGGTACAATACAATCAAGTAAAACCAAACGGATTTTATAAATTGTATCAATATTTTTAGTAATTCTAAATAATTCTAACTGACAAAAAGCAATAAGCACATAGAATAATTGGTTCTAAAGGTAAAAAGCTTGCAGAAGGAATAAAAGCACTTCAAAACGAACTTGATGAACTGACAAAAAAGAAAACTGCTAAGACAACCGAATTTAACCGAATATTTAAGAAAGAGATTTTAGTTAATGACTTCAGGAATTTGCCAAAGTATGATGATGTTGATGAAAAAATAAAACAAACACAGGCGACTATTGAAACAGCTAACAACCAAAGTAAAATTAAAACTGTATTTGATAGTATTGACACTCTTCTTGATAGTATCTTAAATCAAAACGCCAAAAGTGTTTTATCTGAATCTATTCAAATTAAGACAGAGCTTGTTTCCGCACATATCTTGAACACTTGGAAGAATCCCAATCACTCCAAAGACTTCTTACAGACAGGCTTAACATTGACGAAGGAAGAACAAGAAAATTGTGTTTTCTGTGGGCAACAGTTAAAAGATGAAGCCAAAGATTTATTGAAAGCATATTCACAATTATTTTCAAATGAATACAGAAAACTTCAAGCAGATATTTCAGCAGTAGTTACAAAATTTGAAAAATGGAATCCCCAAAATATTCTTGAATCTATTCAAGACAAGTTGGGTTCAATCAATCTTTCAATCAATACCGATGAAATAAACAAGTCGGAGTTAAAAGAAATTAAAGAAGCAACCAATTCTGAATTCTCAAATAAATTAAAGGACATTGGTTACAATGTCAATTTTGAAAACTACAACAAACTAATTCAGATATTTCAACAGGTCAAAGTGCAGGTTGATGAGTTAAAAAAGAAAAACATTTTTAGTACAGAGGCCAATATTGAAAACCTTAAAAATAAAATCAAAGAGTTAGAATTTTCCAAAACTAGACATACTCAAGAATGGGATGACTTCCTCAAAGAGTATGATGATATTGATACAATTCAAGAAGGAAAGAGAGTTAGACGGGAGGCATTAAGAGAAGAACTAAATGAGTATAGCGAAAAGCTTTTTTCCATTCACCTTGACACTATAAATAAAACCCTTGAACAACTAAATGCAGATTTTACAATCTGTGATTTTCAGCCAATGAAAAGATTAGTTGGACAGAATGAAAGAATATTTGCACTTAATTTTTTCAAAAGACACCATGTTTCAATTGACGAAACGGCAACGGATAAACCAAATTTCAAAAATACTTTAAGCGAAAGTGACAAAAGAGTTTTGGCATTTGCCTTCTTTTACACACTAATGATTCACGATGAGAAATTAGATGAGAAAGTAATAGTATTTGACGACCCATTTTCAAGTTTTGATTCTAACAGACGAACAAAGACAACAGAGTTATTAGCCAACCCCTATCTTATTACACCAAATGGTGAGTTAATTGAAAAAAAATGAAACAACTAATAATTCTCACACATGAAAAAGAATTTTTCGCATGGGTATTCAGAAAACTTGATAGTCCCAAAGCACTTAGAATTGTTGGAAATGGTTTGGATTTCAACGGAGTTAAAACAAGCACAATAGTAGATTGTGATGTTTACAAAGAATTCATTGAACATGAAAATAAAAGGGACTTGAAAGAAATACAGGAAATTTATCAATCCAATAAACCAATCAGTGATTATGATGGACTTTGTGCAAAATGTAGGAAAGTTCTGGAAAGCATTTTCACAAGGAAATATCTTTTTGAACTTCAAGATGAGATAAATCAAAACAGGAGTATTCGATCATTTACAGATAAATTGAGAGAGCTGAGGATAAATGATTTCGATAAAACACCTAAGTATAATGATTTTATTTTTCTTTGCGACAATTTGAACATTGAACTACATGACAGCCCTATGAGAAATGATGGAGGCAATGCAAATAATATATTGGGGGACTTCCTGAAACTTATCAAACAAATATGACAACGAGATGAGACTTGGCTGCATACAACACAGGCTAAACTCCATGCCTCCATGCATCACAAATTGAAAAAATGATTATATTTATAATAAATTGTAAAAATATACAACTTAATAATGGCATCAATAAACGGAGATTGGTTTCACTCAAGAAGCAGCTCAAACCTTGACGAGTTGCTGGCTGTAAGGACTTTGGTTCTTGAGAGCCAGAAACTTGAATACATTGGTTTTGGCTGGTCAGGAGGCAGACACGGGAACCAAAAAATGTATGACTTTGCATCAGCATCTAATATTCAGCCCTCAACTATGCAAACAAAAATCCGTGCAATGATTCGCTACGGATTTGTCAAAGACGGAAATACTTGTCCTTTGTTTTGGACAAGAATGGGAAGTTTGTGGAATGACCTTTATACAGTTGGAAATTATTCTGCTGCCAATCAGATTTACGAGCTTACGCTTTCCATCTCACTTGCTATTTACGCTTTCAATGATTCACCTGAACAATATAGTATAAACCCTGCAAACGGTGATATGCCGTTGAGATTTTTGTTGAACAATCTTGATGATAATAATTCTATTTCTATTTACGATTTTTCAGTTATTGTGGATGGAACTAAAACAGCAGTAGCAAGAAATACTTCTTACTGGAAAAGAGATTTAATGAACTCTGGTCTTTTCCAAGAAAGAGATAACCGACTATTTTACACAAACAGATATACGAGTTTTGTTAACGAGATTAAAATTTTTACTCCGAGTCCTTTACTCACAGATGCAGACTGGGAAGCGATCAGAGATAATCCACTAATTGACATTTCACCATTCAAGAATTCAATTAGAGAAATATTTGAGAACATAACTCAGGAACAAAATATTGAGGGGCAAATAACAGATGGAATGCTTACTGCCCCACTTGTAGATGTAATTTCTGAACAAGAGGAAGTTGCTATTCCCGAATTTGACATTTTGAGCAACGACTTAAGGTATAGACAAAGTAATAGCCGAATAAGAAATGCCACATGGTCAATAAGGATTAAGAAGAAATACAATTATCTATGCGCTGTTCCAAACTGCGATGTAACAGGACAAATTTTTGTCGAGGCAGCACATATAAAGCCAGACAATGTTGCTGACGAAGGCACACAACACAGAGCACACATCTTGAACGGACTTTGCCTTTGCAGGCATTGCCACATTGCATTTGACAAGGGCTATTTCTCATTGACCGATGACCATAGAATAATTACATCAACTAAATTCAGCGATATTGTAGACCAAAACCTGAAGACGGTCATTCTTTCAAGCGCCAATATTGTGATTAAAAATAGAGTGGATAATAAGTTTCCCTTAGTTGAGTTCATTCAATATCACAGAGCAAATAAATTCAAGAATTGAAATTAAATGCCGGCAAATGAATTAGTATATAAAACTTACTTTGATGATTTTGAAATTGAAAGTTTAGTTTCAGAGCCATCTATTAATTACAGTTTGTTCGAAACTGAAATTAACGATGCACAAGCTCAACAGCTAAAAATTTTCAATGAACTTGAAATTTTTTTCCCTATGTTTAACGGTTCATCATTCGGTAATCAAGTTCATTTTCAGTACGCATATCAGACGCCGGTTCAGAGATGGTTTCCATACCGTGAGGGTTATTCAACACGTTTAGTAAATGCGTTCATCAAAGAATTAAAAATTAATGGCAACGTATTTGACCCGTTTTCGGGAAGCGGGACAACTTTGCTAGCATCACGAACAAACAATCTAAACTCATTCGGAATAGATGTAAATCCCATTTCAGTCTTAGTTGCCAAAGTTGAGAATGAACAATACAGCAATTACGATATTGAAATTATTTCACTTGAAATTGAGGAAATAAAATCACTTTTAAAATCAAACGGAGTTTTTCATACTTCTTTTGACCTTGCAAACAGAGTTTTCAATAAGGACATACTTCAATCGTTACTTCAATTTAAGATGTATATCAAAGAAATTGAAAACGAAAAAGTCAAAAACCTTTTATTCGTTGCGTGGCTTGCAATCATTGAGGAAGTTTCAAACATTAAAAAGGAAGGCAACGGAATCAAGTACAAAAACAGAAAGCGAACCCCCAACGGCTACATTAACATTGAAAAAGATGTTTGGGAAAAACAAGTTTTCCCTGAGGATAAATTTGGTTTTGTAAAAACAAAACTTTTAAGACATCTTGAAATAATCTTAACCGACATCAAAAAAAATTACGGTAGCTGTGAGAAAAAGCCGAAAGTGTTTAGAGGAAGCTGTTTAAAGTTTGATGAGTTATTCTTTGATGAAATTCAGTTTACATTTTTCTCACCACCTTACTGCAATTGCTTTGACTATTTTGAAATTCACAAAGTTGAATTGTGGCTTGGAGACTTTGTAAAAGACAAAGAAGACTTTCGTTTGCTTCGAAACACAGGTTTTCGTTCAAACACAAATTCTCTCAATCACAAACCGATAGTTTACAAGAATGAAAACCTTGAAAACTTAATTTCATTATTTGGCAGCGGAAAACTTTGGAACAATAGAATTCCAAGTGTTGTGAGAGGTTACTTTGACGACACACATACCTTGTTAAAGAAATTATATCAACAGACAGCTAAGGGTGGTTCTGTCGGAATTGTAGTTGGAAACTCTGCATACTCAGGAGTAATAATTCCTACTGATATTCTAATTGCCGATATTGCAAAAGAGATTGGATTCATGGTGAAAAGAATTTTTGTCACAAGACACTTGACAACAAGTTCACAACAAAAGCAAGGCCTGGAATTTCTTAAAAACTATTTACGAGAAAGTATTATCTTACTTGAAAAATGAATGAAACATTGAAATATATACTCGTAAAGGAGGTAATTCCGACAGAGATTCAACAAGGTTCAATACTGAATATTAACACACGTGAAGTAACCTCACACACGCACGGCTTTCATAAGTATCCAGCAAAGTTTATTCCCCATATTCCAAAGTGGGCAATAGACAAATATTTGAACAGCTCAAACGGCAAAACAATTCTTGACCCCTTTTGTGGCTCGGGAACAACTTTAGTAGAAGGTATTTTGACGGGACACAATGTGGTCGGGGTTGATATTGATCCGTTATCAACAATGATTGCAAAGGTGAAAACAACAAGGATTGATGCAACAAAATTGAAAGACATTGCCAGTTGGTTAGTCAAAGAAATAAGAATAAAAAAAGAGGGTGAATTCAAACCAGATTGTGAAACAATAGAACATTGGTTCACAAAAGATGCAATCAAAAAACTTTCGATCATCAGAAGTCTGATAAATCAAATTCCTAAAAAATTTGACAACACTAAAAAAGTAAGGGACATTCAAGATCTATTGCTGATTTGTTTCTCATCAATTATTCGACGAGTATCAAACGCCGACAATGAATCACAAAAAACTTATGTGTCACATACAAAGAAAAAAGAACCAGAAGAAGTAAACTCCCTTTTCTTTTCACAGCTTGACTTTTTCATTGACAGAGCAATAAGATTTTCACAAAAAACAAATTCAAAATTGAAAAGTAAAATTATTTGCTCTTCAAGTGCTGAATCTTTGTATAAGAAATTGAATGGACAAAAAATTGATTTAGTAATTACTTCACCACCATACATCAAAGCCATTGATTATATCTACAATCAAATGGTAGAGTTATTTTGGGTCGGCGATTTGTTTCAAATGCAAACTCAGACAAAACAAAACAACAAAAAAAAGGAATACATCGGCAACAAACATTTGCAGAAAGTTGAGTTCAATCACTACACACCTTACAATACAATTCTCGGAATTAACAGACTAGACGAAAAACTACAACATGTTTACGACACAGACAAGAAGAATGGACACAAACACTCCTATGTAACTTTCAAATATTTTTCCGAGATGGAAAAACACTTTGTTGAAATTAAAAAGTGCCTAAACAAAGAAACTCACTATATAATGGTTGTTGGTGACAGTTCAGTAAGCAACATTTATTTTGACACAGCAGATTTTCTCATTGAAATTGCATCGAGAAATGGATTTCGAAATACAAATAAGTGGGGTTATAAAATAAAGAATCGTTACATGCGGTTTGACAGAAAAGGAAGAGGTGGTATCATCGAAACTGACTGGGTTATAGATTTTCAGAAAACATAAGAGTGAATATGAAGTGTGCGCCACTTTGGCTAACAACGACAAAAAACGTGAAATGAAAAATTGCTCCGCTCACAAATTGGTAAATGTTTATTATAGTTCGCTTCGCGACTTCGTTCTTTGCCAACGTTAGCCGAAATCGGATTGGCTCTTTGATCGATAGAAAGAATACAGGCAAACAAAGGAGGAGAAAGATATAAACATGGCAAATAAATGGGTACACGAGACAATGGATATTATTACTTTTGGTATCCCTTATTCAGCAATTCACATTCAGAAGGATGCGGCTTGGAAAACGCTTGGGTTAGAGCATAGGACCAAGAATCATGAGTTGTATAATCTTTATGGCGAAGAATGGAATTTCGAGGACATCTATCCAAAAAAACTCCAATCGTTTTTTGAAGCCATACAAAGAAAACATGGCACTAAAGCAGAAGAGTTTCAAGTATGGTTTGCACATGATATTCTTGACAAAGTGTGGGATGGCCTTTCATTTTCAAAAAGAAAATATTGGGAGTCCTTCTTGATTTGGCTGCTATCCAATCCACGAATCTTAAAGGACTGGGCTGGCGTAGATGTCCTAAACGGTACGATACGGCGGATAGTCGCAGATCAGGAAATCTGGGAAGCCAATCCTGACATAGAATCTGAATATCAGAGATTGCGTCGCTACATAGAGATTGTGAAAAGTAACGATGAAATTCTTCAAGATATGTTAGAACGTTTCGGAGAAAAAGAACATGCATCCGATTTCGGCTAACAAACAACCTTACGACACTTGCTTTGTTGAAAGTTTTTTATGTGCTCGCTCCATGCTGTTACTCACGAGAAATTAGTATATTTAGAGTACGCAACAGCATTGCGTACTTTTGCGGCACGTTAGCCGCAAGCGCCTAAAACGCAATTAACAGAAAGGAGAATTATCAATGCCTTCATACTGGTGGGAATGCGAATCTTGCAACAAGAAAACGGATTTCCCGCAAGCTTGCAACTTAAAAGGAGTTGCATATTACATTCGCGACGTGCTTTTACAATCATCTTGGGATCAAGATTCTTTATTGATTCTATGCAATAGTTGCGGAAAGAAATCACTTAGAATTACTTATGAATTCCCCCGAGCAGATAAGGAAACACTACGCGTAGTTCACATCGTCGGCATTGGAACCGTTGAAGAGCCATACGTTCCAATGATGTGGGAGACTTACCCTCTCAGCAATCATACTGATAGGTGGTTCGATTTCAAGTATATCAGCGGTCGAAGTCTATTTGGACTCACCAAACCTGCAGTCTTCTCTTTACCCGAACTTAGAAAATTGTTTGACACTTATCGGAGTAAGACTGGCATCACTGATTTTCCGTGAATAGAAAACTTGGTTTCAACGGCGACAGCGGCTAACAGCAGTAGCAACGACGCTCTCCGCCTTCGGCGGATCGCTCATTCCCGCTTGCCGCAGTAGGAATGAGTTTTTCTTAACAGCAAGTGGGCAGCGGTGTTTTGCTAACCGTTATGCGCAAGATTAATAACTCACACATGTTGAAACCTTTTCACAAATTTATTAGACTGGCAGAGAACAAAATGTTAAATTTGAGTAATGAGACAAGTCACTGAAATATTTCCTACTGAACGACAAAGACTTTACGACCGACTTGCAGACAGGTTGGAGACCGCGTATAATTTAAGCCGGAAGGTAGTAAGTTTTCAAGCTAATAAAGACGAGTCAATTTATCGCTGGTTCAAATACAAAGAAGGTTTTTCATCCAGTCTTGTAAAATACTTCCTAACAGGATATTCTTTACAACCGGGACGAGTATTAGACCCATTTGCTGGAGTCGGGACAACACTTTTTGCTGCGCAAGAACTCGGCTGGCAATCTTATGGAATTGAGCTTTTACCCGTTGGTGATTTTGTTATGCAGGCAAGAGAAGCACTAAACGGCATAGATATAGAACTATTAACAAAAACTGTAAAAAATATTTGGACCGAGCTTGCCAGAGTTGACCTCTACGACCATCATATAAACCACATTTCAATTACCAAAGATGCTTTCCCTACCGAGACAGAAGAATATCTCAACAAGTATTTAACCTATTGCTCCAAAATTAAAGAAAAAAAAATCCAAGCCGTTTTGCGTTTTGCTGCTTTCGCAGTTTTAGAAGAAATCAGCTTTACTCGAAAAGACGGACAATATTTGCGTTGGGATTATCGTTCAAAAAGAGAACTTTCCGGAAAGCCTTTTAACAAAGGTAAAATCCTGACTTTTGAAGACGCATTAAAACATAAGCTACATCAAATAATCACAGACTTATCACCGAATACATCAACATTTCTTTTTGACCAATTTGAAAGCAACGGACACGAATACCATCCTGTTAAGATCATTCAGGGTTCGTGTCTTGAGGAATTACCAAAACTTGAGAACGATTTTTTTGATTTTATCGTTACCTCACCGCCTTACTGCAACCGATACGATTACACAAGAACTTATGCATTAGAGTTGGTTTATCTTGGTTACAACAATGAACAAATTCGTAATCTGCGTCAAACAATGCTTTCCTGTACCGTTGAGAACAAAGAAAAACTTGACCAACTGAACCAATTCTATGCTTCTATTGGTCGGCCTGAAACTTTTGACCAGATATTGCAAGTCTACAACAACTCCGCGGCAATGACCGAAGTCAATACAATACTTGACGAGTTGAACAAACTCCAGAAACTG
>CAZNDS010000024.1:0-7756 GCA_964571865.1 uncultured Ignavibacteriaceae bacterium | reverse complement strand
AATATTCCGCGAATGGTAAGAAACTATTTCCTGGAGTTGTGTTTTGTTATTTGCGAGATGGAAAGAGTTACCAAAACCGGCGGATATTGTGTTATGGTAAACGACAATGTCCGTTACGGCGGCGAAGAAATTCCTGTTGATTTGATTTTATCGGAGTTTGCAGAAAATTTTGGCTACAAAATCAATAAAATATTTGTTTTACCAAAAGGGAAGGGGAACAGCAGTCAACAGATGGGCAACTACGGACGAACCGAAGTGCGTAAATGTGTTTACTTATGGCAAAAAAGATGAAACGCACACCGATAATACAAAGCGTGAAAGATTTAGTTACTCCAAGAGAAAAAACCAGAGCAGGTTTCATCACGCTTGCATTAGAAAAAAACTATTTAGCTGTTCCCTATGTCGAAGAAGCTAAGGCACTCAAAGCGTTGGCAAACAAAGTAAAGAAGCCAAAAGATTTCTTGCAAATTCCTGATCTTAGAGTTGGCTTACTTACAGCATCGGGTCTTTCCGAAAAATCGTTAAACCATTTAACGGATGACGACAAAACTGTTGCCATTAAAGGACTAATTAAAGAATTTCTTGAACCGGCAGGTAAAAGCCTGCCCGCCGACCATATCGACGAACTTTGGCAGGCGGGCTTTATTGATGAACTCGTATATCGTTACCTTTTAACAAAAGGTGATGCTTTAGGGGGTAAAGCAAAAAATTTAGCAGGAACATTGGGAGAAAGAAAGTTTCTTCGCTCGTTGTTATCTGTGTTCAATCTTTCTGGAATTGATTATCAATGGAAAGATGCTGATACAAACTTATGGCTTGAGAAACCAAAAGACGACATTGGAATTGAAAAACGAATCAAAGGTTTACACTGGACAAAAGGTAAAAAGGAGAGACTTTTGATAATGAACACAATTGTTCCGGCGGTTAAGAAAAACGTTGACGTCTCAATTTTACAGGGAACAACTGGTAGCTTGAAAAAAGATAAGCAATCGATAACTCACCAACACGAAAAATATATTGCTTTAGGAGAGCTAAAGGGCGGAATTGACCCAGCTGGCGCAGATGAACACTGGAAAACTGCGAATTCAGCTTTAATTAGAATAAGAAAAAGTTTTGAAACAAAGAAATTAAGACCCCAGACATTCTTCATTGGTGCAGCTATTGAGAACAGTATGGCAGTTGAAATTTTCAAACAGCTGAAAAATGGAACTCTTAAAAACGCAGCAAACCTAACCAATGACGAACAGCTGGCAGCGATTTGTGACTGGATTATAAATCTATAAAATTAAATTCACTCTGAGCAATGGTTGTTTAATAATTATATTATCACAACCAGTTATAAAAGATTTATTGTACAGATTACGTTCTCAGTGAAACAAAGTCTCGTATCATAATGAATAAACTTATAAAATATCTTTTACTCTCACTCGGACTGATTTTTGTGGGAATTGGATTAATCGGAGTGTTCGTTCCAGGTTTGCCGACTACAATCTTTATGATCCTTGCCGCTTACTGTTTCCTGCGAAGTTCTGAGCGGCTGTATAATTGGGTGATCAGCAATAAGGTCTTTGGAGCGAGGGTAAAACATTTTTTGGAAACGCGAACAATTCCGCTCAGAGGAAAAATTCACTGTCTTGCAGCGATGTGGATAATGGCGGGAGTTTCTATTTTCATTTTGAGCGCAGCTATGTGGATAAAAGGAATAATTCTCTTGTTTATAATTATCGGGACAATAGTCGTGCTCTCTTTCCCAACAGGTCAAAATACAAATCAATCCAAACGAACGAAGTGTTGACAAAGCAGTAACCATTCTTTAAGTTCTACAAAGTTCTCAACTAAAAATAAAAGGAAAAAAATTATGCCAACCGAAAAAACCGATCTTCTCACAGCAGGAAATATTGCGAAACAGCTTAAAGTCTCCGACTCAAAAGTTAAAAAGGCAATCCAAGAGCTTAAAATAAAACCGACGGCAAAAAAAGGTGTGTGCAATTACTACTCAGTCGACATTGTAACAAAAATCAAAACTGCCCTTAAGTAAAAGTTCTCAAATCCGATATGGAAAACAAGGACAAACGTTCTCTATTTCGTCCATCAGTCGGTTGACCAATGCTATCAACTTAGGGTAGAAGGGGAAGAAATATAAAAGAGAATAGAACACGGATTACACGGATGACACAGATCCGCCGGGGGCGGACAAGTTTTCACGGATTTTATCTGTGTTAATTCGCTGAATCCGCGTTATCTGTGTTCTATTAGCTACTTAATTTTACAGCATCACTTTTTAAGAGAGGGATTTGGGTGAGTTATTGTCTAAAAATAGAGTTGTCTATCACTGCCAATTAAATCTTCAAACATTTAAGTCAGAAAGTTTTATTAGATATTAATACTATGAGTTCAACATGATTCTTTTTTACACCCCAAAAATTAATTTTAGATTCACTATCTTGTTTCATTATGTCGAATTTCCAAAATTTGTCAGTAAGCATGAAAGAGAATTGAAACACGATGATCCAATTAATTAATCTCACAAAAAAATTCGGCGGCTTCACTGCTGTCAATAATCTGAATATTGAAATCAAGCGAGGGGAATTCTACGGAATACTTGGACCCAACGGCGCTGGCAAAACAACTACAATCAAAATGATGAGCGGTTTGTTCTCTCCGACATCCGGTAGAATTATCATAAACGGTTTCGATGTCCAAAAAAATCCGTTGGATGCAAAATTTTCTATCGGCTATATTCCCGATGCACCATTTCTCTATGATAAGCTGACCGGGCGTGAATATCTTTATTTCTCCGGAGGGTTATACAAAATTGAAGAAGCAAAACTCAAAACAAAGATTGACGAGGTGATCGAACTGCTTGATATCGGATCGTGGATCGATAAACGGGCAGAAGACTACTCACGCGGAATGTCTCAGCGAATTGTAATTGCTTCCGCATTACTGCATGACCCAAGCGTTATTATTATCGATGAACCGATGGTCGGGCTCGACCCGCAAAGTGCCGTTACTATCAAAAAAATATTAAAGCAAAAATCTGCCGAAGGAATATCGCTGTTCATGTCAACTCATACGTTAAGCATTGCCGAAGAGCTTTGCGACCGAATCGGAATTATTAAAGATGGCAGCTTGATTTTTGAAGGCTCGATCGACTCAATAAATGAATTGAAAGAAAAGAATAATAAAAAGCTCGAAACATTGTTCTTGGAAATTACATCATAAAAGTGAAAAGCATTCTTCACATACTGCGTTACAAGAGTTTGATTTTCTTCAAGCTGAATACACGCCTCAGCAAGGAAAACACAATCAAAGGCATCGGTTCAACATTGATCTATGGCGGATTTGCCGTCGGAACTTATTTATTAACCCGAAACGTAATCGCATTTTCGATTGAAGAAGCACACATCGGCTTGTTCCTGCTGCATCGATTCATTTCGATGCTGCTGTTCGTTTTCTTTCTAACTGTTAATGTCGGCAACATAATCGTTGCATATTCTACACTCTATAAATCGCAGGAGGTCTCTTTTCTGCTCACCAAGCCGATATCATTTTCATCTATATTCACAATTAAATTCCTGGAAAGTTTTTTATTCAGTTCTGTCACTATGTTTTTAGTAGGTTTTTCTGTCCTGCTTGGCTACGGGTCTTATTTCAATTTGAGCTGGACGTTTTACTTTGGTTTCCTGCTCTTTGTATTCATCCCTTTTATGCTTATTGCTTCTGCTTTAGGCGTAATATTTCTTATGTTCTTTATCAAAATAGCATCAAAGATCGGAGTACGATTAATCATTTCACTCGCCGGTGTGCTTTATCTTATTTCAATCTATTCATTTTTCAAACTCTCCAAGCCGTTTCAATTAGCAAGCGACGTAATGAAATATTACCCAAATGTTAATCAGTATTTTGGGTTTCTTGACCCATCCTTTTACAAATACTTACCGAACCATTGGATTTCAGAATCTCTCTACTGGATTATCTTGAACCGATTTGATATCGCATTAAATTATATTTGGATTTTACTTGGGACTTGCGTTGTAGTCTTTACTGTTATGCTCTTTATTGCCAAGCGAACTTACTACTCGACCTGGCTTGACACACTCAATTTGAAAGTCAGAGAAAAATATTTTTCAAGTTCGAACAAAATTTTTTCGTTCTTTACCAACTCAAATTTAGATAGGCAATCCGAAGCTTTTCTGAAGAAAGAATTCTGGCAGTTCTTTCGCGATTCCAATCAATGGATACATCTGAGCGTAATAGTTCTGTTGATTTTTATTTTTATCGCCAGCATAACTAAAGTAAATGTTATCGAGTCGCTTCCATTCCTGCAGACTATTTCCTATTTAGTATTATTTTTATTCAATGTGTTTCTAATTTCATCTATCGGGTTAAGATTTTTGTATCCGAACCTAAGCATCGAAGGAGAAACGTTCTGGAAGTTAAAATCGACGCCCGTCGATATAAAAAAGATTATACGATTAAAATTTCTGCCAGGGTTTCTTGTAATGCTTGTGACCGCTCAGGTTCTTAATCTTTTTTCGCATCTATCAATTCGCAATGGACAACATTTATGGTTGTCTTCTTCGATCGGATTGTTTTTTATTTCTCTTGCACTTGCAGCGTTAACTTTCGGTATGGGTGCATACTTTGTGAACTATAAAGAAAACAACCCGATTCGCGCCGCTTCGTCTCAGGGTGCTTCGTTAGCATTTTTACTGACGATTGCATATATGATTTTTTTAGTGGCAGTTTACTACCTGCCGTTAAATCAGCATCTCGATCTTTTAAGATTCGGTCAAAGAAAATTTACTTTGGGAATGATAGCTGCCAATCTGATTGTTGCTTTTGTCTCGGCGATCATTTCTATCATTAGCTACAAGATCAGCATTAAGACTCTCAAAAAGGATTATTATTCTTAGCAATGCGTTGAGATAATTTCTTTTATTTTTAATCTTGCCTGTCGGAGGAGAGATTTTCAATTCTCCACTGTCAATTACTTGTTCTCCACCAATCAGTTGACAGAGACAGATATTTTGTTTGCGGATAAATTATCTATTAACTCGACAATCCATTTTACATTTTACATCTTACATTTTCCATTTTACATCTTACATTTTCCATTAATTAATGATTCACTTATACGTTCATTCAAACTATTCACTCCTTTCCGGTACAGTACGTATTGAGCATCTAGTTGATACTGCAAAAAAATTCAATATGCCCGCACTTGCTCTTACAGATACAAACGGAATGTACGGACTGATTCAGCTATCCTCTGAAGATTTGAATTGACAATGAAAAGAAATTGATTTAAAATTTAGTTGAAAGATTAAGTGTGAAATGAACCGCAGGGTTAAAATAGATTCTCTGATTTGTCTTATTCATCCGAATTATACTATTACTCCCTTACATTCTGTTAAATTTTATAAAAGTCCTAAAATCCTTTTCCCAAAAGAAAGAAAATATCACGTAGAATAAATGAAAAAAATATTAGTAATAGGAATTTTATTAATTATCAAAACACAAATCTATTCGCAATGGGTTTGGCAAAATCCATATCCAACAGGAAATGATTTAACTGATTTAAAATTTTTTAACTCTGAATTAGGCTGGATTGTCGGAACAAATGGCATCGTAATAAAAACAACTAATTCGGGGGTAAATTGGTTTACTCTGAATGTTAATCCCAAATACGACTTCAGTTCAGTCTTTTGTATCGATGAGAATCTGCTATGGGCGACAACTTCAAGAGTTGAATATGATAGCAGATTTGGTGGTCCATATATTCTATTCTCCTCAAATGGTGGAATCAGTTGGGTAGAAATATTAAATGAAGGAAATTTCCCTAACTATACTTTTCAAAAAAATGGGCTTAAGCAAATTTATTTCTTAAATGATTCAACTGGTTTTTCTATTGGAGATAGTGGACTAATATTAACTTCCACAAATAGTGGTTTGGATTGGTTTAACGCAGAGAGTCAAACAACTCTTTCACTTGAAAGAATAAAATTTATTAATGATTCTATGGGATTTATTTGTGGCGGTAAACTTTATATTTCAACGTGCGATTATCCGCCCGATTGCCCGAGTTTTTCAAATGGAATAATTCTCAAAACAACAGACGGAGGATATAGCTGGTACAAAATATTTTCAGACTCAGTCAAAATTCATGATATTTATTATTTCAATTCAAATACCATTATTGCTTATGGTACAAAAGCTTGGACTATAGGAATGAACTCATATACCAAAAACTTTATTTTTACTTCTACTAATGGTGGACAAAGCTGGAATAGCCAAGAAACAGCCAGAATTAGTAAAGTACATTTCTATGATGAGGCTTTAGGTTTTGGAATTTCGGGTCGATCTATTTTAAAGACTATTGATGGAGGAATATCCTGGGCGACAATATTTTATTCTAATAGAGCAACTAATCTGAATGTAATAGTACCCCATAGCTTTGATAAAATTACATCTGTTGGCAACGAAGGTGTAATCATTAGTTCTTCCGATCTCGGTTTAACATGGCAACACATTGACAAAAAGTATTTTGGGGGTATAATTAACGATATACATTTCCTCAATAATTATTTAGGATATTTAATTAATTTAAGTGGTTCAAACCGATTATATAGAACAACAGATGGGGGTAGCAATTGGCTACAAACAGAAATATCAGGCTTAATTTCATTAGATTTTATTGAAAATTTAGGATGGGCTGTTGGTTCAAATGGTAAAATTTTGCATACAACAGACTCGGGTTATAATTGGAATTCTCAAAATAGTGGTACGGTAAATAACCTTCGTGATGTAAAATTCGTTAATGAACGAGTTGGTTGGGTTGCAGGTGAATTTGCTACTATTCTTAAAACCTTAGATGGTGGAGCAACTTGGATTGTGCAAGATAATCCGGCAAGTGGGACTTTAAATAAAATCATTCATCAAAATCCCTTAAAAGTTTGGATCTATGGCCGATTAAAAAGTATTTATACTACTAATGGTGGTTTTACATGGGCTCTTTTGGAACCAACAACATCATTTTATCCAGCTTTCTTTCTTATTCCTGAAATTGGATGGGCTCGAAAAAGAGATACTCTATATCGTACTACCGATGGTGGAATTTCATGGCAAAAGATTAGTCAGGCTACAATCAATATAACAGGTACATGTTTTAAGGATTTAACTACGGGATGGTCATTATTTTCTGGTTATTTATCAAAAACAACAGATGGTGGGTTTAACTGGTTAAGTGATCTAGGGGTAGGAATTGGTTATAGTTTACAAAACTTATTTTTAAGTAGTACAAAGTCATTGTGGGTAGTTGGATTAGGTGGAGCTGTACTCAAATACAATATTATTGATAGTACTGTTTCTGTAAATGAAGAATCCACTTCAATTAATAATAAATCGAGTTTATTTGTTGAACAAAATTACCCTAATCCCTTTAATTTAAATACAAGAATTAAGTATAAAACAAACGAAGTTGGGCATATAGCTGTTATTTTATATGATATATTAGGTCTGCAATTAAAAATCTTGGAAAATGGATTAAAAATTCCTGGTTCATATATCGTTGAATGGGATGGTAGAAATAGAAAAGGATTCTCTTACCCAAGTGGTGTATATTTTTTGTCATTTACATTTATCCCAAAAAATAGGTTGAAACCAATAAACAATAAAGTTATTAAAATGATTTATCTAAAATAGTATCAAATGATACCAAAGGAAGGTTAAAACAAAGTTAGTAGTCAGCCGG
>CAZNDS010000023.1:20823-21267 GCA_964571865.1 uncultured Ignavibacteriaceae bacterium | reverse complement strand
TTTGTTTTTTGTTATTTGAGTTTTTAGAAATTCTCTGAATGCTGTCAATTTAAGAATCTGATAGAACACAAATCCGTCAGAATCTGTTGCAAAACTTGTGTTTTGGTATTTTAGAAACATGAACTCACCCTAAGTTAGGGTGACCAAAAAGTTCTTTGAACAACTTTGTGCCTTGGTGTCTTTGTGGCTCTTGTGTTGAATTTGTCTCTTATTCGAAATTTTTCTCTGCCACTAAGGCACTAAGACACGAAGAATCACTAAGATTAATTACTTCTCGGTCATTCTCGCAGTGGTGAATATTATAGAATTAAAATAGGAATCCTTGAAGTGTGAATGTTTTGGGATAACTTCAACTAGCATTCTGGATTCTTTTAGTTTGGTTTGATAACTTGAAAACAAAAATCGATATGAAATTAAAAAAATCTTTACGTAAAACACTTGACG